>NZ_JALJRJ010000011.1:0-209891 GCF_024519755.1 Micromonospora sp. Mcm103
ACGGCTGGCAGGACATGCCGCTGACCAAGGCCGCCCAGACCGTCCAGGTGTCGGCCTACCCCGACCACTACGCCCAGTGGGAACAGCAGGCCGCCGACCTCGTCGCCCAGCACTGGAACAGCTAAGACGAACAAGTAACAGACACAAGCTGAAGGCCGGCACCCCGAACCAACGGGGTGCCGGCCTTTTCACGTCTCCGCGACCAGCTCGACCTCGTACCCCTGCCCGTCGGTGAGGTACGCGGCGTAGCTGTCGGGGCCGCCGGCGTACGGGTGCCGGTCCGGGAACAGCAGCGTCCAGCCGTACTCTCCGGCGGCAGTGACCAGCCGCTCGACGGCGGCCGGCGGGCCGGCGTGGAAGGCCAGGTGGTTCAGGCCGGGCGCGCGCCTGTCGTGGGTGCGGCCGGTGAGCGCGGGTGACTCCTCCAGCACGATGTAGGTCGCGCCGAGCCGCCAGGAGCGGCCGGCGGGCCAGTCCTGGTAGAGCGTCCAGCCCAGCTCGCCGAGAAGCCAGCCCCAGGAACGACTGGCCGCCGCCAGGTCGGGTACCCAGACCTCCACGTGATGGAGGCCGCCGATGGTCAGCGCTTCCCGCCCGGTACCCATAGCACGTCGCCGTCCGGATTTGCCGTTCTTGACAGGATAAAGAGCAAATCGGAGAGCCGGTTGAGATACTTTGCCGGGAGGGGACTGGTCCGATCGGGGTCGTGTGCGACCAGCGCCCATGCCGCACGCTCGGCGCGCCGGGCGGTCGTCCGTGCCACGTGCAGCAGTGCCGCACCAGCGGTGCCGCCGGGGAGGATGAAGGAGTCGAGCTTGCTCAGGCGCGCGTTGTACTCGTCGCACCAGCCCTCGAGGCGCTCGACGTACTCCTCGGTCACCCGCAGCGGCGGGTACTTCGGATCCGGTTCGACAGGCGTCGCCAGGTCCGCGCCGACGTCGAACATGTCGTTCTGCACGGACTCCAGCACGGCCCGCAGCTCGTCCGAGAGCTGCCCCAGGGCGAGCGCGACGCCGATCGAGGCGTTGCACTCGTCCACGTCCGCGTACGCGGCGATACGCGGATCGGTCTTCGGCACCTGCTCGTTGTTGCTCAGCCTGGTCATGCCGGCGTCGCCGGCCTTGGTGTAGATGCGCGTGAGGTGGACGGCCATGACGCACAGCCTACGGATACCGGACCTGACCATCCCGGCCCGGCCGAGCCCGGTGGGGCCGGGGGACGCGGGAGATCCGGCGGTCAACGACGTCGACGTCATCCGGGTACGCGGTGACGCCCGGCTCGCCGGCACCGTGCACGTGGTGGGTGCGAAGAACTCCGCGCTGAAACTGATGGCCGCCGCGCTCCTCGCGCCCGGCCGCAGCATGATCACCAACGTGCCCCGGATCACCGACATCGCGATCATGGGCGAGGTGCTGCGGCGGCTCGGCTGCGGCGTACGTTTCGGGCCGGACGACCCGGTCGACCCGATGGTGGCCCACGGCGGTGTGGCGCGGTCCCGCTCGGTGCTCATCGACGTGCCGGAGCAGCCGGGCGCGGAGGCCGACTACGACCTGGTCCGGCGGCTGCGCGCGTCGATCTGCGTGCTGGGTCCGCTGCTGGCCCGCCGGGGGTACGTCCGGGTGGCGCACCCGGGCGGCGACGCCATCGGCTCGCGCGGCCTGGACATGCACATCGCCGGGCTGGCCCGGATGGGCGCGGAGATCTCCGGTGAGCACGGCTTCGTCATCGCCGAGGCGCCGGGCGGCCTGCACGGCGCCGACATCGTGCTGGACTTCCCGAGCGTGGGCGCGACCGAGAACCTGGTGATGGCGGCGGTGCTGGCCCGGGGCGCCACGACTATCGACAACGCGGCCCGGGAGCCGGAGATCGTCGACATCTGCACGATGCTGAACCGGATGGGCGCCCGGATCGAAGGGGCCGGCACGTCGACGCTGCACATCGTCGGCGTACCCGAGCTGCGCCCGGTCCGGCACGCCACGGTGGGGGACCGGATCGTGGCCGGCACCTGGGCGTTCGCCGCCGCGATGACCCGTGGGGACGTGACGGTGACGGGCCTGGACCCGGCGTACCTGGAGGTCGCGCTGGACAAGCTGGTCGCGGCCGGCGGCCTGGTGGAGACCCGGGGCGACGCCTTCCGGGTACGCATGGACGACCGCCCGAGGGCGGTCGACGTGGTCACGCTGCCCTATCCGGGCTTCGCCACCGACCTGCTGCCGATGGCGATCGGGCTGGCGGCGGTCAGCGAGGGCGGCTCGCTGATCACCGAGAACATCTTCGACGGCCGGTTCATGTTCGCCAACGAGATGATGCGGCTCGGCGCGGAGATCCGTACCGACGGTCACCACGCCCTGGTGTGCGGCCGGGAGCGGCTGTCCGGCGCCCCGGTACGCGCCACCGACATCCGGGCCGGCGCCGGCCTGATCATCGCCGGGCTCTGTGCCGACGGCCTGACCGAGGTCTCGCACGTGCACCACGTCGACAGGGGCTACCCGGACTTCGTGGCGGACCTGCGGGCACTCGGCGTCGAGGTGGAGCGCGGCACCGCGCCGGAGGAGCCGGACCTGGCCATCTGACAGCCGGGGCTTATCCCTCGTTAAGTAGGGTTCTCCCAGACGTTGCAGAACACGGCGAGGGAGAAGCAGATGGCGGGTCGACTCGCGGTCGTCGGTGCCGGGCTGATGGGCTCGGGCATCGCCCAGGTGGCGGCGCAGGCGGGCTGGCAGGTGACGCTGCGCGACATCGACGACGCGGCCACGAAGCGCGGTGTGGACGGCATCCGGAAGTCGCTGACGAAGTTCGCCGAGAAGGGCAAGATCGAGGCGTCCGACGTCGAGGCGACGCTGGGCCGGATCACCCCGACCACTGACCTGGAGGCCGCCGCCGACGCGGACATCGTGGTCGAGGCGGTCTTCGAGAAGATCGAGATCAAGCACGAGGTGTTCCGCGCGCTCGACAAGATCTGCAAGTCGGACGCGGTGCTCGCCACCAACACGTCGGCCATCCCGGTGACCCAGATCGCCACCGCCACCGAGCGCCCGGAGTCGGTAGTCGGCACGCACTTCTTCTCGCCGGTGCCGATGATGAAGCTCTGCGAGCTGGTACGCGGCTACAAGACGAGCGACGCGACGATGGACACGGTCAAGTCGTTCGCCGAGGGGATCGGCAAGACCGTGGTGGTGGTCAACCGGGACATCGCCGGTTTCGTCACCACCCGGCTGATCTGCGCGCTGGCGATGGAGGCGGTCAAGCTCGTCGAGTCCGGCGTGATCTCCGCCGAGGACCTGGACACCGCCTGCAAGCTGGGCTTCGGCCACGCCATGGGCCCGCTCGCCACTGTCGACCTGACCGGCGTGGACGTGCTGCTCAACGCCACCCGCAACATCTACACCGACACCGCCGACGAGAAGTTCTTCCCGCCGGAGCTGCTCCAGCGCATGGCCACCGCCGGTGACCTGGGCCGCAAGACCGGCCAGGGCTTCTACTCGTACTGACCGGCCCGTCCCGCCCCCGGCCCGCGCGGCCGGGGGCGGTTCACGTCCGGTGCCGGTTCACGTCCGGGGTGGGCTGAGCGCGGCGCCGATCAGCGCGAACGCGTCCGGGATCACGGTGCCCCAGTAGCCGAAGTTGTGCCGCCCGTCGGCCCAGGCGGCGCGTACCGGCTCCTCGGGCAGCACCCGGGCCAGCGCACGGACGTCGGAGAGGAAGTTGTCCTGCCGCCCGCACCAGAGCCCGACCGGGGTGCCGCGCAGCTTCTCCACGTCGGTGAAGACCGCGTCGCCGGGGCTCACCGCGGGGGAGAAGGCCGCCGCCATCCGCAGCCACTTCGGGTACGTCTCGGCGAGCAGCAAGGCGCCGAAGCCCCCCATCGACCAGCCCCACACGGCCAGCCGGCTGCTGTCGAACCCGCGCCGGGCGCACCAGGTGGGCACCTCCTCGCGCACCATCCGCTGCGGGTCGTCGTCACCGGCGGCGCGCCAGGACAGCCGCCCGCCGGTGGCGCCCGCGAGCGCGAACGGCGGGGCGCCCCGGCGTACCGCGTCGGTGAGGAAGCGGGCCAGCCCGAACCGGCCGTAGTCGCGCGGGGTGGCCGACGCGCCGTGCAGCACCAGGCAGACGGGCAGGCCGCGGCCGTCGCCGTACCCCTCGGGGACCGCCGTCCAGAAGTCCACCTCGCGGCCGCGCGCGCCGGACGCGATGCGGATCAGCCGCTCGTCGCCGGGCGGGGCGTCCGGCAGGGCCGGCGCCGGTCCCGGGCGGGGGCCGGAGAGCTGCCTGGCGGCGAGGCCGCCGACCATCACGGCGCCGGCCACGCCGGCGGCGGCGCCGAGCAGGGTACGCCGGGTCAGCGTCGATGCCATGCGGGCGAGTGTGCCACCGCCAGGCGCGCGTTAAGAAGGGGCCCTTCCTCTACCGCAGGCGTTAAGAGGGGGCCCTTCCTTACACCTCAGCCGTCGCGCTTGGTGGTCCAGCGGAACGTGGTCAGGCAGAGCACCAGGCCGATGACGCACCAGGCGCCCAGCACCAGCGCGACGGTGCCCAGCTCGAACGAGCCGCCCGGCTCCCGGGCGCCGAAGCTGTCCGGCAGGAAGACCGAGCGCAGCCCCTGGCACATCCACTTGAGCGGGAAGATCGCCGCGACCTGCTGCATCCAGGTGGGCAGGCTGGTGAAGACGAAGAACACGCCGGAGATGAACTGGAGCACCAGCGCGACCGGGGTGACCACCGCCGAGCCGCTGCGCGCGGTGCGGGCCAGCGACGAGATGGCGATGCCGCAGAGCGTGCAGGCGGTGACGCCGAGGACGGAGACCCAGGCGAACGTCAGCCACTTGGTGGTGGTCTGCGGCAGGTCCAGGTCGAACATCGCCACCGAGACGGCGAGCAGCAGCACGGTCTCGGCGATGCCGATGACCACCACCATGATCACCTTGCCGGCGAACCAGACCCACTTCGGCATCGGCGTACCGCGGTAGCGCTTGAGCACGCCCCGGTCCCGCTCGATTGGGATCCAGATGCCGAGGTTCTGGAAGCTGACTGTCATCAGGCCGGTCGCGATCATGCCGGTGATGAAGTACTGCGTGTAGCTGACCCCGGGCGCGATCTCGTCGCTGAAGATCGCCGCGAAGATCAGGATCATGATGATCGGGAAGCCCATCGTGAACACGACGGACTCCCGGCTGCGCAGGAACTGGGTGATCTCCAGCCGCCCCTGGCGCAGCGCCAGCGCGCCCGCGCCGGGCCGCCGGGCCGCGGCGGCGGTGACCGGAGCCGCGGGGTTCGTCGTGGTGGTCATGAGTGTCCGATCATCCGCAGGTAGACGTCTTCCAGGGTCGGCCGGGTCACGGTCAGGCCCGGTACCTCGCCGCCGAAGTACGCGGCCAGGTCGTGCACCAGGGCCGTCGGGGTCGCGGTCTCCCTCGATCCCGGCGTGCCGTCGGGGTTGATCCAGGAGACGCTCGCCAGCGCCTCCTGCCGGTTGCCCAGCCGGTTGGGCGGCGCGACCTCGATCACCCGTCCGGCGGCGATCACGCCGACCCGGTCGGCGAGCGCCTCGGCCTCGTCCAGGTAGTGGGTGGTGAGCACGATCGTGGTGCCGGCGGCGGACAGGTCCCGGATCAGCTCCCAGAACTCGCGCCGGGCCTCCGGGTCGAAGCCGGTGGTCGGCTCGTCGAGGAAGAGCAGCTCGGGGCGGCCGATGATGCCCAGCGCCACGTCCAGGCGGCGCTTCTGCCCGCCGGAGAGCGTGTGCGTACGGGCCTTGGCCTTGGCGCCCAGCCCGACCCGCTCGACCACCTTGTCCGGGTCGTCGGCGCCCGGGTAGAAGCCGGAGAAGTGCCGGACCACCTCGATGACGCTGAGCTCGTCGAACTCGCCGGTGCCCTGAAGCACGATGCCGACCCGGGAGCGCCAGCCGGCGTCCGGGTGGGCCGGGTCCGCGCCGAGGACGCGTACCTCGCCCGCGTCGCGCTGCCGGTAGCCCTCCAGGATCTCGACCGTTGTGGTCTTGCCGGCGCCGTTGGGGCCGAGTAGGGCGAACACCTCGCCCCGGCGGACGTCCAGGTCCACCGACGCGACGGCGACGTTGTCGCCGTACGCCTTGCGCAGCCCTCGCACGGAAATCGCGAGCTCGTTCTCCATGACGTCAAGTGTGCGTCGTGCGGTAGCCCGTTCCACTGCCGGGTCAGCTATATACGCGAGGTATACACTCGGTGTAGTCTCTGGTCATGACGGTTCCCCTGACCCTGCTCGGCCTGCTCGAACGCGAACCGAGCCACGGCTACGACCTCAAGCGCGACTACGACACCTTCTTCGGACGCGGCAAGCCGCTGCCGTACGGGCAGGTCTACTCGACGCTGAGCCGGCTGGCCCGCGACGGCAAGGTGGTGGTCGGCGACGTCGCTCCCGGCGCCGGGCCGGACCGCAAGCGCTACGTCATCACCGACGTGGGCGCCACCGAGGTGGAGCACTGGCTGACCGAGCCGGTCGAACCGGAACCACACCTGCAGACCCTGTTGTTCACCAAGGTCGTGCTCGCGCTGATGCTCGACCGCCCGGCCGAGGAGTACCTGGACACCCAGCGCGCCGCGCACCTGCGCCGGATGCGCGAACTCACCGAGATCAAGCGCAGCGGCGAACTCGTCGACGTGATGCTGGCCGACCACGGCCTCTACCACCTCGAGGCGGACCTGCGGTGGATCGAGACGACGGGCGCCCGGCTGGACGCCCTGCGAAAGGCGGTACGGCCATGAGCCCGATGATCGAGGCACGCGACGTCACGTACGCGTTCGGCGAGACACCCGCCCTGCGCGGCGCGAGCCTCGCCGTGGCCGCCGGTGAGGTCGTCGCCGTGATGGGACCGAGCGGTTCCGGCAAGTCGACGTTGCTGCACTGCCTGGCCGGCATCCTGCGCCCCGACTCCGGCGAGGTCCGGTTCGACGGCACCCGGATCGACACGCTCGGCGAGGCCGACCGCAGCGCGCTGCGCCGCGACAGCTTCGGCTTCGTCTTCCAGTTCGGCCAGCTCGTGCCGGAACTCACCGCGGCGGAGAACGTGGCGCTGCCGCTGCTGCTGCGCGGTGTCCGCCGCACTCCGGCGCTGCGCACCGCGCGGGGCTGGTTCGAGCGGCTCGGCCTGGCCGGCATGGAGCACCGCCGCTCGGGCGAACTGTCCGGCGGGCAGGCCCAGCGGGTCGCGCTGGCCCGCGGCCTGGTCGCCGAGCCCCGGGTGCTGTTCGCCGACGAGCCCACCGGCGCGCTCGACTCGCTCACCGGCGAGGAGGTGATGACGCTGCTGGTGGAGGCCGCCCGCGAGAAGGGCACCACTGTCGTCCTGGTGACGCACGAGGCGCGCATCGCGGCGTACGCCGACCGGGAGGTCATGGTGCGGGACGGCCGGGTCAACGCCCCCGCCGGGGTCGCCTCGTGATCGGGCTCGCGCTCCGGCTCGCCGTCGCCGGTGGCCGGGAGGCGCTGGTCCGGCTGGTCGCCATCGCCGCCGCCGTCGCGGTCGGCACCGGCCTGCTGCTCACCACGCTCGCCGGTGTGAACGCCACCGACGCCCAGCTCACCCGCTACGCGTCGATGTACCCGCAGGAGACGGCGGGCGGGTCCGCCGACCCGCTGCTGTGGTCGACCCGGTTTGACTACTTCCGGGGCGATCAGATCGTTCGCATCGACGTCGCCGCCACCGGTCCGGACGCGCCCACGCCGATCGGCGTCCCCCGCGCGCCGGGACCCGGCGAGTACTACGCCTCCCCGGCGCTGCGCAAGCTGCTGGCCACCACCCCCGCCGACCAGCTCGCCGACCGCTACCCGGGCCGGGACCTCGGCGTCGTCGGGCCGGCGGCGCTCACCTCGCCGGACACCCTGCTCGTCCTGGTCGGCGGCACCCCGGAGCAGGTCGGGAAGCTGGACCAGGTTCGCAAGGTCACCCGGCTCGACGACAACCGGGCTCCGCTGCCTAGGGCGGCGATCGACCTCATCCTCGGCGTGGCCGCGGGCGGACTGCTGTTTCCCGTACTCGTCTTCATCGGCACGGCGACCCGGCTCGGCGCTGCCCGCCGGGAGCAGCGGTTCGCCGCGATGCGACTGGTCGGGGCCACGCCCCGGCAGATCTCGGCGGTCGCGGCCGTCGAGGCCGCGCTCGCGGCGGTGGCCGGCGCGGCGGCCGGCTTCGCGGTGTTCTTCGCGTTCCGCGGGCAGCTCGCCGGCATCCCGTTCACCGGCATGCCGTTCTTCCCCGGCGACATGGCCATCGGCGCGCCGGAGGCCCTCCTGGTGGCGCTCGGCGTGCCGGCGGGCGCGGCGGCCGCGGCCTGGGTCGCGCTGCGCCGGGTCCGGATCTCCCCACTCGGTGTCAGCCGCCGCGTCACACCCCGGCCGCCCCGGGTGTACCGGCTGATTCCGCTCGCGCTCGGCCTGGCCGGGCTGGGCTTCGCCCTGGTGTACCGGCCGCCCACGTCGGACGGGCAGACCGCGCTGTTCCTGCCCGCGCTGCTGCTGGTCATGGTCGGCCTGCTCACCGGCGGCCCGTGGCTGACCATGGTCGGTGCCCGGGCGATGGCCGCCCGGGCCAACCGGCCGGCCGCGTTGATCGCCGCGCGCCGGCTCGCCGACAACCCGTCCGCCGGGTTCCGGGCGGTGAGCGGCGTGATGCTCGCGCTGTTCGTCACGACGGTGGCCGTGGGCGTGATGGGGACGATCACGTATGAGCGCGGTCCGGCGCCCCGGGGGTCGCTGGAGGCCGGCCGGCTGTCGATGGTCCTCACCGACGACCCGCCCGTGCCGGGCACGCTGCTGGCCGACCTCGCCGCGACTCCCGGCGTCCGCAACCCGGTGCTCGTCCGGGAGAACCCGGTACGCGGTGACGGCCGCGACTCCGGGGTGATCGCCTGTGCGGACATCCCGCCCGCGTACGGGCGGTGCGCCGCCGGGGCGAGCGTCGCTGAGGTGCCGCCGGACCTGATCCCCTGGCGGGAGTCCGCCTCGGCCGACCGGATCTGGCCGTCGTCCCCGGTGGACCCGGCTGCCCTCGCGGGACTCCCGGCGGGTTCGGTGGCGGTCGAGGCGGAGGATCCGGTCGCGGTGGAGCGGGCCCGGACGGTCCTCGAAGCCGCGTTCCCGACGTTCTACGTGGCGCCGAACGTGCCCGGCGACTTCGAGGCCGACTTCGCCGACACCATGCGGGGCTGGCAGCGGCTGGCCGACCTCGTCGTGGTGGCCGGTCTCGTGCTCGCCGGGTGCAGCCTGGCCGTGGCCGTGGCGGCCGGCCTCAGCGAACGGAAACGGCCGTTCAGCCTGCTGCGGCTCAGTGGCGCTCCGGTACGGCTGCTGCGCCGGGTGGTAGCAGTGGAGAGCACGGTGCCGCTGTTGACCGTCGCCGTGGTCGCGGTCGGGATGGGACTGGCCGCCGCGCACCTGTTCCTGCGCGCGCAGATGCAGTACGACCTGCGCGTACCGGGGATCGGGTTCGCCGCTGTGGTGGCCCTCGGCGTGCTGGGCTGTCTCGCGGTCATCGCGGCCACGCTGCCGCTGCTGGAACGGATCACCGGCCCGGAGACCGCCCGCAGCGAATGACCCGTACGGTGGGCCGGCCGCACGCCGGCCCACCGACGCGGGCATCGGGTTGTGTGGTTTTCCACACTCTCTTTTACTGAACGGTAACTTAAACTCCGGCCATGGACGACGCGATGCCGGGACGGCTGCCCGAGCGGGACCGCCCGTGGGTGATGCGCACGTACGCCGGGCACTCCTCCGCCGCGGCCACCAACGCGCTCTTCCGCCGCAACCTGGCGAAGGGGCAGACCGGCCTGTCGGTCGCCTTCGACCTGCCCACCCAGACCGGGTACGACCCGGACCACGAGCTGGCCTCCGGCGAGGTGGGCCGGGTCGGCGTGCCGGTGTCGCACCTGGGCGACATGCGGGCGCTGTTCCAGGGCATCCCGCTCGCCGAGATGAACACCTCGATGACCATCAACGCTCCGGCGATGTGGCTGCTCGGCCTCTACGGCACCGTCGCCGCCGAGCAGGGCGCCGAGCTGAGCCGCTGCGCCGGCACCACGCAGAACGACATCATCAAGGAGTACCTGTCCCGGGGGACGTACATCTTCCCGCCGGCGGCCTCGCTGCGGCTGACCGCCGACATCATCGCGTACACGCTGCGTGAAATGCCCCGGTGGAACCCGGTGAACATCTGCTCGTACCACCTCCAGGAGGCCGGGGCCACGCCGGTGCAGGAGGTCGGCTTCGCGCTCGCCACCGCCGTCGCCGTGCTCGACACCGTCCGTGACTCCGGCCAGGTGCCGCCCGAGCGGATGGGCGACGTGGTCCAGCGGATCTCGTTCTTCGTCAACGCCGGGGTGCGCTTCGTCGAGGAGATCGCCAAGATGCGCGCGTTCGGCGCGCTCTGGGACGAGATCACCCGCGACCGCTACGGCGTGGCGGACCCGAAGCAACGCCGGTTCCGCTACGGCGTCCAGGTCAACTCGCTGGGCCTGACCGAGGCGCAGCCGGAGAACAACATCCAGCGCATCGTGCTGGAGATGCTCGGCGTCACGCTGTCCCGCGACGCCCGCGCCCGGGCCGTGCAGCTGCCCGCCTGGAACGAGGCGCTCGGCCTGCCCCGCCCGTGGGACCAGCAGTGGTCGCTGCGCATGCAGCAGGTGCTGGCGTACGAGTCGGACCTGCTGGAGTACCCGGACCTGTTCGCCGGCTCGCACGTGATGACCGCGCTCGTCGACGAGATCGTCTCCGGTGCCCGCGTCGAGCTGGAGAAGGTGCTGGAGATGGGCGGCGTGGTCACCGCCGTCGAGACCGGTTACCTGAAGAGCGCGCTGGTGGCCTCGCTCGCCGACCGGCGCCGCCGGATGGAGTCCGGCTCGGACGTCGTGGTCGGCGTCAACCGGTTCACCGAGACCGAGCCGTCGCCGCTGACCGCTGCGGGTGCCGAGGCGGTCGAGCAGGTGGACCCGGCCGTCGAGGAGGCGGCCACCGACGGCGTACGCCGGTGGCGGGCCGACCGGGACGCGGCGGCCGTCGAGGCGGCGCTGGACCGGCTGCGTGCCGACGCCGCCACCACGGCGAACCTGATGCCCGCGACGCTGGACTGCGTGCGGGCCGGTGTCACCACCGGCGAGTGGGCGGGCGCGCTGCGCCAGGTGTACGGCGAGTACCGCGCGCCGACCGGCCTGGCCGGTGCGGTCGGGACAGCCGGTGACGCCACCCTTGCCGGGGTCCGGGAGCGGGTCGCCGCGACCGCCCGGGAGCTGGGCAGCGGCCGGCTGCGGCTGCTGGTCGGCAAGCCGGGGCTGGACGGGCACTCGAACGGCGCGGAGCAGATCGCGGTACGCGCCCGTGACGCCGGCTTCGAGGTGGTCTACCAGGGCATCCGGCTGACCGCCGGGCAGATCGTGGCGGCGGCGGTGGAGGAGGACGTCGACCTGGTCGGCCTCTCCGTGCTGTCCGGCTCGCACCTGGCCGCCGTACCGGCGGTGCTGGACGGGTTGCGCGCGGCCGGGCGGGGCGACCTGCCGGTGGTGGTGGGCGGGATCATCCCGGCCGCCGACGCCGACGCGCTGCGGGCAGCCGGGGTGGCCCGGGTGTTCACGCCGAAGGACTTCGCGCTCACCGGCATCATCGACGAGCTGGTGACAGTGATCCGCGAGGCCAACGCGCTGAGCTGAACGCCCTCGCGGGTGGGTCAGCGGCTCTGGTAGGTCATGCAGTCGGCCATGTCCATGTCCGGGCCGACGGTGATGGCCGGGGCGTGACACTCCAGGTCGGCGTTGTGCCGGCAGTCGGCGCGCGAGCACGCGCCGACCTGGGCCACCAACTGGTCGAGACCACCACGCACCGGCATCTCCACGAACGTGTGGCAGTGCGCGTGGTCGCTGCTGCCGATCGTGATGGCGAACGCGTGACAGTCGTTCGTGTGGTTGTAGGCGCAGGACCGGACGGCGCACTCCTGGACCCGGGGCATCTCCAACGACGCGGTCATCTCCCGTACCTCCTTGGGTGTCTTGCCCCGATTTTAGAGGTTTCGGGAGTCGGCGCGGGTCAGACGCGGAAGCCGGCCGCGCGGGCAGCGGCGCGCTCGCGGCGCCGCTCCCGGCGGCGGCGGAACAGCCACGGTACGAAGAACACCAGGGCGACCAGAAACACCAGCACCAGCACCGGCAGCAGCAGCGCCACCACCGACATGACCACGCTCGTCGCGTCCTCGGCGGTGCTGGCCACCGGCGCGCCCACCCCGGCGGTGGTCGCGTTGATGACCGGCCGGGCGACGGCCTTGAGCAGGTGTACGCCGAGCGCGATCAGTACGCCGACCACCACCGGCACCCACTGGTGGGTGGAGAAGAACGTGTCCGGGTCGCTCACGGTGACCGTCTCCGAGCCGGCGCCCGCGCCGAACGCGAGCCCGCCCGCGGTCGGCCGGACCACCGTCTGCACCACGTCGTTGACGTGGTCGACCACCGGCACCTTGTCGGCCACCACCTCGACCGCGAGCAGGACGGCGAGGATCAGCACCACCCAGCCGTTGCCGAGCCACTGCCAGCCGCTCGGCAGCTCGACCAGATCGGTGTAGCGGGACAGCAGCCCCATCAGCAGCAGCGGGATGTAGGCGTTCAGGCCCGCCGAGGCGGCCAGACCGGAACCGGTGAGGACTTCGAGCACGATCTCAATATGGCACCGGTACGCCAGTGGCGCTCGTCGGCGTCCGCCGGGGCCTCGGCTACCCTCGGCGGGTGCGGTTGGTGATTGCGAAGTGCTCGGTGGACTACGTCGGACGGCTCTCGGCCCACCTACCCCCGGCGACCCGGTTGCTGATGGTGAAGGCGGACGGGTCGGTGTCGATCCACGCGGACGACCGGGCCTACAAGCCGTTGAACTGGATGAGCCCGCCCTGCCGGCTGGAGGAGGCGCCGGGCGTCTGGCGGGTGGTGAACAAGGCCGGCGAGGAACTGCGCATCACCCTGGAGGAGATCTTCCAGGACACCTCGTACGAGCTGGGCGTGGACCCGGGCCTGCGCAAGGACGGCGTCGAGGCGCACCTGCAGGAGCTGCTCGCCGCGAACCCGGAGACGCTGGGGGAGGGCTTCACGCTGGTCCGGCGCGAGTACATGACCGCGATCGGGCCGGTCGACCTGCTCTGCCGGGACGCGGTCGGCGGCGCGGTGGCGGTCGAGGTGAAGCGGCGCGGCGAGATCGACGGCGTGGAGCAGCTCACCCGCTACCTGGAGCTGATGAACCGCGATCCGCTGCTCGCGCCGGTGGCCGGCGTGTTCGCCGCGCAGGAGATCAAGCCGCAGGCACGGGTACTCGCCACCGACCGGGGGATCCGGTGCGTGGTGGTCGACTACGACAAGCTGCGCGGCATCGAGCGCGACGAGCTGACGTTGTTCTGAGGCGTTGCCTCAGCGGCCCCGGCCGTACATCAGCTTGGCGATCTTGATGATCCGGGCGATGTCGGCCGGGGTGCGCTCGAACGTCATCGCCGGCAGCAGCGACCGGGCCCGGCGGCGGGTGACCGACTTGGGCCGGCCGAACTCGCGCAGCCCCTCCTCGCCGTGGATGCGGCCGAAGCCGGACTCGCCGGTGCCGCCGAACGGCAGCGTCGACATGCCGGCGAAGGTCAGCGCCGAGTTGACCGAGGCCATCCCGGAGCGCAGCCGCCGCGCGACCGCCACCGCCCGCGCCCGGCCGAAGACCGAACCCCCGAGCCCGTACGGCAGCGCGTTGGTCCGCTCGACCGCCTCGTCCACGTCCCGGACGCGGTTGACCACGAGCGTCGGGCCGAACGTCTCCTCCCGCACGGCGGCCGAGTCCTCCGGCACGTCGACCAGCACCGTCGGGTGCACGTACGGCGGCTGGACCGCCTCCGGGCCGCCCAGCACCGCCCGGCCGCCCCGGTCGATCGCGTCGTCGATGTGCCGGCGGATGACGTCGATCTGCGACGGCATGGTGATCGGGCCGAGGTCGGAGCCGTCGGCGCCCACGGTGAGCCGCCCGGCCTTCGCCACCACCTTCTCCACGAAGGCGTCGAAGACCTGGTCGACCGCGTAGACCCGCTCGATGCCGATGCACGTCTGGCCGGCGTTCGTCATCCCGCCCCACACGCACGCGTCGGCGGCGGCGTCCAGGTCGGCGTCGCTGTCCACGATCATCGCGTCCTTGCCGCCGGCCTCCAGCAGCACCGGCGTGAGCGTCTCGGCGCAGGCGGCCATCACCCGCTTCGCGGTGGCGGTCGAGCCGGTGAACGCGACCTTGCCGACCCCGGAGCGGCACAGCGCCGCGCCGACCGCGCCGAAGCCGTGCACCACCTGGAACACCGGCTGCTCCGGCACCACCTCGGCGAACCTGTCGACCAGCCACTGGCCGACGGCCGGGGTGTACTCGCTGGGCTTGAACACCACCGCGTTGCCGGCGGCGAGCGCGTACGCGGCGGAGCCGATCGGGGTGAAGACCGGGTAGTTCCACGGGCCGATCACGCCGATCACGCCGTACGGCTGGTATTCGAGGTGACCGCTGAACTCGGCGAGGACCAGGCGGGAGCGGACCCGGCGCGGCCCGAGCACCCGCTGCGCGTTGCGGGCCGCCCAGTCGATGTGCTCCAGCGCGGTGAGGATCTCCACCACCGCGTCACCGACCGGCTTGCCGCCCTCGGTGTGCATCAGGTCGGCCAGTTCCTCGATCCGCCGGGCGAGCACGCCGCGCCAGCGCTGGAGGCGGTCGCGCCGGCCGGCGAAGCCGAGCCCGGCCCACCAGTCACCGGCCGCCCGGGCGCGGTCGACGGCGGCGCGCACGTCCGCCTCGGTGGCCAGCGGAAATCGGCCCGCCTCGGCGCCGGTGGCCGGGCTGGTCGACACCAATTGACCCTCGGAGATGAGCGGGGCGCCCGGCACATGTACAGCGGTCATGGCCGAAGTCTAGACCCGAGGATTACTCGCCGGTAGGTGTCGAACGCGCCGTACGCTGCGCGGACGATCAGCCGTCGCATCGACGGAGGTGCCGTCCGAAACGGCGAACGGGAGATGACCGGCCGGGGTCGCGGGGGTGACCGCGCGGTGGTGCAAGCCACTACGGTGAGGTGGCAGGCTGACGCCGCGGGGCGATGTGGGGTGGAGGTCGACTGTCCATGGAGGAGCATCCTGAGCTGATGCCGTTGCTGACGGTGTCGGGCGGGGCGATGCGGGGGCTCACGTTCCGGGTCGGCCAGGAGGCGCAGGTGATCGGCCGGGCGCCGACCGCCGACATCGTGCTCGCCGACCCGCATCTGAGCCGGCGGCACGCCACCGTCCGGGCCACCCCGGAGGGGGTGCTGCTCACCGACCTCGGCTCGACGAACGGCACCTGGCTCAACGACACCCGGGTAACCGGCAGCGTGGCGATCGCCGACGGCGACGTGGTCCGGCTCGGCCGCACCGATCTGCGCCTCTACGACCCGGGGGTGGCTCGCACCGACCCGGTCGGGATGAGCTTCGGCGCGATGCGCCGCGACCAGCGCCCCACAGTGCCGCTGCCCGTCCCCGGGCCGCGCCAGCCGATCGAGGCGTGCGTGGCGCAGCCGGCCGACGTCAGCTAGCGGCCCCGGCCGTCGCTGGCCCTCGAGGCCGCTGACTCCCGGCACCCGCCCGTTGGGCCCTCCACGGCCGCTGAGTGCCGGCACCCGTTGGGCCGTCGAGGCCATGCGAACCCTCGACGGCCGCTGATTCCCGGTGCTCGCTGAGCCCTCGCGTCCGCGCTGACCCCGGCCTCGCGCCGGCCCGCGCGCTCAGCCCGCGCGCTCAGCCCGGCGGTGCCTGAGCGCGCGCCCCGCCACCCGCCCGCCTTCCCGGCGCCCCTCCCCGGCCCGCCCACTCACGGTGATCAAGGAGTTTGGGTACGGGAAGGGCTCCTTCGGTGACACAAACTCCTTGATCGCCGCTGCCGATGGGCCGCCGGTGTGGTCGCCGACGGACCGGCGACGGGGCCGGCGGACGGGTGGGCTGGGCGGGGTTGGCGCTCCCAGGTCTCGTCGATCATGAAGTTGGCGGCGTTCTGCGTCCGATTTGTCGCCGCCAACTTCATGATCGACGCGGTGAAGGGAGGGGGAGGGCGGGGCGGCGGGGGTGTGGGCCACGTGCGCGTCGGGCGGTGTGTCTGTGGGGCACATGGACCGGGGGTGGGGGCGCGTGCCAGCATGCGCGGATGCGCAGCGCACGGCACATGGTCCAGGCCAACGGCATCACCCAGGCGGTCCGCGTGGCCGGTCCACCGGACGGCGTACCGGTCCTGCTGGTGCACGGCAACGTCTCCTCCTCCGCGTTCTGGGAACCGCTGCTGGCCCGGCTGCCGGAGACGCTGCGGGTGGTCGCCCCCGACCTGCGCGGCTACGGCGAGACCGACACCGCGCCGGTCGACGCCAGCCGAGGTCTGGACGACTTCGCCGACGACGTGGCCGCGCTGCTGGACGCCCCGGGGCTGTTCGCGCCCGGCGCCCGGCCGGTGGTGGCCGGGCACTCGCTGGGCGGCGGCGTGGCGATGCGGCTGCTCGTCGGCCAGCCCGATCGGGTGGCGGGGCTGCTGCTGGAGGCGCCGGTGTCCCCGTACGGCTTCGGCGGCACCCGGGACCTCGACGGCACCCCCACCACGTCCGACTTCGCCGGCACCGGCGCGGGCGGCGCGAACCCCGACTTCGTGGCCCGGCTCGCCGCCGGTGACCGGAGCGCCGACGGCCCGACCAGCCCGCGGGCGGTGCTGCGTGCCGCGTACGTGGCCGACCCGGCCTCCCTCGGCGACGACGAGGACCTGCTGCTGGAGAGCATGCTGACCACCGCCACCGGCGACGACAACTACCCGGGCACCGCTGTCGCCTCGCCGCACTGGCCGGGGACCGCCGCCGGGCCGCGCGGCGTCCTCAACGCGCTGGCCCCGGCCCACTTCCGGCTCGCCGACGAGCTCGTCGCCGTGCCGGTCAAGCCGCCGGTGACCTGGGTACGCGGCGACGCCGACGTGATCGTCTCGGACACCTCGCTGTTCGACCTGGCGTACCTCGGCAGGCTCGGTGTGGTGCCCGGCTGGCCCGGCGACGGGGAGTGCCCGCCGCAGCCGATGGTGGGGCAGACTCGCGCGGTGCTGGACCGGTACGCGGCGGCCGGCGGGACGTACCGCGAGGTGCTGCTGCCCGGCTGCGGGCACAGCCCGCACCTGGAGCGACCGGCGGAGTTCGTCGCCGAACTACTGGCGCTGGCCGGGGAGAACGCCACCGGGTGAGGCGCGGTGCGTGAAATATCCCACGGCGTCTCGACAACACAGCGTCACGTGGCAGACTCCGGCGCATAACCTTAGCGGCCGTTCATGTCGCGGACGGCGGAGTCGAGCCAGGGGAGGCCGGTCGTGGCGCGGGAGTTCACCAGGGTGGGCGTGGTGGGTCTGGGCACCATGGGTGCCGGCATCGTGGAGGTGTTCGCCCGCAACGGCGTCGACGTCACAGCCGTCGAGATCTCCGACGCGGCGCTGGAGCGCGGCCGGGTCACGCTGACCGGCTCCACCGACCGGGCCGTCGCCAAGGGCAAGCTCGCCGAGGCCGAGCGGGACGCCCTGCTCGCGCGCGTCGACTTCCGGGTCGGCCTGGACGCGCTGCACGACGTGGACCTGGTGATCGAGGCGGTGCCCGAGCACCTGGACCTCAAGCAGCGGATCTTCGCCGAGCTGGACCGGGTCTGCAAGCCCGAGGCGATCCTCGCCACCAACACGTCCTCGCTGAGCGTCACCGAGATCTCCGTCGCCACCACCCGGCCCAACCAGGTCATCGGCATCCACTTCTTCAACCCGGCCCCGGTGATGAAGCTGGTCGAGGTGGTCCGCACGGTGGTCACCTCCGCCGACGTGGTCGCCGACGTGGAGGCGCTCTGCGAGCGGCTCGGCAAGGTCGACGTGACGATCAGCGACCGGGCCGGGTTCATCGCCAACGCGCTGCTGTTCGGCTACCTGAACCACGCGGTCGGCATGTTCGAGGCCCGGTACGCCACCCGCGAGGACATCGACGCCGCCATGAAGCTCGGCTGCGGCCTGCCGATGGGCCCGCTGGCGCTGATGGACCTGATCGGCCTGGACACCGCGTACGAGATCCTCGACACCATGTACCGGCGCGGCGGCCGGGACCGGCGGCACGCCCCGGCCCCGCTGCTCAAGCAGATGGTCACCGCCGGGCTGCTCGGCCGGAAGTCCGGTCGCGGCTTCTACACCTACGAGCGGCCGGGCTCGCCGAAGGTCGTACCCGACGAGTACACGCCGCTCGCCGCGGACGCCGCGCTCGCCGACGGCGCCCGCGCCATCGCGAAGGTCGGCGTGGTCGGCTCCGGCACCATGGCCACCGGCATCATCGAGGTGTTCGCCAAGGCCGGCTACGAGGTCATCTCGGTGACCCGGGGCGCGGAGAAGTCCGCGAAGGTCTGCGAGGCGGTGAAGACCTCGCTGAACAAGGGCGTGGTACGCGGCAAGCTCAGCGAGACCGACCGGGACGAGGCGCTCGGCCGGATCACCTGGTCCGCGACGCTGGAGCACCTGGCCGACGTCGACCTGGTGGTCGAGGCCGTGATCGAGGAGCTGAGCGTCAAGAAGGCGCTGTTCGCCAGCCTCGACGAGATCTGCAAGCCCGGCGTCGTGCTCGCCACCACCACCTCGTCGCTGCCGGTGATCGACGTGGCGATGGCGACCCAGCGCCCCGCCGACGTGGTCGGCCTGCACTTCTTCAACCCGGCGCCGATCATGCCGCTGGTGGAGATCGTGCAGACCATCCGCACCTCCGCCGAGACGTCGGCCACCGCCCGCGCGGTCTGCGCGAAGCTCGGCAAGACCGGCGTGGTCTGCGGCGACCGGTCCGGCTTCATCGTCAACGCGCTGCTGTTCCCGTACCTGAACGACGCGGTGAAGATGCTGGAGGCCAGCTACTCGACCGCCGACGACATCGACTACGCGATGAAGCTCGGCTGCGGCTACCCGATGGGCCCGTTCGAGCTGCTCGACGTGGTCGGCCTGGACGTCTCGCTGGCCATCCAGCGGGAGCTGTACCTGGAACTGCGCGAGCCCGGCTTCGCCCCGGCGCCGCTGCTGGAGCACCTGGTCACGGCCGGCTATCTGGGACGCAAGTCCGGCCGCGGGTTCCGCGACCACACCCGGCGCTGACCGCTGTCAACAGCCGGGCCCGGTGACGGCGTCTTCGGGGTGTGACCTTCGAGGAGTACGTCGGCAGCCGCGGCCCGGCTCTGTTGCGTCTGGCCCGGCTGCTGACCGGCGACGCGCACCGCGCCGAGGACCTGACCCAGGACGTGCTGGCGCGCGCGTACGTGCACTGGCGGAAGATCGCCCGGGTCGACCGGCCCGACGTGTACGTGCGCCGGATGCTCGTCAACGCGAACACGTCCTGGTGGCGGCGGCGGTCCAGCCGCGAGCTGGCGGTGGACACGTTCGCCGACCGGCCCGAACGCGGAGACCTGAGCGGCGAGGCGGCTGACCGGGACGAGATGTGGGGGCTGATCCGCGCCCTCCCGGACCGCCAGCGCGCCGTGCTGGTGCTGCGCTACTACGAGGACCTGGACGACGCCACGATCGCCCAGATCCTCGACTGCTCCCCGGTCACCGTCCGCACCCACGCGATGCGGGCGCTCGCCCACCTCCGGGAGCGCTGCGGCGTCCCGATGACCAAGGGGAGCCGGCCGTGACCGACCTCGACCAGCGAATCGTCTCGGTGTTGCGGGAGCACGCCGAGGGCGAGACAGACACCGGACGCCTGCTGCGTCGCTCCCGCGCGCTCGGCCGGCGCCGGCAGGTACGCCGCCGACTCACCGCCGGCACCGCGCTCGCCCTGGTCGGCGTGCTCGGCTTCACCGGCGCGATACGCGCGGACGTGGGCGGGCTGGCCGGGCGGATGCCCTGGACGGCTGCAACCCCGGAGGCGGCGCCACCGCCGGTGCCGCCGCTCGCCGACGGGGTGCCCGGGGCGCTTCAGCGTCCCGATCTGGTGGGTACCGACCCGCAGGTGCTGCACCTAGGCGTCGACACCACCCGGGCCCGCTATCTGGGCTGGTCCGTCCACAGCTCCAACCTGGTCGAGTCGATCCGGTTCAGCGTCGGTGACGGACACCCGGTCCTGCTCGAGGTCAGCCCGGTGGCGAAGACCCTCGACGACACCTCGATCGAAGGCTTCCCGGTGCAGGCCGTCAGCGGCCGGCTGACCTTCGACGGTGGCGTGCTGCGCGTCGCCGGTACGGACGGTCTGGTCAAGTCGTGGCAGCCCTTCCCCGGCCTCTACGCCCGCGCGGCCACGCTTCGCGGTGACGTAGCCGCCTTGGACCGGGTGGCCGGACTGGTGCGCTGGGACGAAGCCCGGCGATGCACCGGGCCGGTCCGACCGACCACGTTGCCGGCGAACGCGGCGGTGACGGGATGCTCGGTGGACGCGGCCGCCTTCCCGAAGGGCCTCACGGTTCAGCTCACCGTCTTCCGGGCACCCTCTTCGAACATGTGGATGAAGCTGGTCTACGGGGCGGAGATGGGGGAGGACACGGGCCGCGCCAGCAACCGCGACCTGGGTGGCCGTCCGGGCTTCCGGTATCCGGACGGCAACCGCCTGGAACTGCTCGGCCTGCCGAAGGTGCGGTTGACAGTCGACTTCGCCTGGCCTTTCCCCGGCTACGGACCCCCGGGCCAGGTGAACTTCACCGAGGCCGACGCGGCGACCGTGCTGGGCGGTGCGAAGGTGGCGAAGGACCTCACCCGTCCGCAGACCTGGCCCTGACCGGCTGGCATTCCTGGTACGGAACGGCCCGCCCATGGGTCGTTCCGTACCAAGATCGCCCCGGTTCGGGGCACCGGCAGTACGGTGGGGAGGGGCCGTAGGCTGGGATCGTGAGTCCCCGTCGAAATCGGGCCCGCCGGGAGGAGAACCCCGGCCTGGACGCCGAGCGTGCCCGCCACGGCGTGCCGACAGTGCAGCAGTGGCGCGACGGCGACTGGCAGATACGCGCGATCAGCGGCGGGGCATCGGTCAAGACGTACCGCTGTCCCGGCTGTGACCAGGAGATCCGCCCCGGCGTGGCGCACCTGGTGGCCTGGCCGGCCGACGACCGGGGTGACCTGACCGACCGCCGGCACTGGCACTCCGGCTGCTGGCGGGCCCGGGACCGGCGCGGGCCGAACCTCCAGCGCGGCCGGGGCGCCCCGCGCTACGGCTGAGCGATCTGGATCACCCGGTTCCCGTCCCACTGGGCGGCGGGGCCGCCGACGCGGGAGACTGGCAGGCGTGAGCACTCCGATTCGCGCGTCGTCGATCCTGCCCGGCCGCCGGGAGGACATCGAGCTGCACACCGCCGACGGGCTGACGCTCGTCGGCGAGCTGGCCCGGCCGCTGGACCGCGAACCGGCCGCCACACTCGTCTGCCTGCACCCGCTGCCCACACACGGCGGGATGATGGACAGCCACGTGTTCCGCAAGGCGGCCTGGCGGCTGCCCGCGCTGGCCGGCCTCGCCGTCCTCCGGTTCAACACCCGGGGCACCAGCAGCGTCCGCGGCACCAGCGAGGGGGCGTTCGACGGCGCGGTCGGCGAGCGGTTCGACGTGGCCGCCGCGATCGAGTACGCCGAGTTCCACGAGCTGCCGAACATCTGGCTGGTCGGGTGGTCGTTCGGCACCGACCTGGCGCTGAAGTACGGCTGCGACCCGGCGGTGGCCGGCGCGATCCTGCTCTCCCCGCCGCTGCGCTACTCCGCGCCGGAGGACCTGACGGTCTGGGCCGAGACGGGCAAGCCGCTCACCGCCCTGGTGCCCGAGTTCGACGACTACCTGCGCCCGGAGGAGGCCCGGGAGCGGTTCGCCGCCGTGCCGCAGGCCGAGGTGGTGGGCGTGGACGGCGCCAAGCACCTCTGGGTCGGCGACGCGGAGAAGGTGCTGGACGAGATCGTCCGGCGGGTCGCCCCGGGCGTACCGCTGCCGCTGCCGACCACCTGGGACGGCCCGATGGAGACCGGCGACGTCAGCGCGTACGCCGACCGCACGGTCGCCGCGTTCGCCGACACCCCGGTGCCCGGCCCGGCCCAGCGGCGGGCCGAGTAACCGGTCAGCGGGCGTCCTGGCGGGGTAGCACCACCTCGCGCAGGATCAGCTGCAACGCGGCCACCGTGGGGATCGCGATGAGCGCGCCCACCACGCCCAGCAGCGCCACCCCGAGCAGCGCGGCCAGCAACGCGGCCACCTCGTTGACCGACACCGCCCGGCGCATGATCTTCGGATAGATCAGGTAGTTCTCCACCTGCTGGTAGATCACGAAGAACACCAGGCAGGCGATGCCCACCGGCAGGTCCGTGGCGAGCCCGACGAGCGTCACCACCACCGCGCCCAGCGTCGCGCCGATCTGCGGGATCAGGTCGGTCACCGCGACCACCACGGCCAGGGCGAACGGGTACGGCAGACCGACCGCCAGCGCGAACACGAACGTGCTCACCCCGGCCAGCACCGCGATGGCGAGCGCGCCGACCATGTACGCGCCGACCCGGGTGAGGATCTCGTCGCCGATCAGCCGGACCCGCTCCCGGCGTGAGCGCGGCGCCAGCGCGTACCCGAGTTCGCGCAGCTTGTCGAAGTACGCCAGGAAGTAGATCGTCAGCACCAGCACGGTGAGCAGGCGGAAGACCGTCCCGAAGATCAGTTGCGCGCCGCCGAGCACCCCGCCGAGCGCCCGCCCGACGTTGTCCGCGTTCGCCGCCGCCTGGACCCGCTCCATCACGTCGTACCGGATCACCAGGTCGTTGACTGTGGGGTTGCGGCGCAGCTCCTCGACGTACCCGGGTAGCTGCTGGATGAACTGGCCGGACTGGGTCACCACGGGCGGCACCAGCGCCAGCAGCCCGGCGACGATCAGCAGCAGCAGGGTGAGCGTCACGACCGCCACCGCCAGGCCGCGCGGCACGCCCCACTTGCGCAGCCGGACCACCGCGGGGTGCAGGCCGACCGCGAGGAACAGCGCGATCACCACGAGCACCAGGATGCCGGCGGCGTTGCGGATGCCCAGGAACAACGCGTACGCGAGCAGCACGCCGAGCGCGCCGGTGAACCCGACCAGGAAGGCGCTGCGTTGCAGCGGGCGTCCCGGTACGCCGAAGCGCCCGCTCGGCTCGAACTCACCCGGCTCGACGTCGACGGGCCGCTCGCTGCTCACGCCGGTCCGCGCATGCTCCGCCGTGCGCGTCGTCTCACTCGCGGTGCCCGTGGTGTCGCTCGTGGGCTTCGCGCCGCCGGAGGTCTTCCCGTCCGCGGGCTCGTCGTCCCGGGCCGCGGAACCCTCCTGTGACACCCGTGCCTCCCCGCTGCCCGGCTCGCTCGCCGCTGACGTCCACGGCCGACGCACGGCCCTCTGCCCGCAGGGTAGTCGCCGCCGTCCGCCCCGACCATCCCGCCACCGCCACCCGCCGGGCCGTCTCGCCGGGCCGCCCTGGCGCGGGCCGCCCGCCAGTTCGGGGAGGTGGTGTGGTCCGGGTGGGTGGGATGCCGCCCCTTCGCCGACGTGGCGCTGGGCCCGCCAGCTCGGGGAAGTGGTGTGGTCCGGGTGGGGCGGATGCCACCACCTCCCCGATCCGGCGCGGCGGGTGGATCAGTCCTTGTCGACCGTCACCGTGCTGGGCTTGGCGCTGCGCTCGTCGGTGGTCGGCTTGGTCGGGCGCTTGCCGTTCTCGCCGGTGCTGGTGATCTTCGTCGGGGTGGCGCCCCGGCCGCCCTCGCCCGGTACGGCGGCCACAGTGGGCTCCCCGTCGACGCCCGCGCCGGCGGGGGAGTCCATCGTGGTCACCGGTTCGCCGACCGGCTTCGCCTTGCCCGCGTCGGCGGGCTCGCCGTCACCCTTGGCCGGCCCGGCGCCGTTGGGGACCGCGGTGGCGGTGCCCTTCGCGGCCACCGGCGCACCGCCGCCTGCCGGGGTGTCGCCGGGGCTCTCCGCGCCGCCGGTGACCGGCGTGCCCTCTCCCGCCGGCGTGCCGTCGCCGGTGGACCGGCCGACGGAGGCGGCGGTGGCGAGGTCGTCCGGGTCGACCGGGGTGGCCGCGATCCCGGCCGAGTCGGCGTCGCGCCGCAGGTCGGTGAGGCGGCGCTGCAGGTCGTCGGACTCCTGCCGCGACTTCCAGGTCTCGGTACGCAGGTCGGCCAGCTCCTGCTGGGCCTTGGCGATCTCCAGCATGACCCCGGCGAGCTGCTGCCGGCCGGCGGCCACCTCCTGCTGCGTGGCGGCCAGGTGCTGCTGCGTGGTGGCGAGGTGCTGCTGGGTGGTGGCCGCGTACTCCTCGAACTGGCGTCGCGAGGCCGCGACGTGCTCGTCGGCCTTGCGGCGCTGCGCGCCGGCGTCCGCCTCGGCGCGGCGCAGCAGCTCCGCGGCCTCCAACTCGGCCTGCTGCCGCATGCTCAGCGCGTCGGCCTCGGCGGCCTGCCGGACGTCGGCGGCGGTGCGCTCGATCTCGTCGCGCCGCGTCGTGTACGCCTGCTCCAGCTCCTCCTGCCGCTTGGCGTGCTGCTTGTCCAGCTCGTCGCGGCGCTTGGCGAACTCCTGCTCGGCGGCGGCCCGGCGCTGGGCCAGCTCCTTCTCCGCGCCGTCCCGCCGCTCCGCGACCTCCTTCTCCACCCCGGCCCGCCACGCGCCCAGCTCCTGCTGGGTCTGCGCGCGGGCCTGCTGCACGTACGCCTCGGTCTCGGTGCGCATGCGCTGCACGTACGCCTCGACCTCGGCGCGGTTGCGCTTGGCGGCCTCGGCGGCCTCGGTGGTGAGCCGGTTGGACTCGGTGCGGGCCCGGCCGCGGGTGGCCTTGGCGGCCTCCTCCGCGTCGTCCACGATCTTCTTGGCCTCGGCCAGCGCCTTGGCGTGCGTGGCCCGGCCGGCCTCGGCGGCGGCGTCGGTGAGCCGCTTGGCCTCCTGCTGGCCCTTGGCGTGCACCTCCTTGGCCGCCTCGCGGAGCTGGTTCGCCTCCTGCTGGGCCTTGGCCAGCGCCTCCTTGGCCGACTCCCGCAGCCGCGCGGCCTCCTGCTGCGCCCGGGAGTGGATCTCCTTGGCGGTGTCGCGGAGCTGGGTGGCCTCCTGCTGGGCCTTCGCCAGCGCGTCCTGGGCGGTCCGGCGCAGCTTCTCGGCCTCGTCCTGGGCTGCCGTCCGCAGCTTCGTCGACTCGTCCTGCGCGTCCTTGCGCAGCTTCGCCGACTCGTCCTTGGCGGCCTTCAGCGTGGCCTCGGCCTCGGCCTTGCGGGCGGCGGTGTGCCGCTCCTCCTCGGTCCGGCGGGCCGCAAGCGCGATCTCGAAGTCCTTGAGCGCCTGGTTGGCCTGCTCCCGGGCCTCCTCGACGATGTGCTCGGCGGCGGCGCGGCGGGCCTCGATCTCCTCGTTGGCGGCGGCCAGGATGTCGTCGGCCTGCTCTTCGGCCATGGTGAGGATCTGCTCGACGCGCGGACCCAGGTGCCGGAACGACGCCCGGTCCACCACCGCCGCCTGCTTGCGCACCTGGGCCAGGTCGCGCTGGAGCACCTCGACCTGACCGGCCAGCTTGTGGATCTGGGTGTATGCCTGTTCCCGCTCGGTGGTCAACGCCGCGATCTCGTGCTCCGCGCGAGCGACGTAGCGGTCGACCTGCCGTTTCTCGTATCCCCGCAGGGCGGACTCGAAGCTGGGCTCCGTCGTCACGTCCCCGCCGAGCGCGAACAGTTCCTCGCCGTGCGACATGCCCCCATCCTCACACGCATCCGGCTCTGCTGGGGCGATACGGACGCCCCTTCTGGGAGCTACTTCACCCTCCTGGCGAAACGGGCCGCACAAGCATGACGGCGCGGGGCGACACCGGTCACCCGGCGTCACCCCGCGCCGTGGCTCATGCCCCCGACAGCGGGTGTAACGGTCAGCCGGCCGACTCGGCCGTCACCTTCTGCGCGGCGGCGTCGCCCTTCGGCGCCTCGGTCTTGCCGCCGGCCGGCACGCCCGGCACGATGCCGGCCAGGCCGGACAGCATCTGCCCGAGCTGCGAGGTGACCGCGTCCTTCTGACGGGTCAGGTCCTCGACCTCGCGGCGGGCCGCCTGCGTGGTCAGCTCGGCCTCGGTGCGGGCCTCGTTGAGCACCCGCTGCGCCTCGGCGCGCGCCTCGTTGAGCGTCTTGTCGGCCAGCGCCTTGGCCTTGTCGACGGTCTCGTTGGCGGTGCGCTCGGACTCGACCCGCCGGGCCTCGGCCCGCTGCTCGATCTCCTTGGCCCGCTCCTGCGCGGCGCGGGCGCGCTGCTCGGCCTCGTTCACCAGCTTCTGGGTCTGCGCGACCTGGGCGGCGTGCCGCTCCGACTCCTCGCGCTCGGCCTTCTCCCGCCGCTCGGCGAGCTGCAGCTCCAGGGCCTGCAGGTCCTTGTCGCGCTTGTCGCGCGCGTCGGTGAGCAGCTTGGTCGCCTCGGCCCGCTTCTCCTCGGCCTCCCGGGCGGCCTTGGCGCGCTGCTGGGTGATCTCCCGCTCGGCGGTGGCGCGCAGCGTGGCGACCTCGCGCTCGACCGTGGACTTCAGCTCGGCCACCTCGTGGGCGGTGACCGTACGCAGCTGCTTGGTCTCCCGGTCGGCGTCGGCGCGCAGCGTGTCGGCCTCGCGGCGGGCCTGCACGCGGACCTCGGCGGCCTCGCGCTCGGCGGCGGTACGGACGCTGCCGGCCTCGCGCTCGGCGGTGGCCTTCATGGCGGCGGCCTCGGCGCGGGCCTTGTCGGTGATCTCACGCGCCTCGAGGCGGGCGGCGGAGAGGATGCCCTCCGACTCGCGCTTGGCCTCGTTGCGGTGGTCGTTCGCCTGCTCCTCGGCCAGCCGCAGGATCTGCTCGACGCGAGTGCCCAGGCCGGAGAGCGTCGGCCGGCTGTTCTCCTCGAGCTGCTTGTTGGTCTCGGTGAGCTTCTGCTCCAGCGCGCTCTGGCGCTGCTCGGCCTGCCGCAGCCGGCGCTGGGCGTCGTTCATCCGCTGCTCGGCCTCGGCGCGGGCCTGCTCGGACTGGCTCAGGGCGGCGCTGAGGCGGCCGATGAAGTCGTCGACCTGGTTGGTGTTGTAACCACGCAGGCCAACGGTGAAATCGGGCTGTGAGTTCGCGTTATCGAAGAACGCAAGAGGGGAGGACTGCTGCTGGGGCATTGGGACATACTGGCAGACGCCCCAGGGTGGTTCGCAAGAGCGGTGGGCACCTTTCGCGTCCTGTTTACATGGTCAACTCGGTCGGCCGGTGAGACCGGACCAATTGGCGATCTTGGCAGCTCCCGGGCGGGTGGGGCGGGTCGGGCTTCTGCGGGGAAGGCGGCGCGAAAAGGGCCGCGGGTCGGTACCCGCGGCCCTTTGTGCGTACGCCGGTCGAATGGTGCCCGGCTCGGCCGGAAAGGCAATCCGGTGCGACCGTACGGTCAGTGACCGCGGAACCGGTTGATGGCGCTTTCGTGGCGCGAACGCATCTCGATGTCCCGGACGCCGAGCCCGTCGGCGGGGGCGAGGCACCGCACGCCGACCTTGCCCTGGTGCGCGTTGCGGTGCACCTCGTACGCGGCCTGGCCGGTCTGCTCCAGCGCGTACGTCTTCGACACGGTCGGGTGCACCTTGCCCAGCGCGACCAGCCGGTTGGCCTGCCACGCCTCGTGGTAGTTGGCGAAGTGGCTACCGACGATGCGCTTGAGGTGCATCCACAGGTAGCGGTTGTCGTACTGGTGGTTGAAGCCGCTGGTGGAGGCGCAGGTGACGATCGTGCCGCCCTTCTTGGCGACGTAGACGCTGGCGCCGAACGTCTCCCGGCCCGGGTGCTCGAAGACGATGTCCGGGTCCTCGCCGCCGGTCAGCTCGCGGATGCGCTCACCGAAGCGCCGCCACTCGTCCTGGTCCTGGGTGTGCTCGTCGGACCAGAACTTGAACCCCTCGGCGGTGCGGTCGATGACCAGCTCGGCGCCCATCTTGCGGCACAGCTCGGCCTTCTCCGGCGAGGAGACCACGCAGACCGGGATCGCGCCGCCGTTGAGCGCCATCTGGGTGGCGTAGCCGCCGAGGCCGCCGGAGGCGCCCCAGATCAGCACGACGTCGCCCTGCTTCATGTTCGCGCCGTGGTGCGAGACGAGCTGCCGGTACGCGGTGGAGTTGACCAGCCCCGGGCTGGCCGCCTCCTCCCAGCTCAGGTGGCGCGGCTTCGGCATCAGCTGGTTGGCCTTGACGATCGCCATCTCGGCCAGGCCGCCGAAGTTGGTCTCGAAGCCCCAGATCCGCTGCTGCGGGTCGAGCATCGTGTCGTCGTGGCCGGCGGAGTCCTCCAGCTCGACCGAGAGGCAGTGCGCGACCACCTCGTCGCCGGCCTTCCACTTGGTCACGCCCGGCCCGGTGCGCAGCACCACGCCCGCGGCGTCCGAGCCGACCACGTGGTACGGCAGGTCGTGGCGGCGGGTCAGCTCGGAGAGCCGGCCGTAGCGCTGGAGGAACTTGAAGGTGGGCAGCGGCTCGAAGATGCTCGTCCACACCGTGTTGTAGTTGATCGCGCTGGCCATCACCGCGACGAGCGCCTCACCCGGGCCCAGTTCGGGGGTGGGCACCTCCTGCACGTGCAGCGCCTTGCGCGGGTCCTTGTCGCGGGTGGCCATGCCCTCGAACATGCGGGTGTCCTCGGCACGCACCACCACGCCCCGGTAGCTCTCCGGCACGGGCAGGCCGGCGAGGCCGGCGAGCTCCCGCTCCGGCTGCGACGAACCCTCCGCCGCCATGATCGCTTCGAGGATGTCCTGCACGGTGACCTCCCGTTTGTCCGCACCCGCACGACGCGGGCAGGGGTGCTGCCATCGTCGGCGCCGGTGCGACGGGACCGCCATGTCGGCAATCGACACATTCGGCAACCGGTCGCCGCTGCTGTTCGGGCGGACGTTACTGAACGGTAGCTAAAGCGGGAACCCCTCTGTGAAAAACTGCATCCACCGATGCGTGGAGGTGTCCGTGGGAACGTGCAAGTGCGCACTGCCGCGCGCCTTCCCGCATGCCGGGAGGGGGCCGCGACCGGCCCCCTCCCTGCCGCGCGCCTTCCCGCATGCCGGGAGGGGGCCGCGACCGGCCCCCTCCGCGCGCGTCAGGCCGGCTGGACCAGCTCGATCAGCACGCCACCGGCGTCCTTGGGGTGCACGAAGTTGACCCGGGAGTCCGACGTGCCGCGCCGGGGTGCGTCGTAGAGCAGCCGGACGCCGCGCTCACGCAGCGCCGCGCAGGCCACGTCGATGTCCGCCACCGTGTACGCCACCTGCTGGATGCCGGGACCGCGCCTGTCCAGGAACTTGCCGATCGTGGTGTCCGGGGACAGCGGCGCGAGCAGCTGCACCATGCCGCCGGAGGCGTCCGGCCCGACCGCGAGCATCGCCTCGCGTACGCCCTGCTCGTCGTTGGTCTCGGTGTGCACGCAGCGCATCCCGAACGTGCGCTGGTAGAAGTCGATCGCGGCGTCCAGGTCGGCCACGGCGATCCCGACGTGGTCGATGCGGCGCAGGCCGATGTCTGTGACAAACTCGGCAGCGGGCTCGACGGGGGAGTTCTCAGCCATGACGCTAGTCTGACCGAACAATCGTTAAGGCGTACAGGTCGGCACCCCCTCGGAGGCAGGCAATGGCTTCGGTGATCGTCAGCGGCGCGCGGACCCCCATGGGGCGCCTGCTGGGCAACCTCAAGGACCTCCCCGCGACCAGGCTCGGTGGCATCGCGATCAAGGCGGCCCTGGAGCGCGCCGGCGTCGCGCCCGAGCAGGTCCAGTACGTGATCATGGGCCAGGTGCTCCAGGCCGGCGCCGGGCAGATCCCGGCCCGGCAGGCGGCCGTCGAGGCCGGCATCCCGATGTCCACCCCGGCGCTGACCATCAACAAGGTCTGCCTCTCCGGGCTGGACGCGATCGCGCTCGCCGACCAGCTCATCCGGGCCGGTGAGTTCGACGTCGTGGTGGCCGGTGGCATGGAGTCGATGACGAACGCCCCGCACCTGCTGCTCGGTCAGCGCTCCGGCTACAAGTACGGCGACGTGACGGTCAAGGACCACATGGCCCTCGACGGCCTCACCGACGCCTGGGACTGCTGCTCGATGGGCGAGTCCACCGAGCGCCACGGCGCGAAGCACGGCATCACCCGCGAGGAGCAGGACGCGTTCTCCGCGGCCAGCCACCAGCGTGCCGCCGCCGCGCAGAAGAACGGCCACTTCGGCGACGAGATCACCCCGGTGGTCATCCCGCAGCGCAAGGGCGACCCGCTGGTGATCAGCGAGGACGAGGGCATCCGTCCGGACACCACCGCCGAGTCGCTCGGCAAGCTGCGTCCCGCCTTCACCAAGGACGGCACCATCACCGCCGGCAGCTCCTCGCCGATCTCCGACGGCGCGGCCGCCGTGGTCGTGATGAGCAAGGCCAAGGCCAAGGAGCTGGGCCTGACCTGGCTGGCCGAGATCGGCGCCCACGGCAACGTGGCCGGCCCGGACAACTCCCTGCACTCGCAGCCGTCCAACGCGATCAACCACGCCCTGAAGAAGGGCGGCCTGAGCATCGAGGACCTCGACCTCATCGAGATCAACGAGGCGTTCGCTGCGGTGGGCATCCAGTCCACCCGTGACCTCGGCATCAGCCCCGACAAGGTCAACGTCAACGGCGGCGCGATCGCGCTCGGCCACCCGATCGGCATGTCCGGCGCCCGCCTCGTACTCACGCTCGCGATGGAGCTGAAGCGGCGCGGCGGCGGCACCGGCGCGGCGGCGCTCTGCGGCGGTGGCGGGCAGGGCGACGCGCTGATCATCCACGTGCCGAACGGCGCCGAGAGCTGATTGCTGATACCTGTGAACGATGCACAGAACGCCCCGGCGGCGGCCACCGGCCCGGTGCGCCGCAGCCGGGACGTACCCATGCTGGTGGAACGGGCCCGCGCGGGTGACCCCCGCGCGGTGGCCCGCCTGATCACCCTGGTCGAGTCCGGCGACGAGGTGCTGCCGCAGGTGGCGGCGGCGCTCGCGCCGTACGCCGGGCAGGCCCAGGTGGTCGGCCTGACCGGCTCGCCCGGCGTGGGCAAGTCGACCACCACGAACGAGCTGGTACGGGCGCTGCGGGCGCGCGGGCACCGGGTGGGCGTGCTGGCGATCGACCCGTCCAGCCCGTTCACCGGCGGCGCGATCCTCGGCGACCGGGTCCGGATGCAGGACCACGCGACCGACCCGGGCGTCTACATCCGCTCGATGTCCAGCCGGGGCCACCTGGGCGGGCTCTCCGCTGCCACGCCGCAGGCGGTGCGCGTGCTGGAGGGCGCGGGCTGCGACGTGGTGCTGGTCGAGACCGTCGGCGTCGGGCAGGCCGAGGTGGAGGTGGCCTCGCTGGCCGACACCACGCTGGTGCTGCTCGCGCCGGGCATGGGCGACGCGATCCAGGCCGTGAAGGCCGGCATCCTGGAGATCGCCGACGTCTTCGTGGTCAACAAGGCCGACCGGGACGGCGCGGACGCCACCGTCCGCGACATCCAGGGCATGATCGCGCTGGGCGAGCGCGGGCCGGGGGAGTGGCGACCGCAGGTGGTCCGCTCGATCGCCGCCCGTGCCGAGGGCATCGACGACATCGCCGCCGCGATCGACAAGCACCGCGACTGGCTGGAGCGCCACGGCGAGCTGCGCCGCCGCCGGGAGGCACGGGCCGCCGCCGAGATCGAGGCGATCGCGCTGGGCGTGCTGCGCGCCCGGATCGGCTCACTGCGCGACGGTACGCAGCTGCCGACGCTCGCGGCCAAGGTGGCCGAGGGCGCCATCGACCCGTACGCGGCGGCCGACGAGCTGCTGGCCCAGCTCGGTTCCTGAAGGCGCGGCCGCCGGGTTCGGCCGGCCCGCCTCCGGGCTCAGAGTTCCGCGTCGGTGAGCGGGTTGGCGGCTCCGGGCCGGCTGACCGGAGCCGCCAGCATGCCGGCGATGGCGTCGGCGAGGAAGTCGCCGACGTCCAGCCAGCGCGGGTCCTGCCCCTCCTGCTCGGCCCGGGCCTCGACCTCGGCGGTGGCGGTCATGACGATGCGGGCGATCAGCGCCGACCGGCCGGCCACCACTCCCCGGTCGAGGTGCGCCAGGCGCGACGCCAGCGACGCGCGGGCCGGCAGGTCGACGAAGGCCGACTCGAACGCCTCGCGCATCAGCACCCGCAGCGTCGGGTCGTGCAGGGCCTGGGCGAGGAAGCGGGCCCGCCAGCTCGGCCGGGGCAGGCTCGCGAGCACCGCCATGGACGGCTGTACGAGACTGCGCACGTCGCCGAGGACCGAGTCGGGCTGCTCGGGCATCGCCCGGCGGGGTTCGGCGAGGGCGTCCATGTGCCGGGCGACCAGTGCCCGGAGCAGGCCCTCCCGGCCGCCGAAGTAGTAGCGCACCGCCGAGTGGTTGGTGTTGCCGGCCACCTCGGCCACCCGGCGGTCGGAGACCTGGGCGATCCCCTCCTCGGCGAACAGGCGTTCGGCCGCGTCGAGCAGCGCGACGCGGGCTGCCTCCGACCGTGCCATGACCGCACCCCTCCTCGTGGACCGCGCGACTGTGGCGCAGGCCAAACCTAGTCGTTTCGTGGTCCGGCGCCGGCGTCACCTACACTACGTAAGTCAGTTGACTTACATTCTGGCCCGACGCGGCCGCGAACCCAGTCCGGAGCATGCCTGTGCCGTCCACCACCGACCCGGCGACCGCCGAGCCGAACGCCGCCGACCGCAAGGAACGGATCATCCGCTCGGTCGCCCTCTTCGTCATGCCGTTCCTCATGGTCACGATGATGTTCGCGACCTACGTGGCGACGATGCACTCCCCACACCCCCGGCAGATGCCGGTGGCGGTGGTCGGCAGCGGCGCCCAGGCGCAGGGCGTCGTCGACGCGCTCAACGCCGCCCCCGGCGAGCCGGTCGAGGCCCGGCTGGTGACGTCCCGGGACGCCGCGGTCGAGCTGCTGCGGGACCGGGAGATCAGCGGCGCGCTGCAACTCCCGGCCGCCGGGTCGGACCAGGCGACGATCTTCACGGCCTCGGCGGCCGGGGCCTCCGGCGCCGCCACCGCCCAGCAGCTTCTCGCCCCGGTCGCGGTGCAGCAGCAGTGGACGTCAACGGTCGAGGAGGTCGCGGCGCTGCCCGACGAGGACCGGGCCGGCATCGCCGTGCTGTTCGCCGCGATGGGCATGATGCTCGCCGGGTACGTGCCGCTGAGCCTGCTCCTGATGGCCACCCCCCACCTGCTGCGCCTGCGGCGGTTCGTCCCGCTGGTCGCCGGCTGGTCCGCGCTGACCAGCACGATCGTCTGGCTGATCCTCGGCCCGGTCGTCGGCGCGGTGGACGGCCACTACCTCACGTTCCTCGGCGTCGGCATGCTCGCCACCGCCGCCGTCGGTCTCGCCCAGCTTCTGTTCACCAAGCTGATGGGGCCGCTGGCGGTCCTGCTCGGGATGCTGCTCTTCGTCGTGTTCGGCATGCCCGCGTCGAACCTGGCGCTGCCGGTCCACACGATGCCCGGGTTCTTCCAGTTCCTGCACGGCGTACTGCCCCTGCCGGCGGCCGGCGAGGCGCTGCGGTCGGCGCTCTACTTCGGCGGCCGGGGCATCGGCGTCCACCTGCTGACGCTCGCCGCGTGGATCGTCGCCGCCGTGGCGCTCTGCCTGCTCAAGGAGCGCGGTGGGGCACCCATCCCGCAGGCGCCGCAGGTCGACGGCCCGGACACGCCGCTGCCCGCGCTGGCCGGCGGGCCGCCGCGGTCCAAGCGATTCCGGTACGCGACGGTCGCGGCGTTCCCGCTGAGCATCCTTGTCGTCGTGGTGGGCCTGATGAGCTTCTCCATGCACAAGCCGGAGCCCCACGACATCCCGGTCGCGGTGGTCGCCGCCGTCCCGGAGCAGGCCGAGCGGGCCGCCGCCGGGCTGCGGGCGGGCCTGAACGGCGTCGTCGACATCTCCGTGGCCGCGTCGGTGGACGAGGCCCGCGAGCGCATCCTCGCGCGTGACCTGGTCGCCGCGTACGTGCTGCCGTCCACGCCCGGTGGCGAGGCCACGCTGTACTCGTCCTCGGCCGCCGGGTCCAGCCAGCACACCATGGTCCAGACCATGTTCCAGCAGGTCGCGGCCGGGCAGCAGATGCCGCTGGCGGTCACCGACGTGTCGCCGCTGAGCGAGACCGACACGATGGGCAGCAACAGCCTGTACGTCGGCATGTCCTGGATCATGTCCGGCTTCCTGATGCTCGCGGTGCTCCGGGGCGGGGCGCCGCACATCCGGCGGCTGCGGCAGTTCCTGCCGATCCTCGGTGGCTGGGCGATCGGCATGTCCGCCTGGCTGTGGCTGCTGTTCGACGTGATCATCGGCGCGGTCAACGGGCACGCCCTGGAGATGATCGGCTTCGGCGCGGTCACCATCTTCGCCGTGTCACTGGTGACCGCCGTGTTCACCCGTACCTTCGGCCTCGCCGCGATCATCCCGATGATGGTGGTCCTGATGATGGCCGGCGTGCCCGCGTCCGGCGGCGGCCTGTCGGTCTACATGGTGCCGGAGTTCTTCCGGACGCTCCAGGGCGTCCTGCCGCTGCCCGCAGCGGTGGACACGGCCCGGTCACTCGTCTACTTCGGCGGGGTCGGCGTCGGACGGAACCTGGCCGTCGTGGCGGTCTGGGCGGCGGTCGGCCTGCTGCTCAACCTCGGTGTCGACCGCTGGCTCCGGCGTCGCGAGCAGGCAGCGGGCGGCGCCGGGCCGCACCCGGTGCCGGGCACCTCCGGCGGGCTGGACGGGATCGGCGAGCCGGCGCCGGCCGGGGCACGCTGAACCGGGCGGCCGTCCACTGCGGACCGCCTCCGCCTAGTACGCTCGCACCGCCCCACGCCGTCGGCGCGGGGCGGTGCGACGGGTGGGAGAGCATGGCTGACGAGGCGACCCAGGAACTTCAGGTGACGCCGGACGCGGTGGCGGCCGGCACCACGCACGTCTCCGACGAGGTGGTGGAGAAGATCGCGGTGGCTGCCGCCCGGGGGGTGCCCGGCGTGGCCGAGCTGGGCGGTGACGTGGCCCGGTTCTTCAACGCGGTGCTCGACCGGGTCGGGCTCGACCAGGTCGGCGACGCCCGGCGGGGCTGCACTGCCCACGTCACCGACGGCGCGGCCGTGATCAACCTGGTCCTCGTGATCGAGGCGGGCCACCCGGTTCCGCAGGTGACCGACGAGGTGCGGATCGCTGTCGCGTCCGCCGTCGAGGCGTACGGCCTGCGGGTCGACGAGATCAACATCAAGGTCGACGACGTGGCGATGGGTACGCCCACCGCCTGACGCGCGCCGCCCGGCTCAGTCGTGTGCCGGGCGGGTCAGCTCCACCTCGTCGCCCGGCAGTAACTCCACGTCGCCCTCCGGGCCGTGGATCTCGAGCACCGGCACGCCCTCGTCCAGCAGCATGTTCCGGCGCTCGGCGCCGGTAGGCATCCGCGCGACGACCGATCCGCCGGGTGCGAGTTCGACCTGCCTGCGTTGCGGCGTCTCACGGACGACGGTGCCGTGGCCGCGCCTCGTGCTGACCAGGCCCTCCGATCGCAGCAGCGAGATCGCCATGCGAACGGCGTCGCGGCCGATGCCGTATTCCTGCGAGAGGCGTGCCTCGCTGGCGAGGGTCGATCCGGCCGGCATCTCTCCTGACTCGATCCGTTCGCGCAGCAGGTCGGCAAGCTGCACATAGACCGGCGTGTGCGAGCGCGGATCGATGGCCATGTCTTCAGCCTTGTGCCCTCGTGGGTATCTGAACTTCTGGCCGTAGGGCCTTGTGGCCACATGTCATTCAATGTAGTTTCCTTCTCACGGTCCGTGTCGCGTATGCGGGAGACGGACCGATCGGTCTGCCCCGGTGCCGTACCGCGAAGTGACGCTGCGGTGGCGGGGTGGGCGGGTCCGCCCGCGCGCGGCGGGCGGGTGGTCCCGCCCTTCCAGTCCCTTCGACCACGAGAGGCAGGCGTTCGTGCGGTGGAACATCCGGTGGCCCGGTCGGCGCGCGCGAGCCGGTCGCGGCACCACCCAGCCGGGCTGCTACCGGGCGGCCAACTACACGCCGTTGCGCCCCTGGCAGGTGCGGGAACGGCGGTTCCGGACGACCCGGCTGGGCCGGCACGGGCTCGACCCGGCCGAGGTGCACGAGTTCCTCGACCGGGTGGCGCTCGACCTGGCCGACGTCTACCGGGCGCTCGGCGTCAGCCGGGAGGAGACCGCGCGGGTCCGGGACGCGCTGCGGCGCTGGCAGTCCGAGCAGGCGCAGAAGCGGATGAACGCGGGAGCGTACCGTCGATGAGTCCCCGCGAGCGGTTCGTCATCCACCTGCCGGTCGTCGCCGGTGACCTGGCCGGCGCCGTACGCCTGGCCCGGGTCGTCGCCCGCTGGTCGGGCGTGCTCGCCCAGGCCGACCCGGGCGAGACCACCGTCTCGGCCGAGGACGAGCAGGGCGTACGCCATCGGGTCTTCTGCGATCTGCGGATGGGCGACGGCCGGCGCTGCCTGCTGCGGGCCGACCACGACGGCCCGTGCGCCCGCCGCCTCCTCCGGTGACCCGCCGCCCGGCCTGCGCACTCGTCGTGGCGGGCGGGGGCTGACCACCGGACGGGTCGATGCACCGTACCGTTGTCCGCAGCGGCGCGAGGCCGCCGTGCGTCGGGAGGTTCGCCATGCCGAAGGGTGTCTCGTTCGCTCCAGTGCGAACCGTGAGGGCGTACGAGGGGATCGTCCGGCAGGTCGAGGAGCGGATCGCCGCCGGGGATCTGCGGCCGGGGGACCGGCTGCCGAGCGAGCGCGAGCTGACCACGCAGTTCGACGTCAGCAGGTCCACTGTGCGCGAGGCGCTGCGCGTGCTGGAGAGCAGCGGCCTGATCCGTTCCCGCCCCGGTGACCCGCTCGGGCCGCAGGTGATCGCCTCGACCGCCTCGGCGATGCGCAAGCTGTTCGCCCGGGTCGTGGACAGCCGGCGGCTCGGCGTGGCGGAGCTGCTCCAGTTCCGGATGATCATCGAATCGGCGGCCGGATCGGTCGCCGCCCGGCTGGCGTCACCGTCCGAGTTGGACGAGCTGGAGCAGGCGCTGACGGGCATGCGGGACGCGGTGGCCGACGGCTACGAGGCGTTCAGCGCGGCGGACGTCCGCTTCCACGAGCACGTCGCCCGGTTGTCGGGCAACGAGTTGCTCGTGCTCTGCCTCGACGCGGTACGGAGCATGGTCCTGGACCTGATCTCCACCAAGCTCGCGCAGGCCCCGGATCGGGAAGCGCTGATGGAGCGCACGCTGGCCCACCACCGCCGGGTTCTCGACGCGATGCGCGCGGGCGAAGCCGACGAGGTGGCCCGGCTGACCCGCCAGGAGTTGCACCACTACTACGCCGAGTACGTGCCGGAGGCGCGGCGCTCGATGGTGGACGTATTGCTCTGAATCCGCCTGATGTGGCCTGACCTCGGATTATCCGAGTCGGCCATCAGCTGAGCAGGCTCTTCCCTTCAACTGGTCTGACCAGTAGCCTCCGTCACATCTCGTCGTGTACCACGGGGGACCACCAGTTGCCCAATGCATCGACCGCCCCGGATCGGGGCGGAGGTCGCACCGCTTCACATGGGAGAAGCTGCATGAAGTCGTCCAGATTCGCCGCGTTCGCCGCGGCAGCCCTGGTCTGTCCGGGACTCGTGCTCGTCGGGTCGCCCGCGTCGGCCAACCCCGCCGCCGGTGCCCCGGGCGCCCACAACGCCATCACCGACGTCCCCGGCATCCAGGTCGGCCAGGTCCAGTCCGACACCGCTCCGTACCTGACCGGCACCTCGGTCGTCTACATGCCGCAGATGTCCGTGGCGAGTGTGGACCAGCGTGGTGGCGCCCCCGCCACCAAGGAGACCGACCTGCTCAGCCCGCTCAACTCCAACCCGGGCGTCAACGCGATCCAGCTCGGCGGCAGCAGCATGTACGGCCTGTCGGCCACCAACGGCATCATCCGCTGGCTGGAGGACCGCGGCGAGGGCGTACGCGTCGGCGCCGGCGGTGTGGCCCCGATCGTGCCGGCCGCTGACATCTTCGACCTCGGCCGCGGCGGCGACCCGAAGGCCCGCACCTCCGCCGAGTGGGGCTACCTCGCGGCACAGGCCACCTCGGACGGTCCCGTTCGCCAGGGCGGCGTCGGCGGTGGCACCGGTGCCCGTGGCGGCGGCATGCGCGGCGGCGTCGGCACCGCGAGCGTCCACCTCGGCGACGGCATCTACGTCGGCGCGATGGTGATCGTCAACCCGGCCGGCTCCCCGGTCGACCCGGCCGACTGCACCCTGTACGGCGTCAAGTACGGCATCGGCGACGAGTTCGCCGGGTACAAGGCTCCCAAGAAGAAGGAGTGCAACCCGCCGACCCCGCCGGCCGCCGCCGCCGAGCAGCCGGCAAACACCACGATCGCCGTGGTCGCCACCAACGCCCCGCTGGAGAAGGCCGCCGCGCAGCGCATGTCCGGCAACGCGCACGACGGCATGGCCCGCGCGATCAGCCCGATCCACACGCTCGGCGACGGCGACACCGTGTTCGCGGTGTCCACCGGCAAGGGCGAGGCGCTCCAGATCAACGACCCGGCCGACAGCCGCCAGCTCAACGCCATCTTCAACGCCGGTGCCAGCACGCTCGCCCGTGCCATCGCCAAGGCGGTCCTCTCGTCCGAGAGCATCGGCAACACCACCAGCTACTGCGACCGCTACCCCTCGGCCTGCAAGGGCATGAAGCAGCTCAAGCAGTGGCGTACCCAGGGCAACGCCCCGGACGTGACGCCGGAGACCTTCGCCGCGGCGACGCAGGCGCTGGCGCAGACCCCGGTCCCCGCGCCGGCCGGTGCCGACAACGGCAAGGGCAAGGAAAAGCCCAAGCCCAAGGCCGCTCCGGCGGGCAACACCACGAACGACGCCGGTCAGGAGTCGCAGAACGGCATGGTTCTCGCCTCCGGTAACACCGGTGGTCCCACGCTCTCGACGGGCGTGACCACGGGCCTGCTGGCCGCCGCCATCCTCGGCGTCGGCCTGCTGGGGATGCACCTGCGGGGACGCCGCCGGACGCCCTCCGCCCCGCTCAGCTGACACACACGCTGTCTCACCTCGCGCCGGCACCGTAGGCGCGTGACGATCGAGGCGGGTTCCGTCCCCCCGGACGGGACCCGCCTCACGTCGTTCCCAGCCCGCCGGTCCGCGCTGATGTGACCGTCGATCTTGGAGTTGTGGCACCTCGCACAGCTCGCATACGGGGCATCCCAGGCGCCACAACTCCAAGATCGGCGGAGCGGGGCGTTCTACACCGACCCACTTCGCAGCACGTCAGCTCCTGGCGTGTGGAGCGCGAGCGGGATCGCGCCGTCCCTCGGCAGCCCGGTGCATCGCGCTGGCGCCCAACGTAGAGGCCGCACCGTAGGGCTGGACGTGGTCGTCGGCCCGGGCGGAACACGTCCACCGCGGCTTAGCCCTCGCTCGGCAGTGCGTTGTGTCGACGCCCCGCGGTCCCGGACGCGCACGGCTACACGCGGGCAGCACCTCGACTGCGTCAGTCCACTGCGCACCGATCACGGCTCCTCGGGCGTCCCCGGCCCTCCTAGCCCGTCGATCTTGCACTTGGTGCCCCGGCGAACGGGGTCAAATCCCCCGCACCAGGGGCCGCAAGTGCAAGATCGCGGGGAGGGGGGAGCGGGGAGCGGGGAGCGGGGGATGACAGAAGGACCTGGTGGGCGGGAGCCCACCAGGTCCTTCTGTGTGCGTGGTGCGGTTACTTCTTGGAGACCTTGGTGACGTCGAAGGACTGGGTCACCGCGTCCTTCGGGTAGCCCTCGACGCCGTCGCGGATCACCGCGAGGTTCGGCAGCAGGAACAGCCAGTCGCTGGCGGCCTCCTGCGAGATGACCTTCGCGGCCTCGGCGAACTTCTTGTCCCGGGTCGCCGCGTCCAGAGCCGTGTCGGCCTCGTTCATGAGCTGCGTGACGGCCGGGTTCTTGTAGCGGTAGTAGTACTCCGGCTGGCCGTAGCGGACCAGGTCACGCGGCTCGACGTGGGCGATGATCGACAGGTCGTAGTTGGCCTTGCCGAGCACCTTGTCGAGCCACTGCGGCATCTCGACGTTGTTCTGGGTCACCTTGATGCCGACCTCGGCGAGCTGCGAGGCGACGAACTGCGCGGAGGCGCGGGCGTAGCCGGGCGGCGGGACGTCCATGGTCAGGGTGAGCCCGCCTGCGTGTCCGGCCTCGGCGAGCAGCTGCTTGGCCTTGGCGGGGTCGTGCGGGAAGTCGCCGGTGCGGTCCTCGTACCACGGGTCGCTCGGCGGCACCATGCTGCCGATCTTCGTGCCGTACCCGGACCAGACGGTCTTGATGAGCGCGTCGTGGTCGATCGCGTGGCGGATGGCCTGGCGCACCCGGGCGTCGGCCAGCGGGCCCTTGGCGTTGTTCATCGCCAGGACGACCTCACCGGTCGTCTTGCCCTCGACCACCTCGAACTGCTTGTTGCCCTTGAACACCTCGAGCAGCTGCGGCGCCTGGATGTTCGCCACGATGTCGAGCTGGCCGGAGAGCATCGCGTTGTTCAGCGCGTTGGCGTCGGTGATGTACCGGAAGACGGCGGTGCCGACCTTGGCCTTCTCACCCCAGTAGCCGTCGTTGCGCACCAGCGTGATGCTGTCGCCGCGGTTCCACTTGTCGAACTTGAACGGGCCGGTGCCGTTCGGCTTCGTGCCCAGGTCGGTGGCGTTCTCCTTGAGCACCACACCGACCCGGCCGGCGACGTCGAACAGCCAGCTCTGGCTGGGCCGGGACAGCGTCACATCCACGGTGGAGGCATCGGGCGCCTCGACGGTCTTCACGACTGTCATCTGCGACTTGAACGGGTTCGTCGAGCCCTCGGCGGTGACCCGCTTGAAGCTCCACACCACGTCCTGCGCGGTGAGCTTCTGGCCGTCGTGGAAGGTCACGCCGTCGCGCAGCTTGAACGAGTACTTGGTGCCGTCGTCGGACACCTTCCACTCGCTGGCCAGCAGCGGCTCCACCTCGCCGGTACCGGCGTTCTGGCGCACCAGGCCCTCGTACACGTTGTAGAGCAGGACCTGCGGGATCGCGGCGCCGGCCTCGGCGGTCAGGTCGAGGCTCACCGGCTCGAGGTAGGCGCCGAGGGTGACCGTACCGTTGCCGGAACCACCGCCGGTGGTGGTCTCGGAGTCGCCGTCGCTACTGCACGCGGTCAGAGCCAGCGCCGTGGCGAGCAGCACGGCGGGCAGCGTTATCTTCAGCCGATTCATTCGTGTGTCCCATCGCGAAGAACGCCAAGGGCGCTCGTAGCCTGTGAGGCGGGACACTATGAGCGTGGTACCCGATGCAAAAGGGCCAGTTCAGCGGGGTCGGCAGGTACCAATCAGCGTCCGGCTACCGGGCCACCCGGAACCCGGTGTTGCCGGTCGACGAGTCGACGGTGGTCCGACTCCGTGCTGCCACGCGGTATCGGTTGCAGTAGGAGTCGTGGCACAGGTACGAACCACCCCTGATGACGCTCTCACCTGGTGAGATGCGGCCGCGGTGGTCGCGCCAGGGTTCGGCCGTGAGTTCCCAAACGTTGCCCGCGACGTCGTACAGGCCGTAGCCGTTCGGCGGAAACGCGGTCACCGGAGAGGTGCCCGCGAACCCGTCTTCCGCGGTGTTGACAGTCGGGAAGACGCCCTGCCAGATGTTGCACATGTGCCGCCCGTCCGGGGTCAGCTCGTCGCCCCAGGCGTAGCGGGCCTGCGACAGGCCGCCGCGCGCCGCGTACTCCCACTCCGCCTCGGTCGCCAGCCGGGTGCCGGACCACAGGCAGTACGCCTCGGCGTCCCGGTGCGAGACGTGGACGACCGGGTGCCGCTCGCGTCCCCGTACGTCCGACCCGGGCCCGTCCGGGGCGGCCCAGTACGCCCCCTCGACGGCCAGCCACCACGGCGCCTGCGGCACGGACGCGTCCAGCACGTACGGGCGCGCGGACGGCGCCAGCAGCAGGTGGAAGACGAACGACCAGCCGTACCGCTCCGCATCAGTGCGGTAGCCGGTGGCGTCGGCGAAGCGGGCGAACTGCCGGTTCGTCACCGGTGTCGCGCCGATCGCGAACGGGCCCACGGTCACCGGCCGGACCGGTCCCTCCAGGTCCTCCGGGAAGCCCTCCGGGTCGTCGGTGCCCATGAGGAAGGTGCCGCCGGGCAGTGCGATCAGGTCGTCCGTACCCCCGTGTGGTGAGCGGACGGCACTCGCGCCCGCCGCGGCGCCGGTGCCGGCGGCGGGCGGGCGTCTCGGCGCGCAACACGGCGGCGGCGGGGGAGCGCCCCCGCCGCCGTCCGGATCCGGTTCGGTGCTCACATCCGTGTCACGCCGGCAGGGCGTCCGCCTGGTGCGCGCCCTCGCCGATGACGGCGGCGACCGCGTCGCCGAAGTCCTCGGTCGACATGCCCATCTCCGGCCCGCGCATGGCGCCCAGGCGCGGCAGCACCGCCTTCACGCCGTCCTCCAGGCTGCGGGCCGCCTCCGGGTGACCCAGGTGCTCCAGCATCAGCGCGGCGCTGAGGATCGACCCGGCGGGGTTGGCCCAGCCGCGGCCGGCGATGTCCGGCGCGGAGCCGTGCACCGGCTCGAACATGCTCGGCGCCGACCCGGTCGGGTTGAGGTTGCCGCTCGCGGCCAGGCCGAGACCGCCCTGCACCGCGGCGCCCAGGTCGGTGATGATGTCGCCGAACAGGTTGTCGGTGACCACGACGTCGAACCGCTCCGGCTGCGTCACCAGGTAGAGGCACATCGCGTCGACGTGCACGTAGTCCACAGCGATGTCCGGGTACTCCGCCGAGACCTCCTCGAAGGTCCGCTGCCACAGGTCGCCGGCGTAGGTGAGGATGTTCGCCTTGTGCACCAGCGTCACGTGCTTGCGGCGGCCCAGGGCCAGCCGGAAACCGTGCCGGATGAGGCGCTCGACGCCCTTGCGGGTGTTCACCGACTCCTGGGTGGCGATCTCGTCCGGCCCGCCGCGGTGGATGAAGCCGCCCGCGCCGACGTACGCGCCCTCGGTGTTCTCCCGCAGGATCACCAGGTCGCACTGCTCGGGGCGCAGGCCGCCGATGGGCGTGGGCACACCCGGTAGCAGCTTGACCGGCCGCAGGTTCACGTACTGGTCGAACGCGGTCCGCAGGTGGATGACCAGGCCGCGTTCGAGCACGCCGGGCGGCACCGACGGGTCACCGACGGCGCCGAAGAGGATGGCGTCCGCCTTTGCCAGTTCCTGTTCCACGTCCGGCGGCACGACCTGGCCTGTTATCCGCCAGTAGTCCGCGCCGAGTTCGTAGTCCTCCCAGACCAGGTCGATCCCGAACCGTCGGGCGGCGGCGTCGCACGCCTTGACCGCCTGCGCGGTGACCTCCGGTCCGATGCCGTCGCCGGGCACCAGCGCGATTCGCTGGGCGCTCATGAGTCCACCCCTGTCCGCGTGCAGGAGACCGTCACCTGCCATCGCCCGGCCAAGCGTGGCGGGAACGGGCCCTCCGCAACAGGTCCAGGTCTCCGGCTAGGCTAGTACCAGCGGGACGCATGGGGCGTGTGCAGGGCGTACGACGACGGGACGAGGCGAGACCCCCGCGGGAGTGGGAGGTCGAGGTGGCGGATTTCCTGCTGCCGGTCAACCCGCAGAGCACGGTTCCGCTCTACGAACAGATCATCACCGGGCTCGAGGACGCCATCCTCGCCGGGCAGTACGACGACGGCCCGCTGCCGAGCACCCGCCGCCTGGCCGAGGCGCTCGGCGTCTCCCGGAACACGGTGCTGACCGCGTACGACCGGCTCATGGAGCAGGGTCTGATCGTGACCGTTCCGCGGCGCGGTCTCTACGTCTCCTCCGACGCGGTGGTGCGGATGCGGGCCGCGCGGCGGACCGCCCGCTCGCCGATGCAGCCGATCGACTGGGAGGCGCGGCTGCCGGAACCGCCGCCCACGCCGGTGCACCGGGATCCGGCCTGGTCACGGGCGCCGTTCCCGTTCGTGGTCGGCCAGCCCGACCCGTCCATGTTCCCGATCGGTGCGTGGGAGCGGGCGCAGCGGGAGGCGCTGCGGCAGGACGGGCTGTCCCGGGTCATCGGGGACGCCGGCCAGGCCGACGACCCGGAGCTGGTGCGTCAGCTCTGCGAGCACGTGCTGCCCGCGCGCGGCATCTCCGCCCACCCGGACCAGGTGATGATCACGCTGGGTTCGACGCACGCGCTGCACCTGCTGGCGAGCGTCCTCGTCCGGCCGGGCAGCGTGGTGCTCGTCGAGGACCCCGGCTACCCCGACGCGCGGACGATCATGCAGATGGCCGGCGCCGACGTGGTGCCCGGCGCGGTCGACGAGGACGGCCTGGTCGTCGAGGACCTGCCGGCCGACCTGCACGGCGCCCAGCTCGTCTACGTCACGCCGAGCCACCAGTACCCGACCGGCGCGACCATGTCGGCGTCCCGCCGTGAGGAACTGCTGCGCCGGGCGGGCGCGGCGGACGCGGTGGTGATCGAGGACGACTACGACCCGGAGATGACGTTCCGGGGGATGCCCGCGGTGGCGGTGCGGGCGCTCGACGACGAGGACCGCGTGGTCTACCTCGGCAGCTTCAGCAAACTGCTGGCGCCCGGCCTGCGGCTCGGGTACGTGGTGGCGTCCCCGGCGCTCGTGGACGCCATGCGGGCCCGCTCCCGCTACGTGCTGCGTCACCCGCCCGGCCCGATGCAACGCGCCCTCGCGCAGATGATCGCCAGCCGCGACCTGGCCCGTCACGTGCGCCGCGTCCGCGCCCACTACCTGGGGCTGTACGAGGAGATGGTGCGGGCGGTCGAGCGGCACGTGCGCTGGGGACCGCAGCCGGTGCCGCGCGGCGGGCTGGCCCGGTGGATCACCGGCCCGCCGGGGCTGGACGCCGGTGAACTGGCCCGCGAGCTGCGCCGGCAGGGCGTGCTGCTGGACCCGGGCGCGCCGTACTGGGCCGCCCGGCCGGCCCCGCGTCACCACCTGCGCCTGGGGTACCAGGTGATGCCGCTGGACCGGATCGACGAGGGGGTGCGGCGGGTCGTCGAGGCGGTAGAAGACCAGGTCCGGCCGCGACTGGTACCCCCGCCGACCCGGAAACTGGACGTTCCCCTCCGGGGGCGGAGTTCGTAACCTCCGACGCCATGACGTCGGACACCCACGCCTCCCTCCGCGCCGGCCATCTCGTGGACGAGCAAGCCGTCGTGTCGCTCACCCAGGACCTGGTCCGCATCCCTTCGACCTGGGACGCGGGGCGCGGGCGAAGCGAGCAGCCCGCGGCGGAACTCGTCGCGCAGGTCATGCGGGGGTTCGGCTGGCGGCCGGAGGTCACCGAGGTCGTCCCCGGGCGCCCCAACGTCGTCGCCGTGGTGGACGGCGGCCTGCCCGGCCCGACGCTGATGTTCGAGGGGCACACCGACGTCGTCACCGAGGGCGCTCCCGAGGAGTGGACCGTCGACCCGTTCGGCGGCGACATCGTCGACGGGCGGCTGTACGGTCGCGGCTCCGCCGACATGAAGGCCGGCGTCGCCGCGATGATCCACGCGGCCCGGGCCGTCGAGCTGGCCGGGCCGTTCCCGGGCCGGATCGTGGTGGCGGCCCTGGTGGACGAGGAGGGCCAGATGCTCGGGGCGAAGCACTTCACCACCACGGCGCTGGCCCGCGAGGTGGACGCCGCGATCATCTGTGAGCCGGAGGCGGAGGAGATCTGCGCGGTCGCCAAGGGCGCCGTCCGGCTGCTTGTCACCTGCACCGGCAAGATGGCGCACGGCGCGATGCCGCAGCACGGCCGCAACCCGGTCCCCGCGGTGGCCGAGCTGGTCGCCGCGCTCGGCCGGTACCAGAAGGAACTGCAGGCCGACCCGGGTGAGCACGTGCACCTCGGCCCGACGTACCTGACCCCCACGGTCCTGGACGCCGGCTCCGCCGACCAGCTCAACGTCATCCCCGGTCGCGCCGTCCTCGGCGTGGACTGCCGGACCGTACCCGGTGTCGACCACGCCGCCCTCGCCGCGCGGGTCCGCTCCGACGCCGACGCCATCGGCGCCCGGCACGGCGTCACCTTCGCCGTCGAGGTCGTCGACGACCGGCCGTGCGCGGTGACACCGGAGGACCACCCGATCTCGCTCGCCGTGGCCGGGGCACACCGCGCCGTCACCGGTGCCGAGCCCGTCTTCGGCGGTGTGCCCGGCGCGACCGACGGCACCATCCTGTGGCGCGACAGCGGCATCCCGAACGTGGTGTACGGCCCCGGCCCGAAGTGGATCGCCCACCAGCCCGACGAGTACGTCGAGGTCGACGACATCGTCCGCAAGACGAAGGTGTACGCCGAGGCGGCGCTGGCCTTCCTCACCGGTGCCACCGGCGCCCGGACGGGTGCGGCGTCGTGACCGCGCAGGAGCTGCTGACCGCGCTGCCCGCCGGACTGCCGATCGGCGCGGGCTGGACCAGCACCGCGCAGACCGCGCCGGTGCGCTTCCCGTACGACGGCAGCACAGTCACCCAGGCGCCGTGGGGCGACACCGCCGACGCGGAGGCGGCTGTCGAGGCCGCGCAGGGAATCGCCGGGGAGATGGCCGGGCTGCCCGGCCACCGGCGGCGCGCGATCCTGACGGCAGTCGCCGCCGAGGTGCGCGCCCGCGCCGATTCGCTGGCCGAGCTGCTGGTCCTGGAGACCGGCAAGCCGCTCGTCGACTGCCGGGTCGAGGTCGCCCGCACGCTTGTCACGCTGGAGACGGCCGCCGAGGAGGTCGGGCACCTGACCGGCGAGACGGTGGCGCTGGACATGCAGCCGGCCGGCGAGGGCATGCTCGGTTTCTGGGTACGCCGCCCGGTCGGCGTCGTCGTCGGCATCACCGGGTTCAACTACCCGCTGCTCCTGGCCGCCCACAAGGTCGCGCCGTCGGTCGCGGCGGGCTGCCCGGTGATCGTCAAGCCGGCGCCGAACACGCCGCTGGCCACGCTGGTGCTCGTCGACCTGTTCCGGCGGGCGGGCTGCCCGGCGGCGGGCGTCCAGCTCGTCACCGGCGGCGTCGAGGTCGGCAAGCTCCTGACCACGCACCCCGGCGTCGCGGCCGTGTCGTTCACCGGGTCGGCGCACGTCGGTCACCAGATCGCCCGCGCCGCGGCGCCGCGCAAGGTGCTGCTCGAACTCGGGTCCAACGCGGCGCTCGTCGTCGGCCGCGACGCCGACCTCGACCGGGCGGCCGAAGCGGTGGTACGCGGCGGGTTCTACGCCTCCGGTCAGGCGTGCATCAGCGTGCAGCGGGTGATCGTCGAGGAGCCGGTCCGCGAGGCGCTGCTGGACCGCCTCCAGCCGCTGCTGGCGACGGTCACCACCGGTGACCCCCGGTCCGCCGACACCCGTGTGTCCGCGCTGGTGGACGAGGCGTCCACCGAGCGGGTCCACTCGTGGGTGGACCGCGCGGTCGCCGCCGGGGCGCGCTGCCTGGCCGGCGGTACGGCGCAGGGCCGGGTGCTGCAACCGACTGTGCTCGTCGACGTCCCCGAGGACGCCGAGTGCTGGGCGGAGGAGATCTTCGGGCCGGTGGTCTGCGTCCGGTCGGTGCCGGACATGGACGCGGCGGTCGAGCTGGTCAACAGGTCGCGCTACGGGCTCCAGGCCGCCGTCTTCACCCGTGACCTGGCGGTGGCCCTCGACGTCGTGCGCCGCCTCGACGTCGGCGGGGTGCTCGTCAACGAGGTGCCCGGCTTCCGCGCCGACAACATGCCGTACGGCGGCGTCAAGGACTCCGGCATCGGCCGGGAGGGACCGCGCTTCGCCATGGAGGAGCTGACCGTGACCAAGATGGTGATGATCAGGCCATGACTCGGAGTGGGAGCACACACGCATGGTGATCTACTTCGTCCGGCGGCTGGCCATCCTCGCGGTATCCCTGTTCGCCGCGTCGATCCTCGTCTTCACGATGCTCTCGCTGCTGCCGGGCGACCAGGCGCAGGCGATGCTGGGTGTGAACGCCACCCCGGAGGCGCTGGAGGCGCTGCGGGAACAGTTCGGGACGAACCGCCCGTTCACCGAGCGGTACCTCGACTGGGCCGGCGGCCTGATCCGCGGTGACTTCGGCATCTCGCCGCTCAGCGGGGTGTCGGTCGGCTCGGAGATCGCCGACAAGCTCGGCGTGACGGTGCCACTGATCCTGGCCGGGATGACGCTGGCGCTGCTCATCGCCGTACCGCTGGGCATCCTCGCCGCCGTGAAGAGCCGGACCGCGATCGGGACGGCGCTGTCCGCGCTGAGCCAGGTCGGCATCGCCGTGCCGTCGTTCTGGCTGGGCATCCTGCTCATCACCGTGTTCGCGGTGAAGTTGCAGTGGCTGCCCGCCGGCGGGTTCACCGGCTGGGACGACGTCGGCGGCGCCGTGCAGGCCCTGCTGATGCCGGCGCTGGTCCTCGGCGTGGCCCAGGGCGCGATCCTGATGCGCTACGTCCGGTCCGCGGTGGTCGAGGTCATGCAGGAGGACTTCATCCAGACCGCGCGGGCCAAGGGGCTCAGCCGCTCGCAGGCGCTGACCCGGCACGCGCTGCGCAACGCGGCCATCCCGGTCATCACCGTCCTCGGTCTGCAACTCGCGACGCTGCTCATCGGCACCGTCGTGATCGAGAACGTCTTCGGCCTGCCCGGCCTCGGCCGGATGCTGCTGCAGGACGTCGGCAACCGCGACCTGCTGAAGGTGCAGGGCACCGTGATGGTGCTGACCGCCGCGGTGCTTCTGATCAACTTCGTCGTCGACGTGGTGTACCACGCGGTCGACCCCAGGCTGAGGAGCAAGGCATGACATCAGTCGCCGACGCCCCACCGGACGCCACCGCCGACGTCGTCGCGGCCGGCCCCGTCAAGCCGCGCCGCCGCTGGAACCTCACGCTGGTGATCGGCGCCGGCCTGGTGGGCCTGGTCGTCCTCACCGCGCTCGTGTCGTTCCTCTGGACGCCGTACGACCCCACCCGGGTCGACCCGTCGCAGACGCTGCTGTCCCCGGGTGGGGACCACTGGCTCGGCACCGACCACTTCGGCCGGGACATCGTCAGCCAGCTCCTCGTCGGCGCGCGGACCACACTGTTCGTCGGTGTGGTCGCCGTCGCGATCGCCGCCGCTGTCGGCGTACCCCTGGGTCTGCTCGCCGCCACCGGGCACCGCTGGCTCAGCGAGCCGGTGATGCGGGCGCTGGACATCGTGTTCGCGTTCCCGGCCATCCTGCTGGCCATCATCCTGGCCGCCGGCTTCGGCGCCTCTACGCTCACCGGCATGATCGCGATCGGCGTCGCCAACGTGCCGGTGTTCGGCCGCCTCACCCGGGCCGGCGCGATGCAGGTGCTGCAGAGCGACTTCGTGCTCGCCGCGCGCAGCTACGGCCGCCGGGGTGTGGTGCTCATGGTCCGGTACGTGCTGCCGAACATCGCGGCCCTGCTCATCGTGCAGGCGTCGGTGTCGTTCGCGCACGCGGTGCTCGCCGAGGCGGCGCTGTCCTACCTCGGGTACGGCACCCCGCCACCGACCCCCACCTGGGGCCGGATGCTCCAGGAGGCCCAGAACTACTTCGTCGTGCAGCCGATGCTCGCCGTCTGGCCCGGTCTGGCCATCGCCCTGTCGGTGCTCGGCTTCAACCTCATGGGCGACGGGCTGCGCGACGCCCTCGACCCGCGGCTGAGAGGACGGTGAGCGGCGTGAGCGGGCTCGTGGTGGAGGACCTCGTCGTCAAGGTCCACGACATCCAGGCCGTCAAGGGCGTCTCGTTCGAGATCGGGCGGGGCCGGCGGATGGGGCTGATCGGCGAGTCCGGCTGCGGCAAGTCCCTGACCGCGCTCGCGCTGATGGGCCTGCTGCCCCACGGCGTGACCGCGTCCGGGCGGGTGCTGCTGAACGGCCGCAACCTGCTCGACCTGTCCGACAGGGAGATGTGCGCGGTCCGCGGCAACGACATCGCCATGGTGTTCCAGGAGCCGATGACGGCGCTCAACCCGCTGATGCGGGTCGGCAACCAGGTCGCCGAGTCGCTGCGGCTGCACAAGGGCATGAACCGCGCGGCGGCCTCGGCCCGGGCCGTCGAACTGCTCGAACGGGTCCAGCTGCCCGAGCCCGACCGGACCGCGCGCAAGTACCCGCACCAGCTCTCCGGCGGTCAGCGGCAGCGCGTCGTGCTCGCCATCGCGCTCGCGTGCGACCCGGCCGTGCTGGTCGCGGACGAGCCCACCACCGCGCTGGACGTCACGGTGCAGGCGGAGATGCTGCGGCTGATGGACACGCTGGTGCGCGAGGAGGGCGCGTCGCTGCTGCTCATCACGCACGACCTGCCCGTCGTCGCCAGCATCTGCGAGGAACTGCTCGTCATGTACGGCGGCTCGATCGTCGAGCACGGCGACGTGGCGACGGTGTTCGACTCGCCCCGGCACCCGTACACGGCGGGCCTGCGGGCGTCCACGGTGCTGGAGAGCACCGACGGAAGCGGCCGGCTGTCGACGATCCCGGGCCGCGTCCCGTCGCTCGGTTCGTTCCCCACCGGCTGCGTCTACCGCAACCGATGCCCGCGCGCCGACGACGTCTGCGGCACGGTGCCGCTGCTGACGGCGCCGCCCGGCAGCACCCAGCGGGCCGCCTGCCACCACCCGATCGAGAGCGACCAGCCCCTAGGAAGCGGGAAGGCCAGCGCATGACCACCACCCCGTTGCTGGAAGCCGTCGACGTGGTGCGCGAGTACCGCGCCCCGCGGCGGTCGCTGCGTACGCCGGGCCAGCCGATCCGCGCGCTCGACGGCGTGAGCGTGCAGGTCCACGAGGGCGAGGCGTTCGGCATCGTGGGGGAGAGCGGCTCCGGCAAGTCCACGCTGTCGCGCATCCTCATGGCCCTCGACCAGCCGACGTCCGGCACCGCGTACTACAACGGGCAGCGGATCAGCGGCGTACCGGAGCGGCGGCTCGGGTTCCTGCGCCGCGACGTGCAGATGGTGCTCCAGGACCCGATGTCGTCGCTGAACCCGCGCATGCGCGTCGCGGACATCATCGCGGAGCCGATGCGCGCGCTGCGCCTGCCCGGCGACCACCGGGCCCGCGTCGCCGAGCTGATGCACTCGGTGGGTCTGCCCGAGGAGGCGGTGACCCGCTACCCGCACCAGTTCTCCGGCGGCCAGCGGCAGCGCATCGCCATCGCCCGCGCCCTCGCGGCCGGGCCGAAGGTCATCGTCGGCGACGAGCCGGTCAGCGCGCTCGACGTCTCGGTCCGCGCGCAGATCCTCAACCTGCTCACCGACCTGGCCGAGCAGTTCAAGCTGACCCTGATCCTGGTCTCCCACGACCTGTCCGTCGTCCGGTACCTCTGCGACCGGATCGCGGTGATGAACCAGGGCCGGATCGTCGAGACGGGTGACACCGAATCGATCTACTCCGACCCCCGGCACCCCTACACCCAGAGGCTGCTGTCCGCGGTGCCCACCCTGAGCGGCGACCTCCTGGACCGATTCAACAGGAGCAGCACATGAGGTTGGTTGACCGCGTCGCCGTCGTCACCGGAGGCGCCAGCGGCATCGGACTGGCCACCGTCGGCCGGCTCGTCGAGGAGGGCGCGCGCGTCGTCATCGCCGACCTCGACGGCGACCGCGCCGCCGGGGCCGCCGCCGGCTTCGGGTCCGCCGTGGTCGGCGTGGCCTGCGACGTCACCCGGGCCGCCGACTGCCGCGCCGCCGTCGAGACCGCCGTCGAGCGGTTCGGCCGGCTCGACCTCATGCACGCGAACGCCGGTACGCCGTTCACCGGCCCGCTCGACGAGGTGGACGAGGCGACGCTGGACCGCGTGGTCGACGTGAACCTCAAGGGTGCGTTCTGGACCGCGCAGGCCGCCGCGCCCGCGCTGATCGAGGCCGGTGGCGGCGCGATCGTGTTCACCGCGTCGCTGCAGGCCGTCATCGCCCGTCCCCGGTACGCGCCGTACACCGCCGCCAAGCACGGCGTCATCGGCCTGATGAAGGCGCTGGCGCTGGAGCTCGCGCCGCACGGCGTCCGGGTCAACGCGATCGCCCCGGCGGCGACCGAGACGCCGATGCTCTCGGCGTTCCTGGGCGGGATGGGCGACGTGCCGGACAGCGCGCGGGAGAACTTCCGGGCGTCGATCCCGCTGGGCCGCATGGCGACGCCGCGCGACTCCGCCGACGCGGTGGTGTTCCTCGCCAGCGACGAGGCGCGCATGATCACGGGCCACACGCTCGTCCTCGACGGCGGCACGACGGCCGGCTGAGGCGTACCGTGACCGGACCTCTGGCGGACCCTCCGTACGAGGGGACCATCGGACGCACCTACGGCGAGTCGACGGAGCACTGGAGCGCGCCGCCGTCGGCCGCCGCGGGTACGCCGAACGTGGTGTACGTGCTGCTGGACGACGTCGGGTTCGCCGACTTCGGCTGCTTCGGCGCCGAGATCGACACCCCGACGATCGACCGCCTGGCCGCCTCCGGGCTGCGGTACACCAACTTCCACACCTCGCCGCTGTGCTCGCCGACCCGGGCCAGCGTGCTCACCGGCCGCAACCACCACAGCGTCGGCATGCGCATGCTGTCCAACTTCGACAGCGGCTTCCCGAGCGGGCGGGGGCGGATCACCCACGCCGCGGCCACAGTCGCGGAGATGCTCGCCGACGCCGGGTTCAACACGATGGCGGTCGGCAAGTGGCACGTCGCGCCGCTGGAGCACACCACGCCGTCCGGCCCGTACGACCAGTGGCCGCTGGGCCGCGGCTTCGAGCGGTACTACGGCTTCCTGGAGGCCGAGACCGACAACTTCTATCCGGAGCTGGTGTACGACAACCACCAGGTGGACCCGCCGGCCACCCCGGAGGAGGGCTACCACCTCACCGAGGACCTGACCGACCGGGCCATCGGGTTCGTCCGGGACCAGACCTCGTTCACCCCGGAGAAGCCGTTCTTCCTCTACCTGGCGTACGCCGCGGCGCACGCCCCGCACCAGGCCCCGCCGGACTACCTGGCGAAGTACCGGGGCCGCTACGACGCCGGCTGGGACGTCGTCCGCGCGGACCGGCACCGGCGGCAGATCGGGCTCGGCATCATCCCGCCGGAAGCGCCGCTGCCACCGCACAACCCCGGCGTCGTGCCGTGGGACGACGTGCCGCCGGAGCAGCGGCGCCTGTTCGCCCGCATGCAGGAGGCGTACGCGGCGATGGTCGACCACACCGACGCCCAGCTCGGGCGCCTGGTCGACTTCCTGGAGCGGATCGGCCGGCTCGACAACACCGTGTTCGTCGTCATGTCGGACAACGGCGCGAGCCCCGAGGGCACGCCCCTCGGCACGCTCAACCCCACCGCGTTCCAGAACCGGGTGCCGGAGAACCTCCAGGACAGCCTGGCCCGGATCGACGAGATCGGTGGCCCGCGCGCGCAGAGCAACTATCCGCTGGGCTGGGCGCAGGTCAGCAACACCCCGTTCCGCCGCTACAAGCAGCACACCCACGAGGGCGGGGTGCGGGTGCCGTTCGTGCTGAGCTGGCCGGCCGGTGACGTACCCGGCGGCGAGCTGCGGACGCAGTTCCAGCACAGCATCGACGTCACCGCGACGGTGCTGGACCTCGTCGGGGTGCGGCCGCCCGCGGTGCGCGGGGCGTACCGCAGATGCCGCTGCACGGCCGCAGCTTCCGCGACGGGCTGCGCGACCCGGCGGCGCCGCCGTCGCGGGACCGCCAGTACTTCGAGATGTTCGGCCACCGCGGCATCTACCACCAGGGCTGGAAGGCTGTCGCGTTCCACGAGCGGGGCACCTCCTGGGACGAGGACCGCTGGGAGCTGTACCGGATCGACGAGGACCCGACCGAGAGCCGCGACCTGGCCGCCGAGCACCCGGAGGTGCTGCGGCGCCTCATCGAGGAGTTCTGGATCGAGGCGGCCCGCTACGACGTGCTGCCGCTTGACGACAGGGGATTCGCCATCCGGGCCCGGGTGCCGCGACCCGGATCGGTGCGGGACCGGCTGGACTTCACCTACCTGGCCGGTGTGCCGACGATCTCCGGCGCGGCGGTGCCGCCGACGATGAACCGCTCGCACGCCATCACCGCGCGGGTGCACCGCACCGACGCCGCGCAGGGCGGCGTGATCGTGGTGCTCGGCAACGTCAGCGGCGGCTACGTGCTGCACATCAAGGACAACCACCTGGTGTACGAGTACAACCACCTCGGCACCCACTACGTGCTGCGGTCCGAGGGCGAGTTGCCGCTGGGCCCGGTGGAGCTGACCTTCGAGCTGACGAAGACGGCCGACTGCCAGGGCACCGGCCGCCTCTACGTGGACGGCGAGGCGGCGGGCGAGGCGCTGTTCCCGCGACTGCTGCCGTTCTTCCACGGGTTCGCGGGCATGGACGTCGGGCGCAGCATCCACTCGCCGGTGTCGTCGAGCTACCCGGCCCGGCACGAGTTCTCCGGCGAGCTGGAGTACGTGCGGTTCCGCCTCGCCGCGTCCGAGGAGGTCGGTGAGCCCATCGCACCGGCGGGCGACGTCGCGCCGCGTCCGTCGGCCGGCGTCGGGTTCGAGGTCGTGGACTGACGCGCGCCCGCGCGTACGGCGACGGCGCGTGGACGGACCTCCTTGTCCGTCCACGCGCCGTCCGTCTGCCGGGGCCTCAGCGCAGGGCCAGACCCCACAGCGGGTCCTCCAGGAACCGCCCGACGTGGGCGAGTACCCGGCTGCCCAGTTCCCCGTCCACCAGCCGGTGGTCGAACGACAGCGACAACTGCACCGTCCACCGGGGAACGACCTGCTCGTCGACCACCCACGGCATCCGGCGCAGTGCGCCGAGGCAGAGGATCGCCGCCTCACCGGGGTTGAGGATCGGGGTGCCGGCGTCCACCCCGAACACGCCGATGTTGGTGATGGTGATCGTTCCGCCGGACAGGTCGGCGGGACGGGTACGGCCCTCCCGCGCGGTGCTCGCCAGCTCGTTCAGCGCGACCGCGAGGTCCCGTACCGGAAGGTTCTGCGCGGCCTTGACGTTCGGCACCAGCAGACCGCGCGGCGTCGCGGCGGCGATGCCCAGGTTGACGTCGGCGAACCGGACGATCTCCTGGTTCTCCTCGTCCCACCGGGCGTTGACGTCCGGGTACCGGCGGACCGCGTCCAGCACCGCGAGCGACGCCACGAGCAGCGGGCTGACCTTCACCCCCTGGAACGCCGGATCCTGCTTCAGCCGGTCCACGAACTCGACGGTGCCGGTCATGTCGACGGTGAGGAACTCGGTGACGTGCGGCGCGGTGAACGCGCTGGCGACCATCGCGGCGGCGGTCGCCTTGCGGACCCCGCGCACGGGCAGGCGCTCGTCCCGCCGCTGGTCGGCCACCGGCGCCGGGACGGTGGTGTGGTCGAGCAGGTCCTGGCGGGTGATCCGGCCGCCGGGGCCGCTGCCGCGGATGTCGGCCAGCTCCACGCCGAGGTCCTTCGCGAGCTTGCGCAGCGGCGGCTTGGTGAGCACCGGCGGCCGGGACGTGTGCGGCCCGCGGACCGGCTCGGCCGGGCGGACGGACGGCGTCGCGCGACGCGGCCGGCGGGTCCGCGCCTGCGCGGACACCCCGTAGCCCACGAGCACCGCGGTACGCTCCGCCGCCGGTTCCTCGGCGGCCGGTTCGTCGCCGGTCGGCGGTTCGTCGGCGGACGGCGCCGCCGGGCCGTCACCCGGCACCCGGATCGCGATGATCGGCGAGCCGACCTCGACTGTCTGCCCCTCCTCGGCCAGCAGGCGGTCCACCACACCGGCGTACGGGCTGGGCAGCTCGACCACGGCCTTGGCGGTCTCGATGTCCACGATGACGTCGTTGAGGCCGACCGGATCGCCGGGGGCGACCCGCCAGGTGACGATCTCGGCCTCGGTGAGGCCCTCGCCGACGTCGGGCAGGCGGAACTGCTGAACGTTCACGGGTACCTCTCCCTTCACGCGGCCAGGACGCGGTCGACGGCGTCGAGGATCCGGTCCAGGTCGGGCAGGTACTCCTCCTCGACCTTGGCCGGCGGGTACGGCAGGTTGAAGCCACCGACCCGCTCGACCGGCGCCTCCAGCGAGTAGAAGCACCGGGTCGTCACCTGCGCGACGACCTCGGCACCGAACCCGGCGAACGTGGGGGCCTCGTGGACCACCACCGCCCGGCCGGTACGGCGGACCGACTCCTCGATGGTCGCCACGTCCAGCGGGGAGATGGACCGCAGGTCGATCACCTCGATGTCGCGCCCCTCCGGTGCCGCGGCCTCGGCGGCGGCGACGCAGGTGGCGACGGTGCCGCCGTACGTCAGCAGCGTCACGTCGCTGCCCGGCCGCACGGTCCGGGCGCGGTCCAGCGGCAGTGGCGGCCCGGCGGGGGTCACCTCGCCCTTGACCCAGTAGCGGCGCTTCGGCTCGTAGAAGATGACCGGGTCGTCACCGGCGACGGCCTGGCGGATCATCCAGTGCGCGTCGTCCGGGCTGGCGCAGTAGACGACCCGCAGCCCGGCGGTGTGCGCGAAGTACGCCTCGTTCGACTCGCTGTGGTGCTCCACCGCGCCGATGCCGCCACCCACCGGGATGCGCACCACCACCGGCAGGGCGGTACGGCCGCCGGTGCGGGCCCGCATCTTCGCGAGCTGGGAGACGATCTGGTTGAACGCGGGGTAGACGAAGCCGTCGAACTGGATCTCGCAGACCGGGCGGTACCCGCGCAGCGCCAGCCCGATGGCGGTGCCGACGATCCCGGACTCGGCGAGGGTGGTGTCCACCACCCGGGCCTCGCCGAAGTCCTTCTGGAGACCGTCGGTGACCCGGAAGACGCCGCCGAGCCGGCCGACGTCCTCGCCCATCAGGAGGACCTTGTCGTCGTCCTCCATGGCGCGGCGCAGGCCGCTGTTCAGTGCCTGACAGAGGGTGAGCATGAACGAGTTCTCCGATCGCGGGCGGGCGTCAGTCGAGGAAGGAGGCGCGGTAGGCGACGAACGCGTCGCGCTCCTCCCGCAGAAGCGGGGGCACGTCGGCCAGCACGGTGGCGAAGGCGTCCGCGAGGTCCGGCGCCGTCAGGGCCAGGCACTCCCGGCGGGTCCGGTCGGCGAGTTCGTCCGCCTCGGCCTGGATCTCGCCGAGGAACACCTCGTCGCTCCAGCCCTCGGCGCGCATGAGCGCCTCGACCCGGGCCAGCGGGTCCCGCGCCCGCCACGCCTCCAGCTCGCCGTCGGTGCGGTACCGGGTCGGGTCGTCCGACGTGCTGTGCCCGCCCATCCGGTACGTGGTGGCCTCGACGATCGCGGGGCCGGCACCGGACCGGGCGTGCTCGGTCACCGCTGACGTCACCGCGTACACCGCCAGCACGTCGTTGCCGTCGACCCACTCGCTGCGCAGGCCGAACCCGGCGCCGCGCCGGTGGATCGGGGTACGCGTCTGCGACGCGGTCGGCGTGGAGATGGCCCACTGGTTGTTCTGGCAGAAGAACACCATCGGGGCGGCGTTGACGGCGGCGATGTTCATCGCCTCGCTCGCGTCGCCCTCGCTGGCGGCGCCGTCACCGAAGTACGTCACGACCACCGTGTCGCTGCCGTCGCGCTGCACCCCGAGGGCGTACCCGGTGGCGTGCAGCAGCTGGGCGGCCAGGACCAGCGTGTAGATGTGGAACGAGTACGGCTCCGGGTCCCAGCCGCTGTGCGCGACGCCGCGCCACTGGCGGAGCAGGTCGGCCGGGCCGATGCCGCGCCACAGGGCTGCGGCGTGCTCCCGGTAGCTCGGGAAGACGTAGTCGTCGGCGCGTACCGCCGCGACCGAGCCGACCTGGGCCGCCTCCTGGCCGCGGCACTGCAGCCACAGGCCCAGCTCGCCCTGTCGCTGCAACGCGAACGCCTCGTCGTCGAGGCGGCGCGCGAGCCGCATCCCCCGGTACAGGTCGCGGGTGAGTCGGCCGAGGGCGTCACGGTCGGCGTCGACGTCCGGGTGCAGGCGCCCGTCCGGGGTGACGAGCTGGGTCCAGCCCTCGGACGTACGCGGAAGGCCGGTGGTGCCGGCGAAGGGGTTGGTGACCGGTGGGTCGGCGAGATCTACGGTAGTCATTCGTCACCTTCTGGGTGCGTCGGTCTCCGCGTCACCGGGGTCGCCGGCCGTATCGCGGATCTCGGATACGGGACCGCCCGCCGGGGTGGACCCGGCGGGCGGTGGTGGGCATTGCCTCAGACCGTGTGGCGGTCGGCGAGTGTCAGCGCCTCGTCGAGGATCGCCAGGCCCGTCTTGGCCTCCGTCTCCGACACGGTGCACGGTGGCACCACGTGGATCCGGTTGAAGTTCGCGAACGCGACGAGCCCGCCGCGCTTGCACGCGGCCAGCACCTCGTTCATCTCCGGCGACGACGACCCGTACGGCGCCAGCGGCTCCTTCGTCTCGCGGTCGCGTACCAGTTCCAGCGCCCAGAACACGCCGAGCCCGCGTACGTCACCGACGCTCGGGTGCCGGTCGGCCAGCTCACGCAGTCCCGGGCCCAGCACGTCGGCGCCGATCGTGGCGGCGTTCTCGACGATCCGCTCGTCGCGCATCACGTTGATGGTCGCGACGGCGGCGGCGGTGGCCAGCGGGTGACCGGAGTAGGTCAGGCCGCCGGGGTAGGCGCGGGTGGCGAACGTGTCGGCGACGTGGTCGGCGATCACCACGCCGCCGAGCGGGACGTAACCGGAGTTCACGCCCTTGGCGAAGGTGATCAGGTCGGGCGTCACGCCGTAGTGGTCCAGCGCGAACCAGGCGCCGGTACGCCCGAAGCCCGCCATCACCTCGTCGGCGATGTAGAGGATGCCGTGCCTGTCGCACAGCTCCCGTACGCCCGCGAGGAAGCCCGGCGGCGGCGGCATGATGCCGGCGGTGCCCGGCACCGTCTCCAGCACGATCGCGGCGATGGTGGACGGGCCCTCCATCTCCACGACGCGTTCGAGGTGGCGCAGCGCGAGCGCGCACTCCTCCTCCTCGGTCGTGGCGCCGAACTCCGACCGGTACAGGAACGGGCCGAAGAAGTGCACCACCCCGGCGGTGCCGTTGTCGCTGGGCCAGCGGCGCGGGTCGCCGGTGAGGTTCACCGCCGTCTGGGTGCCGCCGTGGTAGCTGCGGTACTGCGACAGCACCTTCGGCCGGCCGGTGTGCAGCCGGGCCATCCGGACGGCGTGCTCGATCGCGTCCGCGCCGCCGTTCGTGAAGAACACCTTGGAAAGGCCCGCCGGGGTCAGCTCGGTGATCAGCCGGGCCGCCTCGCCGCGGACGTCGTTGGCGTACGACGGCGCGATCGTGCACAGACGGGCCGCCTGCTCCTGGATCGCCGCGACCACCACCGGGTGCTGGTGGCCGATGTTGGTGTTGACGAGCTGCGACGAGAAGTCCAGGTAGCGGTTCCCGTCGCCGTCCCAGAAGTACGAGCCCTCGGCGCGCTCGACCACCATCGGGTCGAGCAGCGACTGGGCGGACCAGGAGTGGAAGACGTGCGCGCGGTCGAGTTCGTAGGTGCGTCGTGCGCTGCTGCTCATCGGCGTTCGCTCTCCGCTGCTCAGACGTTCTCGGGGAAGCCGAGGTTGATGCCGCCGTGGCTGGGGTCGAGCCACCGGGAGGTGACGACCTTGCCGCGGGTGAAGAAGTGCACGCCCTCGGCGCCGTGGGCGTGCGAGTCGCCGAAGAGGCTGTCCTTCCAGCCGCCGAAGGAGTAGTAGGCCATCGGCACCGGGATCGGCACGTTGACGCCGACCATGCCGACCTCGACCTCGTTCTGGAAGCGGCGGGCCGCGCCGCCGTCGTTCGTGAAGATCGCCGTGCCGTTGCCGTACCGGTTGGCGTTCACCAGCGCGAGCGCCTCGTCGTAGCTGCCGACGCGCACCACCGACAGCACCGGCCCGAAGATCTCGTCGGTGTAGACGCTCATCTCCGGCGACACCCGGTCCAGCAGGCTCGGCCCGAGCCAGAACCCGGACTCGTCGCCGTCGACACGCACCTCGCGGCCGTCCACCACCAGCTCGGCACCGGCCTCGACACCGGCGTCGAGGTACGACGCGACGCGGTCGCGGTGCTCCTTGGTGACCAGCGGACCCATGTCGCAGGAGCGCCGGCCGTCACCGACCTTCAGCGTGGCGATGCGCTCCCGGATCCGGGCCACCAGGTCGTCGGCGACGGGCTCGACGACCACCAGGGCGGAGATCGCCATGCACCGCTCGCCGGCCGAACCGAAGCCGGCGTTGACCGCCGCGTCGGCGGCCAGGTCGAGGTCGGCGTCCGGCAGCACCACCATGTGGTTCTTGGCGCCGCCGAGGGCCTGGACGCGCTTGCCGTTGCGGGTGCCGGTCTCGTACACGTACCGGGCGATCGGCGTGGAGCCGACGAACGACACCGCCTTGACCTCGGGGTGCTCCAGCAGCCGGTCCACCGCGACCTTGTCGCCGTGCACCACGTTGAACACGCCGGCGGGCAGGCCGGCCTGCTCCCAGAGCCGGGCCACGAGCAGCGACGCGGACGGGTCCTTCTCGCTGGGCTTGAGCACGACGGTGTTGCCCGCCGCGATGGCGATGGGCACGAACCACATCGGGACCATCACCGGGAAGTTGAACGGCGAGATGACGGCGCAGACGCCGACCGGCTGCCGGATCGAGTAGACGTCCACGTTCGTGGAGACGCCCTCCGAGTAGCCGCCCTTGAGCAGGTGCGGGATGCCGCAGGCGAACTCGACGACCTCCAGGCCGCGGGTGACCTCGCCGAGGGCGTCCGAGACGACCTTGCCGTGCTCGGCCGTGATCAGCTCGGCCAGCTCCTGCTTGTGCTGGTTGACCAGCTCCCGGAACGCGAACAGCACCTGGGTGCGCTTGGTCAGCGACGAGGTCCGCCAGGAGGCGAATGCGGCGGCGGCGGACGCGACGGCCTGGTCCACCTCGTCGACCGAGGCCAGCGGCACCTCCGTCCGGACCGCGCCCAGCGCCGGATCGTAGACTGGGGCCGTACGCTCGGTGACTCCGGCGAACGGCTTGCCGTCGATCCAGTGGGTCACCCGCTCCAGCGGGACGGGAGCGGGCGCGGTGCCGGGTGCTGTCTGGGTCATGCCCGGGATCATCTGCGCTTCCCCAGGTCCGGGCAATGGGCACTGTGTCGTTCCCGTCCGCGGGAAGCGCACATACTGTGCGCCGGAGGGAAGGGGAGGCGCTCCGATGCCGATGACCGTCCGTGACGTGCTGGAACTGCCGGCTCTGCAGCAGGCCGGGCCGCGCGTCCTGGCGGGCCGGGACCGGCTGGACGCGCCGGTGCGCTGGGTGCACGTCGCCGAGATCCCCGAGATCGCCGACCTGCTCCGCGGTGGCGAGCTGGTCCTGACCACGGGCATCGGCCTGCCCCCCGACGACGACGGGCTGCGCCGGTGGATCGACGGCCTGGCGGCCGTGGGCGTGGCGGGCGTGGTGGTCGAGCTGGGCCGCCGGTTCGGCGGCACGCTGCCGGCCGGGCTGGTCGAGCACGCCCGCAGCCGGAACCTGCCCCTGATCGCCCTGCGGCGCGAGATGCGGTTCGTGGCCGTGACCGAGGTCGTCCACTCGGTGATCGTCGAGGAGCAGACGGCGGACCTGCTCGCGAAGGACGAGATCCACCGCATCTTCACCGAGTTGTCGGTGGAGGGCGCCGAGCCCCGCCAGGTGCTCCGCGAGATCACCCGCCTGTCCCGGCGGCCCGCGGTGCTGGAGAACCTCGCCCACCAGGTGCTGGCGTACGAGACCGGTCCGCTGACCGCCGAGGAGCTGCTCGACCGCTGGGAGACCCGCTCGCGCGCGGTCGAGGTGCCGTCCGGCACCGGCTACGAGCCGCGCTCGGGCTGGCTGGTGACGAGCGTCGAGGCGCGCGGCAACCGGTGGGGGCGGCTCGTGCTGCTGTGCGACCAGGAGCCGCCGGCCCGAACCCGGGTGCTGCTGGAACGCGCCGCGTCCACCATCGCGCTGAACCAGCTCGTCGCCCGGGACTCGTCGTCGGTCGAGCGGCAGGCGCGCAGCAGCCTGCTGCTGAGCATCGTCACCCACTCGGCGCCCACCCGGGACGTGGCGCTGCGGGCGCGCGGGCTCGGCGTCGTCCTGGAGCAGCGCCGGCTGCTCGGCGTCGTGGTCCGGCGGCGCCGGCCGGCTCCGGGCGCCGGCGCCGACGGGACCGCGAACCGGCGGGAACTGCTCGACGCGGTGGAGACGGCGGTACGCGAGTGCGGGCTCGCCGCGCTCGTCGGCGACGTGGACGAGGCGGCCGGCGGCACCGGCGTCACCCTCCTCGTCGCGCTCGACGAGACCGGCTCCGACGAGGCGGCGCTGGGGAGCCTGTCCGCCGCGCTCACCCGGGCGGGCCACCGGGCCGGTGCGGACGTGGTGGTCGCCGCCGGGTCGGTGGTCCGGACGCTCGACCTGGCCCGGCGCTCACTCGCCGAGGCGGCGCAGGTGGCCGACGCGACTGTGCACACCGCCGAGCCGCGCCCGTTCTACCGGCTGCACGACGTCCGCCTCCGGGGCCTGCTGTACCTGCTGCGCGACGACGTGCGCCTGCAGACGTTCGTCGAGCGCGAGCTGGGCCCGCTGCTCTCGTACGACCAGCGCCACGGCACGAACCACGTCGCGCTGCTGGAGACGTATCTGGTGGAGGGGCGCAACAAGCGGCGCGCGGCGGACGCGATGTCGCTGTCGCGGTCGGCGCTCTACCAGCGGCTGGAGCTGATCGAGCGGGTGCTCGGCGTCGACCTGGACTCGAGCGAACGGCGCCTGTCGCTGCACGTGGCGCTCACCGCCCGGGACGTCATGCGCGCCGGTGGCCCGGAGCCCACCGGCTGACGGTCACCTGTGGGTGCCGCGGCCCGACCGCAGGCGCCGGACGCCGTCGCGGGCCGGCGCGCTGTGCACGCTGACGCTGACCACAGGTACGGCGTTCGCGACGCTCTTGCGGACCGTCTCCATCGGCGCCGTGGCGGGGGAGCACTCCACGATCATCACCGCGGACCGATCGGGGCACTGCACGTACTGGACGTGTGACACGGCGACCCGGCGGGAGTGCAGCACGGACAGCACCTTGAGCAGGCCGGTCGTGGAGTGACCCACGCCGAGGTGGACCACCATCGTGCACGGCGTGCCGTGCTCGGCGGCGGGCTCGTCGTACGGGCGGCCGGGGGCGGGCCGGGGAAGGTCGACGGTTGCGGGGGTGGATGCGGACACGCTCACGGGGGCCTCACTAGGACGAGCCGACAGGATCGCTTTGGTCGGCGACGCACGCGGAGGCGTACGCCGCCTAGGTAATCAGCCGGGTCGCGATTCGATTGCCCACGGCGGGAGTGTGGCACGGGAACCCGGCTGCCGGGAGGCTGCGCCGGGCAGTCGTCCGCCACGTGAGACAGCGCCCTGACCTGCGGATCGACGGTGATGGGGCGTCCCGGCAGGGCCCGTGGCAGGGTTACCGGCCGGTACGCGAGCCCTTAAGGATCGTTCAGGATCTCGCTCTACACTCGGAACCGGGACGACGACTTGAGAAGGAGCTCCGCGCATGGACGCTGACGAGATCGCCGCCGGTCGGGCCCGCTGGCAGGCCCGCTACGACGCCGCCCGCAAGCGCGACGCGGACTTCACCACGCTGTCCGGAATGCCGGTCGAGCCGGTGTACGGCCCGCCGGAGGACACCCCGTACCCCGGGTTCGAGCGGATCGGCTGGCCGGGCGAGTTCCCGTACACCAGGGGTCTGTATCCGACCGGCTACCGCGGGCGGACCTGGACCATCAGGCAGTTCGCCGGCTTCGGCAACGCGCGGCAGACGAACGAGCGCTACAAGATGATCCTCGGTGCCGGCGGCGGCGGTCTCTCCGTGGCCTTCGACATGCCGACGCTGATGGGCCGCGACTCGGACGACCCGCAGTCCCTCGGCGAGGTCGGCCACTGTGGCGTCGCGATCGACTCGGCGTCCGACATGGAGGTGCTGTTCGACGGCATCGACCTGGCCGGCGTGACCACCTCGATGACCATCTCCGGCCCGGCCGTGCCGGTCTTCTGCATGTACCTGGTCGCCGCCGAACGGCAGGGCGCCGACCTGTCCACGCTGGACGGAACGCTCCAGACGGACATCTTCAAGGAGTACATCGCGCAGAAGGAGTGGCTGTTCGACCCCGAGCCGCACCTGCGCCTCATCGGCGACCTGATGGAGTACTGCGCGCGGGAGATCCCCCGGTACAAGCCGCTGTCCGTCTCCGGCTACCACATCCGCGAGGCCGGCTCGACCGCCGCGCAGGAGCTGGCGTACACGCTGGCCGACGGCTTCGGGTACGTCGAGCTGGGCCTGTCGCGCGGGCTGGACGTGAACACGTTCGCCCCCGGCCTGAGCTTCTTCTTCGACTCGCATGTGGACTTCTTCGAGGAGATCGCCAAGTTCCGCGCCGCCCGCCGGATCTGGGCCCGCTGGCTGCGCGACGTGTACGGCGCCACCAGCGAGAAGGCGCAGTGGCTGCGGTTCCACACGCAGACCGCCGGGGTGTCGCTGACCGCGCAGCAGCCGGTGAACAACGTGGTCCGCACCGCCGTGGAGGCCCTGGCCGCGGTGCTCGGCGGCACCAACTCGCTGCACACCAACGCGCTCGACGAGACGCTCGCCCTGCCCACCGACGAGTCGGCCGAGATCGCCCTGCGGACCCAGCAGGTGCTGATGGAGGAGACCGGCGTGACGAACGTGGCCGACCCGCTCGGCGGCTCCTGGTACGTCGAGGCGCTCACCGACCGGATCGAGGCCGAGGCGGAGGAGATCTTCGCCCGGATCAAGCAGCTCGGCGGCGAGGGCCCGCACACCATCGGCCCGATGACCTCCGGCATCCTGCGCGGCATCGAGGACGGCTGGTTCACCGGGCACATCGCCGAGTCGGCGTTCGTCTACCAGCAGGCGCTGGAGAAGGGCGACAAGCGGATCGTCGGCGTCAACTGCCACACCGGCACCGTCGCCAAGGACCTGGAGATCCTGCGCATCTCGCACGAGGTGGAGCTGGAGCAGCGCCGGGTGCTGACCGAGCGCAAGTCGGCCCGCGACGACGCCGCAGTCACCGCCGCCGTGGCGCGGATGGTCGAGGTGGCGCGGACCGGCGAGAACATGATCCCCGCCATGCTCGACGCGGTCCGCGCCGAGGCCACCCTCGGCGAGATCTGCGACGCCCTCCGCGCCGAGTGGGGCGTCTACCGAGAGCCCGCGCGTTTCTGACCCCGCCCGTCCCCCTCCCACCCCCGCGATCTTGCAGTTCGAGCCCTCCGCGCGCGGCATTCGTCGCATTTGCCGGGGCGGAAAGTGCAAGATCGCGGGGAGGTGGGGGTGGGGGTGCGGCGCGGGGGTTGAGCAGGGGTGAGAGTGGCGACGTGGGCGTTGCGGGTGGTCGGAGATCCCCGGGGTACGTGCGAGACTAGACAACCATGAGCGACCCACGGATCACCTCGTCGATCTTCACCCGCGGCGCGGTCGACCTCAGCGCGCTGCGCACCCCCGCACCGGCCGACACCTCATCCGCCACACCGTCCCAGGGCGCTGGGCCGACCGGGCTGCCGGGCAGCCCCGCCGGCTCCGCCGCCGTGATCGACGTGACCGAGGCGAACATCCAGTCCGAGGTGCTCGAACGCTCGCTCACCACACCGGTAGTGGTCTTCTTCGGTGCCGCCGGCTACCCGGAGAGCGACCAGTTCGCCCCGGTGCTGGAGCGGCTGGCCGCCGAGGGCGGCGGAGCGTGGCTGCTGGCCCGGGTCGACGTGCAGCAGCAGCCGCGGCTCGCGCAGATGTTCCAGCTCCAGACGCTGCCCACCACGTACGCCATCGTCGGTGGGCGCCCGATCGACGCCTTCCCCGGCCCGGTCCCCGAGTCGCAGTTGCGACAGTGGCTCCAGGCGGTCCTCAAGGCCGGTGGCGTCACCGTCGCCGAACCGGAGGACCCGCGCCTCGACGCCGCCGACGACGCGCTGATGAGCGGTGACCTCGACGCGGCCGAGGCGGCGTACCGGAAGATCCTGGCGGAGTCGCCCGCGGACGCGGCGGCGGAGGCGGGCCTGGCGCAGGTCGGGCTGGCCCGCCGGGTGGCCGGCGCGGACCCGCAGGGCGCGCTCGACGCCGCTGCGGCCGCCCCCGACGACGTGGACGCCCAGCTGCTCGCCGCCGACATCGAGGTGCTCAGCGGCCTCGCCGACGAGGCGTACAAGCGGCTGGTCGGCCTGGTCCGGCGCACCGCCGGGGACGACCGGGACCGGGTACGCCAGCACCTGCTCGGCCTGTTCACCATCGCCGGCCCGGACGACCCCGCCGTGGCCTCCGCCCGACGCGCCCTGGCCAGCGCGCTGTTCTGAGTCAACCCGCGCGGGCCGGCGCACCGCCGGCCCGCCCGACCGCCGAGGACGGGAGCCCATGATGCGCCGGATCGCCGTCCTCGACGCGCCGACGAACCTCGGACTGCGCCCGCCCACCGCGAGCTCCGTCCCCGGGTGCGGCAAGGCGCCTGGTGCGCTGCGCGACCACGGCCTGCTCGCGCGGCTGCGGGCCCGCGACGCCGGCTGCCTCACCCCGCCGCGGTACGACCCGGGGGACTGGCGGCCAGGCGACGGCGTCTGCCACGCGCCGGAGATCTCCGCGTACTCGGTGGCGCTCGCCGACCGGATCGGCGCGATCATCGACCGGGGTGAGTTCCCGCTGGTGCTCGGCGGCGACTGCTCGGTGCTGCTCGGCTCGGCGCTGGCCATGCACCGCCTCGGCGAGGCGGTCGGCGGGCGGATCGGGCTGGTCTTCGTCGACGGCCACTCCGACTTCCGGCACCCCGGCAACGCCTCCTACGTCGGCGCGGCGGCCGGGGAGGATCTCGCCCTGGTGACCGGCCGGGGGCAGCCCGACCTGGCCGCGATCGAGGGCCGCCGGCCGTACTTCCGGGACATCGACGTGGTGGTGCTCGGCATCCGCGCGCAGGACGAGTACCGGCTCGACCTCCAGGCCGCCGGCATCACCACCCGGCCGGTGCCGGCACTGCGCGCCGAGGGTGCCGCCCGTACCGCCCAGTGGGCGCACGAACAGCTCGTCGACTGCGCCGGCTACTGGGTGCACATCGACGTGGACGTGCTGGACCCGGCGGTGATGCCCGCCGTGGACGCGCCCGACCCGGGCGGCATCGCCTTCGCCGAGCTGGAGATCCTGCTCGCCGGGCTGGTCGACACCCCGCACTGCCTCGGCGTCGAGCTGACCGTCTTCGACCCCGACTACGACCCGGACGGGGCGTACGCGGCCGAGATCGTGAACACGGTGGTGGCCGGCCTCGCCCCTGTCGTCGCGCCGGGTGCCGTGCCGCCCCGGCTGCTGCCGGCCGGACCTGTCGCCCCGGCGCCCCGCGCCGCCGACAGCCGGCCGGAGCCCGAGCCGCTGCCCGCCCCGGCGGCCGTACCGGCGCCGGCGGTCGCGGTGGAGCCGATCGGGCCCGACCTGACCGACGACGACCTCGGTGACGACCCGCTCGGGCCCGGCCTGCTGCGCCGCGCCTCCGCCGGAGACGAGCCGGACCCGGCCCGCTCCGGCATCGACATCGCCTGACCGGTACGCCTCAGCTCGCGGCGAGGCCGCGCAGGAACTTCTCGGCGATCGGCGCCGCCACCTTCGAGCCCGCCCCGCCCTGCTCGACGAAGACGGCGAAGGCCACGTCACCCTGCCAGCCGACGAACCAGGCGTGCGTGTGCGCCGGGTTGTTGTCGTACTCCGCGGTGCCGGTCTTGCCGTGCACCGGCTCGCCCGGCACGTCCGCGAGCGCGCTGCCGCTGCCCGCGGTGACCACCCCGCGCATCATCGACTTCAGCGCCGCCACCGACTCCGGCTTGAGCGCCTCGCCGGCCGGTGCGGGCTTGGCCGGCGCCGGGTCGAGCAGCAGCTTGGGCTGCTCGAACTTGCCCCGGGCCACTGCTGCGGTGGCGCTGGCCATGGCCAGCGGGCTCACCAGCGTGGTGCCCTGACCGATCGCGGCGGCGGCCTGCTCGGTGGCCGAGCCGTTTGCGGAGATCTTGCCGGTGAACGCGTCGGTGCCGAGATCCCACGCGGCCTCCAGGCCGAGCGTACGGCCGGCCTGGGCCAGCCCGTCCGGGCCGAGCTTCGGCGCCAGCGCGGTGAACGCGGTGTTGCACGACTTGGCGAAGTCGGTGGCGAACGGCACCGCGCCCAGCTCGAAGTCGTCCGAGTTCTTGAAGATCCGGCCCTCGACCGTCGCCGTCTTCGGGCAAGCCACCGTCGTCTGCGGCGTCACCGCGCCCCGGTCGAGCAGGCCGAGCGCGCTGACCATCTTGAACGTCGAGCCGGGCGGCACCTGGGCGGTGAAGGCGAGGTTGTCGCCCGCCGCGCCCGGGCCGTTCGCGGCGGCCAGCACCGCGCCGTCGCTGATCCGTACGGCGACCAGGGCGGAGCGGCGGGTCTGCCCGCGCAACGCGGCGTCGGCGGCGTTCTGGGTGGCCGCGTCGATGGTGGTCTTCACCGGCTGACCGGGCTTCGGGTCGGCGCGGTACAGCTCCGTGCCGGTCGGCTCGACCTTGCCGTCCGGGGTGGTCCGCTCGGTGATCACGGTGACGCCGGGGACGCCGCGCAGCCGCTCGTCGTACCGGCCCTGGAGGCCGCCGTGGCCGACCAGGTCGCCGCGCGCGTACCGCTCGGGGTGGGCCTGGAGGTCGTCGGCGGTGGCCTGGTCGACCGAGCCGAGCAGCGCCCGGGCGAACTCGCGGGTCGGCGCCAGCATGAGCTGCTCGGAGGCGAACCGGGTGCCGGGCAGGTCGTAGATGCGCGGCTTGATCTGCCGGTACGCCTCGTCGCGCAACGTCACCACCTCGACCAGGCCGTCCGGCTTGGCATCCTTGAGCCGCTTGGGCAGGTCGCCCAGGTCGACCGGCGGGGTGAGCGCGGGCCGGATCGCCTTGAACGCGGCGTCCAGCTTCTTGACCATGCCGGGCACGTCGGTGACCTCGCCGGGGACGAGCTGCACCCGGACCACCGGGCGCGGTGCGACGATCGGCTGACCGGCCGCGTCGAGCACACCGGCGCGCTGCGCCGGCTCCCGCCGCAGCGCGATCCTGTCGCCGCTCTCCAGCTTCTCGTGCACCACCGACGGCTCCCAGATCACCTGCCACTGGTCGTCGCCGCCGCGCTTGAGGCGTACCGGATTCTCGTAGGCCCAGGTGCCGCCGCCGGGCAGCGCCCAGCTCACCTTGACCCGGGCGGTGGCGACGTCGCCCTTGGTGGTGATCTCGCCGGTGCGCGCCAGCTCCGGCGGGTTCGCCGCGAGCGCGCCGGCGAGCGTCTGGATCTGCTTGGTCACGTCGCCGGCGGGCACGCGCCCGCCGGCCGGCTGGACGAAGCCGACCGCCTGCAGGTCGCCGGAGCGCCAGCCGCCGAGGAACGCCTCGACGGCCGCCTCCGGGCCGTCGTCCCCGGAGCATCCGGTCAGCGCACCGGCCGTGACCAGGACTGCGGCCAGTGCCGCGAGGGCGCGGTGACGGGTGTGGCGGCGGGGGCGGACGGGGTACGACACAGGCATGAAGCGGTCCCTCCGGTGCTCAACTGCCCTGCACGCTAGTACGACCCGGCGCTCCCCACCGCCCCGCCACGGCCTCCGGCAGCGCGATAAGCAGCGTGTGGCAGTGTGATGAACATCGCCAGTCGGGGTACTCCGCGAGCGGCCGACCTCGGACCCGCAACGGGTGAAAGGACAGAGTCCCGATCCGGACGTCCGGCCAGTGATCCGCCGCGGGAGGTACCACGCGGTAGGGCCTAGGCTGGGCGGCAGAGTGACCCACAACGCGGTGGGTCGAGGGGAGTGGCACCGATGGACCGGCGTCCGGCGATCAAACCGGGACCCGACCTCCGGCAGGCTGACACCGGCCGGGACGACGACAGCTTCGATTCGGCGACCGACGGGGACGGTTTCAGCCGTCTCGACACAGGAGTGACCGGGATGACCGGTTCCAGCATCGACACCCTCTACGACCTGGGCCTGCCCGCGCAGGCACTGGCCGACGAGTCGGAGGACGCCGAGCTGGACGAGCCCGTTCCCAACGCGGAGCGGCTGGTCGCCCAGGCGGTCGCGCTGGCCGGCGACGACCACGACGCGGCCACACTGGTGGACCGCTTCTGGCGGTTCGCGCCGGACGAGGAGCTGATCGGCTTCACCGCCGAGGAGATGCTGGAGGCGGCCCGGGCCCACCGGGACCTGGCCCAGCAGCGGGTGCCGGGCGAGCTGAAGCTCCGCATCCACGAGCCGGACGCCGAGCAGCACCACACGGTCGTGGAGATCGTCACCGACGACATGCCGTTCCTCGTCGACTCGGTGACCGCCCTGCTGAACTCCCGCCACCTGGACGTGCACCTGCTGGTGCACCCGCTGGTCGTGGTGCGCCGCGAGCCGCTGGGCCGGCTCACCGAGGTGTCGGCGGACGTGGAACCGGACGACGCCATCGCCGGTGACCTGGTCGAGAGCTGGATGCGGATCGAGATCGACCCGGTCCGCGACCCGGCCGAGCGGGAGACGCTGCGGCGCGAGTTGCAGCGGGTGCTCACCGACGTGCGCGAGGCGGTCGAGGACTGGCCGAAGATGCGGCAGCGGGCCCTCGCGCTCGCCGACGAGCTGGCCGCCGCCCGGACGTCGGACAACCGCCCGCCGGTGCCGGAGAAGGACATCACCGACTCGGTGGAGCTGCTGCGCTGGCTGGCGCACGACCACTTCACGTTCCTCGGCTACCGGGAGTACCGCCTGGTCAACACCGACGGCGCGCGCGGCGGGCAGGCCCTGGAGGCGGTGCTCGGCACCGGGCTGGGCATCCTGCGCTCCGACTCGCCGGAGGCCCGGTCGCTGAACTCGATGACGCCCGAGGCGCACGAGAAGGTGCTGGAGAAGCGCCTGCTCATCATCACCAAGGCCAACTCGCGTGCCACCGTGCACCGCTCGGCGTACCTCGACTACATCGGCTTCAAGATCTTCAACGAGGCCGGCGAGGTGGTCGGGGAGCGGCGCTTCCTGGGTCTGTTCTCCACCGCCGCGTACCGGACCAGCGTGCAGGAGCTGCCCGTGGTCCGGCGCAAGGTCGCCGAGGTGCTCGACCGCTCGGGCCTGAGCCTGCGCAGCCACTCCGGCAAGGACCTGCTGCAGATCCTGGAGACCTACCCGCGCGACGAGCTGTTCCAGATCAAGACCGACGACCTCTACCACGCGGTGATCGGCGTACTGCGGATGGCGGGTCGCCGGCAGCTTCGGGTGTTCCTGCGCCGCGACGCGTACGGGCGGTTCATCTCCTGCCTGATCTACCTGCCGCGGGACCGCTTCACCACCCAGAACCGGCTGCGCATGCAGGACATCCTGCTGCGCGAGCTGAACGGCGTCGGCGTCGACTACACCACCCGGGTGACCGAGTCGATGCTGGCCCGGGTGCACTTCATCGTGCGTACCGACCCGAACAACCCGCCCGGTGACATCGACGCCGACCTGCTCGCCGAGGAACTGGCCGACGCGACCCGGCTCTGGGACGACGACTACCGGCTGGTGCTGGAACGCAAGCTCGGCGACGAGCAGGCCAAGCACCTCTTCGCCAGGTACGCCGACGCGTTCCCGGAGGGCTACAAGGACGGGCACACGCCGTACGAGGCGATGAAGGACCTGGCGAAGCTGGAGCTGCTGGAGGAGCCCGGCCAGCTGGAGATGCACCTGTTCCGCAAGCAGGCGCCGCCGCGTCCGTACGCCGCCCGCGCCGCCGACGCCGACGAGGCGATGGACGTGCGGTTCAAGGTCTACCGGTACGGCGAGCCGATGATGCTCTCCGCCGTGCTGCCGGTGCTGCACTCGCTCGGCGTGAAGGTGGTCGACGAGCACCCGTACGAGGTGGAGCGCGTCGACGGCCGGATCTGGCTCTACGACTTCGGCCTGGAGCTGCCCGAACGGCACCAGGACCTGGCCGAGGTGCGTCCGCACGTGGAGAACGCCTTCGCCGCCGCCTGGCGGGGCGAGGCCGAGGTGGACGGCTTCAACGAGCTGGTGCTCCGGGCCGGGCTCACCTGGCGGCAGGTCGTCGTGCTGCGCGCGTACGCGAAGTACCTGCGCCAGGCCGGGACCGTGTTCTCCCAGGAGTACATGGAGCAGACGTTCATCGCGTACCCGCAGATCGCCGAACTGCTGGTGAAGCTGTTCGAGACCCGGTTCGCCCCGGGCGCCACCACGCTCGACGAGCGGCGGCAGCGCAGCGGCGAGCTGGTCGACGCGATCGGCGAGGCGCTGGACGAGGTGGCCAGCCTCGACCAGGACCGCATCCTGCGGGCCTACCTGACGTTGATCCAGGCCACGCTGCGCACCAGCTTCTACCAGAAGCCGGTGGGCGGGCGGCCCAAGGCGTACGTGGCGTTCAAGCTGGACCCGCAGGCCATCCCGGACCTGCCCGCGCCGCGGCCCAAGTTCGAGATCTTCGTCTACTCGCCCCGGTTCGAGGGCGTGCACCTGCGCTACGGGCCGGTGGCCCGCGGCGGCCTGCGCTGGTCCGACCGGCGCGAGGACTTCCGGACCGAGGTGCTCGGCCTGGTCAAGGCGCAGATGGTGAAGAACGCGGTGATCGTGCCGGTCGGCGCCAAGGGCGGCTTCGTGCTGAAGCAGAAGCCGGGCGACCGGGACGAGGCGGTGATCTGCTACAAGGAGTTCATCTCCGCGCTGCTCGACGTCACCGACAACATCGTCAGCGGCGAGATCGTGCCGCCCGACGACGTGGTCCGGCACGACGGCGACGACCCGTACATGGTCGTGGCCGCCGACAAGGGCACGGCGACGTTCTCCGACATCGCCAACGAGATCTCCGAGGCGCACAGCTTCTGGCTGGGCGACGCGTTCGCCTCCGGTGGCTCGGCCGGCTACGACCACAAGAAGATGGGCATCACCGCCCGGGGCGCCTGGGAGTCGGTCAAGCGGCACTTCCGGGAGCTGGGCCACGACACCCAGACGCAGGACTTCACTGTGGTCGGCGTCGGCGACATGTCCGGCGACGTGTTCGGCAACGGGATGCTGCTGTCGAAGCACATCCGGCTGGTGGCCGCGTTCGACCACAGGCACATCTTCCTGGACCCGGATCCGGACTCGGCCCGGTCCTGGGAGGAACGCAAGCGGCTGTTCGACATGCCGCGCTCGTCGTGGGAGGACTACGACCGCGAGCTGATCTCCGAAGGCGGCGGCGTCCACTCGCGTACGGCGAAGTCGGTGCCGATCTCGCCGCAGGTCCGCGCGGTGCTCGGCCTCGACGAGGACGTCACGCAGCTCAGCCCGCAGGAGCTGATGAAGGCGATCCTCACCGCGCCGGTCGACCTGTTCTGGAACGGCGGCATCGGCACCTACGTGAAGGCGTCCAGCCAGACCAACGCCGAGGTGGGGGACAAGTCCAACGACGCCATCCGGGTGGACGGCAAGGGCCTGCGCTGCCGGGTGGTCGGCGAGGGCGGCAACCTGGGCTTCACCCAGCAGGGCCGGATCGAGTACGCCTCGACCGGCGGCCGCATCTACACCGACTTCATCGACAACGCGGCCGGTGTGGACTGCTCCGACCACGAGGTCAACATCAAGATCCTGCTCAACACGGCGGTGGCCGACGGCGAGCTGGACCGGCCGGAGCGCGACGAGCTGCTGGCCCAGATGACCGACGAGGTCGCCGAGCTGGTGCTGCGGGACAACTACGACCAGGCCCGGGCGCTCAACAACGCCCAGGCCCAGGCCGCCTCGCTGCTCCCGGTGCACCGGCGCATGATCAACGAGCTGGAGCGGTCCGGCGCGCTGAACCGGGCACTGGAGGCGCTTCCCTCGGACGAGGAACTGGCGGTCCGCACCGAGAGCGGCCTGACCGCGCCGGAGTTCGCGGTGCTGCTCGCGTACGTCAAGATCGTGCTGGAGCGCGAGATCGTCGGCGAGGGCCTGGCGGACGAGGAGTGGACGACCGACGTCCTGGTCAACTACTTCCCGACGCCGCTGCGGCAGCGCTTCGCCGAGCGGATGGGCCGGCACCGCCTGCGCCGCGACATCGTCACCACGGTCCTGGTCAACGAGGCGATCAACCGGGGCGGCATCTCGTTCGTCTTCCGGGTGGTCGAGGAGACGGCCGCGTCCGCTGCCGACGTGCTCCGGGCGTACGTGGTGGTCCGCGAGGTGTTCGGCCTGCGTGACCTGTGGGACGCGGTCGAGGCGCTCGACAACAAGGTCTCGCCCGAGTTGCAGACCGCCGTCTACCTGGACACCCGGCGGTTGCTCGACCGCGCGGTGCGCTGGCTGGTCACCAACCGGCGCTCGCCGATCGACGTGCCGGCGGAGATCGCCCGGCTGCGCGACGGTGTGGCCCGGCTCCTGCCGGACCTGGAGAACCGGTTCTGGGGCACCGAGCGGGAGGCCATCGCGGCGCACATCGAGTCGCTGGTCGAGCGCGGGCTGCCGCGTGACCTGGCCGAGCAGGCGACCCGCCTGATGTACAGCTTCGGCCTGCTGGACATCGTCGAGACGGCGCAGGGCACCGGGCGGGACGTGAGCGAGGTGGCCTCGGTCTACTTCGTGCTCTCCGACCGGTTCCGGGTCGACGCGCTGCTGTCGAAGATCTCCCTGCTGCCCCGCGAGGACCGGTGGCAGACGCTGGCCCGGATGGCGCTGCGCTACGACCTGTACGCCGCGCTGGCCGCGCTCACCGCGGAGGTGCTCGGGTCCACGCCGGAGGACGTGCCGCCGGTGGAGCGGGTGCAGGAGTGGGAGCAGGCGAACGCCACCTCGATCCACCGGGCGCACCGGGCGATGGGGGAGTTCGACGAGTCCCGCGCCGACCTGTCCGCGCTGTCGGTGCTGCTGCGCCAGATCCGTACCCTGGTCCGGACCTCGGCGGCGGCCTGACGCTGACGCACGAGTGGCCCGGTGGTCGGTTCCCCGACCGCCGGGCCACTGCCGTTCCGGCCCTCAGCTCGTCATCGCCGCGTAGACGACGATGTTGTTCAGGTAGCTCCCGGCCGTCTTGTCGAACACCCCGCCGCAGGTCACCACGCGCAGGGCGGGGACGTCCGACGGACCGTAGACCTGCGCGGCGGGAAAGGCGGTCTTCGGGTACGACGCGACCTCCCGCACCGTGAACGTGGCGGCCGAGCCGTCCTGCCGGGCCACCACGATGGTGTCGCCCGCCACCAGCGCGCCGAGGTTGAAGAACACCGCCGGGCCGAGCTGGGCGGAGTCGACGTGACCCACTATGACGGCGTTGCCGGCCTCGCCCGGGCTGGCGCCGGGGGAGTACCAGCCGGCGTTCATGGCCTGGTCCAGCGGGGGCACCTGGACCGTGCCGTCCGGGTTCGTGCCGAGCGACATGATCGGCGCCTGCACCCCGACGCGGGGGATCGAGATGGTGACCGGCGCCGATCGGGGCAGCGGGGCCGGGGCGGCGCCCGTCGCGTCCGGGACGGCTGCCGCGCCCGGGGTGGCGCCGGCTGCGCCGGTCGGTGGGCCCGGCGTCGCCGGGCCGCCCCCGGCGGGGTCCGCTGCCGGCCGGCCGGTGCCGCCCGGTGTGGACTCGCCGGTGGTGCCCGGTGCCGATTGGCCATCGGTGCCCGGTGCGGGTCGGCCCTCGGCGTCCGGGTCGGCGTCGGCGCCACCCGGATCGCTCTGCGGGCCGGTGGTGGCCGGAGCCGCCTGACCGAGCGGCTGCGGCGGTGACGGTGGCGGGACGGTCCGCACGGACGCGCCGATCAGACCGGCCCCGGCCATGGCGAGCAGGACGACGACGGCCGTGCCGGCGGCACGCCACGGACTTCCGTGGCGGCCGCCGGCCCGGGTCGTCGTCCGGTCAGACCAGGCCACCGGCCCGCCGCCGGCGCAGCAGCACCAGGCCGCCCAGCGCCGCGGCGCCGATCATGCCCGCGCCGCCGGTGGCGAGGGTACGGTCCACGCCGGTGGTCGCCATGCCACCGTCGCCGCCGTCGACCCCACCGCGCGGCAGGACCACCAGCTCGCCCTCACCGCAGGTGCCCCGCAGCTCGTACCGGCCCGGCCGGGCGTCGTGCGACACGGTGGCCTCGCCGTAGTAGACGAAGTCCTTCCCGTGCTCCCACTCGTCCTTGCCGTAGTCGCGCTCGGCGTCCTTGCCGTAGTCGCCCTTGTCCTCCTGCCAGGCGCCTCCGCTCGCCTGCCAGTCGTCCTTGCCGCCCTGCCAGTCGTCCTTGCCGTCCTGCCAGGAGCCGTGCTCGTCCTTGGCGTCCTTGCCGCCCTGCCAGTCGTCCTTGCCGTCCTGCCAGGAGCCGTGCTCGTCCTTGCCGTCCTTGCCCTTGTCGTCCGGCCGGCCGCCACGGTCGTCCTTGCCGTGCTCGTCCTTGGCGTCCTTGCCGTGCCGGTCCTTGCCGTCGGGGCCGTGCTCGTCCTTGGTCCAGTCCGGCCCGCCCGGCTTCTCCTTCTCCCAGCCCGGCTCGGCGTCCTGGCCGTACTCGTCGTGCCCCTGCCAGTCGCCGGGGTCGACGGCCGCGCCGGCGCCCGCGCCACCCGGCTGCGGCTGCCCTTCCGGCTGGCCGGCCGGCGGCTGGGGCTGGTTCGCCGGAGGCTGCGGCATGCCGTCGCCACCCGGGCCGTTCCCGCCGGGCCCGTTGCCGTCCGGACCGTTGCCGCCGGGGCCGTTGCCGTCCGGACCGTGCCCCTCCCCGCCCGGCTCGCCGCGGCCGTCCGGGCCCTTGCCGTGGTCGTCCTTGCCGTCCGGGCCCTTGCCGTGGTCGTCCTTGCCGTCCGGGCCCTTGCCGTGGTCGTCCTTGCCGTCGGGCCCCTTGTCGTCCCAGCCCCAGTCCTGGTCGCCGCCCCAGTCTCCGCCGCGGTCGGCCCAGTCGCCGTGCTCGCCGTCGCGGGCCGGGTGCAGGTCGACCTTGCCGGTGACCTTCGACCAGACGGTGGCGTGCTTCTGCGGCTCGGAGCAGATCGCGAGCAGCTCGACGGTGTCCCCCGCCTTCACCACGTGGGGCTTGGCGATGACCTTGCCCTCGTCGTGCCCGCCCGCGTAGGCCATTCCCGGGGTGAACGCGAGAAGGCCGGCTCCGCCGAGGGCGGCGCCCGCGACCACCTTTCCGAGCATCTTCTTAGCCATGACCAGCGTCTCCATCCCTGTTCGTCCTGAGCCCGACGTCAGTCGAGCTAAGGCCGACGTTAGACCTTTTCGCGACTTATTCGGGGAAAGATTCGCTTTTAGGGATTTGCTGATGTTGGGGCGGATGCGTGCCTTGTCCGACGCCGCGCGCGGATCGGGTGCCCTTCGCCGCGGCCGCGGTCCGCGCGCCGAGTGGAACGTCATGGGTGTCTCCGGGCCGTTTCGGCACCCATGACGTTCCACCCGAGCTGAGGGCGCCGGTGGGGCGGCGGGAGTGGGGGCGGCGGTACGGTGGGGCGAGGCGCATCGAGGCATTGCCATGGAAGCGCTCCCATGCAAGAATCGCTGCACGCGGTTCGGGGAGCCACACCGCGAGCTCAGACGTCGAGGGCAGCCGGCACCATCGGCCGACGTCCGGCTCCATCGGCCGGTCCTGCGGACCGGTCGGCACCACCACCCCCACAACGCCCGTCCGGGTCGGGCGTCCCCCGAAGTAACCCGTGGCGCGCACGGTCGTTCCCGCAGGACGACCGCAGCCGCCATTGCGCCGGGCCGTACGCGGATCCGGTCTCGCCCAAGGAGATCAGTGGCATGAATCTGTGGAGAAGGCTGTCCGGCCGGAACCGGACGCTTGCGCTCACCGGCGCCGGCGTCCTGGTAGCCGGTGGACTGGTGACCCTCCCGGTCACCGCGGCGCAGGCCGCCACGCAGTGCAGCGTGACCTACACGACCAGCGACTGGCCCGGTGGATTCACCGGCACCGTGACCATCAAGAACATCGGTGACGCGCTCAGCTCGTGGAACCTCGGCTTCACCTTCCCGAACAGCTCGCAGCGGGTGGTGAACGGCTGGTCCGCGCGGTGGTCCCAGAGCGGCCAGAACGTCACCGCGCAGAACGAGTCGTACAACGGGTCGCTCGCCAGCGGCGCCAGCACCACCATCGGCTTCAACGGCTCCTGGAGCGGCAGCAACCCCAAGCCGACCCAGTTCACGCTCAACGGCACTGTGTGCAACGGCGGCACGCCGACCACCAGCACCCCGCCGACGAGCACGCCGCCGACCAGCACGCCCCCCACGAGCACCCCGCCGACGTCGACCCCGCCGACCTCGACGCCGCCGACGACGACCCCGCCGCCCGGGCAGCGGGTCGACAACCCGTACGCCGGCGTGAAGGGGTACGTGAACCCCGAGTGGAAGGCCAAGGCCGAGTCGGTGTCCGGCGGCAACCGGGTGTCGAACAACCCGACCGCCGTCTGGATCGACCGGATCGCCGCCATCAACGGCACGCCGGACAGCAGCTCCAACGGAGCGATGGGCGTCCGTGACCACCTGGACGCCGCGCTCGCCCAGGGCGCCGGCTACATCCAGTTCGTCATCTACAACCTGCCCGGCCGGGACTGCTCCGCGCTCGCCTCGAACGGTGAGCTGGGCCCGGACGAGCTGCCCCGCTACAAGGCCGAGTACATCGACCCGATCGCCGCGATCCAGGGCGACGCGAAGTACCGGAACCTGCGCATCGTCAACATCATCGAGATCGACTCGCTGCCCAACCTGGTGACCAACACCTCGGGCAACGCGGGCGGCACGGTCATGTGTGACACGGTGAAGGCCAACGGCGCGTACGTGAACGGTGTCGGCTACGCCCTGGCGAAGCTGGGTGCGATCGGCAACGTCTACAACTACATCGACGCCGCCCACCACGGCTGGATCGGCTGGGACAGCAACTTCGGCCCGGTCGCCGACCAGCTCAAGGCCGCCGCCGTGGCGTCCGGCAGCACCGTCGCCAACGTGCAGGGCTTCATCGTCAACACGGCGAACTACTCCGCGCTGAAGGAGCCGTACGTCAAGATCACCGACACGGTGAACGGCCAGACCGTGCGGCAGTCCAAGTGGGCCGACTGGAACCAGTACCTCGACGAGCTGTCGTTCGCCCAGGCGTTCCGGCAGAAGCTGGTCTCGATCGGCTTCGACAGCAACATCGGCATGCTGATCGACACCTCCCGCAACGGTTGGGGCGGCACCGCCCGGCCGACCGGCCCCGGCCCGTCGACCAGCGTGGACGCGTACGTCGACGGCGGCCGGGTCGACCGCCGCTTCCACACCGGCAACTGGTGCAACCAGGCCGGCGCGGGCCTCGGCGAGCGGCCGCGGGCCAACCCGGAGTCCGGGATCGACGCCTACGTCTGGGTGAAGCCCCCGGGTGAGTCGGACGGCTCCAGCAAGGAGATCCCGAACAACGAGGGCAAGGGCTTCGACCGGATGTGCGACCCGACCTACACCGGTAACGCCCGCAACGGCAACAGCATGTCCGGTGCCCTGCCGGACGCGCCGATCTCCGGCGCCTGGTTCGCCGCCCAGTTCCAGCAGCTCATGCAGAACGCGTACCCGCCGCTCTCCTGAGCCGCGGTACGGGCCACCCGCGGCGGCGGGAGTGAGGCACCGCCGCGCGGGTTCCCCGGGCCCCTGGTCGACGCCCACGTCGGCCAGGGGCCCTCGGCCGTGCCGGTGTCAGGGCACGGTGCGCTCGATCGCCGCCCGGCCCAGCTCGGCCAGGTCGCGGCGGGCCCGCTCCAGGTTCTCCGGGGTCATGTCCTGACCGCGGGCCTGCACCAGGTCCTCCGGATCCCAGGGCTGCTCGGCGCCGGTGCGGATGTCGTCCGGTGCGGCACCCGTCCCGGTGCCTGTCGCACCGGTACCGGCCGCGTACGGGTCACCGATGAGGTTCGGCGACCCGGTGTCGGGCACCGCCCCGTCGGGCTCGGTGAAGACGGGGTTGTCCGGGTCGGTGCCGCCGCTGCGCAACTGGGGCACCGTGCTGTCGTCGTCCACCGCCGCGGCCACCTCGGGGGTCTCCTCCAGCGGCCGCTCGCCACCGCGGTCACGATCGGTCATGCTGCTGCCCTCCTGTCCCTTCCGCCTGATCCCCGAGGCGTACCCGGTGCGGGCCGCGCCATGCGGTCGGCGGGGATCAGGACTCGTCGCGGTGTTGCTCCGGCGTCTCGGTCGGGCGCAGCCGCAGCCACAGCAGCATCAGCAGGCCGAACACCAGCATCGCCGCGCCCGCCCACAGGTTGATCCGGACGCCCTGCGCCTTGTCGATCTCGGCGGACGTGTCGAACAGCCCCATCAGCCCGACGATCAGCCCGTACACCACGAACAGGCCACCGATGACCCGGCGGATGTCGAAGAGCCGGGCCGCGGCGGAGCGTTCCTCCCGGGCGTCCTCGGTCTCGTCGACCAGCGGGTCGTGCGCCTCGCCGCCCTGGTAGTGGCGGCCCGCGTCGTCTGCCATGGCGTGCGTCCCCTCCTTCAGAAGACCGGGATGTAGAACAGGGCGGCGAGGACCACCGCGACGACGCCGAGCAGCACCGGGGAGCGGTACCAGGCGGCGTCGCCGGCCAGTGAGTCGTCGGCGAGCGTGGTGTCGCTGAGGCCGTACACCAGCCCGGTCAGCTCCCGGTCGGTCTTCGGCCTGGTCAGCGGCGTGACGATCGCGGCCACCACCGCGACGGTGGCGAAGGCCAGGCCCGCGCCCCAGAAGCTCTCCTCCAGGTCCGAGTTGAAGCTGATCACGCCGCCCTTGTAGAGCAGGTACGTGGCGGTGGCGACGACGGTGCCGGACAGCAGCGACCAGAACCCGGCCAGCGGCGTCATCCGCCGCCAGAACATGCCGATGATGAACGTGCCGAACAGCGGCGCGTTGAACACCGAGAACAGCGCCTGGATGTAGTTCATGATGTTGCTGAACCCGGCGGCGATGAACGCGGTGCCGATGCCGACCACCACGGCGCCGACGGTGGCGAGCCGGCCCACCTCCACGTAGTGCTCGTCCGGCATGTCGCGCCGGAAGTACGCCTGCCAGATGTCGTACGTGAACACGGTGTTGAAGCCGCTGACGTTCGCCGCCATGCCGGCCATGAACGAGGCCACCAGGCCGGTGACCGCGATACCGAGCACGCCGTTGGGCAGCAGGTCGCGCATGAGCAGCGGGATCGCGTTGTTGTAGACCAGGTCGCCCTCGTCGGCGCCCAGCCCCTTCACGGTGACTAGGGCGATCAGGCCGGGGATCACGGTGACCGCCGGGATGAGCAGCTTCGGGTACGCGGCGATGATCGGCGTACGCCGGGCGGCGCTCATGTTCCGCGCGGACAGGGCGCGCTGCACCTCGGCGAAGTTCGTGGTCCAGTAGCCGAAGGAGAGCACGAAGCCGAGGCCGAACACGATGCCCAGCCAGTGCGCGCCGAGCGGGTTGCCGGTGCTGCCGGTGCCCTCCCAGGCGTGCAGCCCGGCCTCGCCGAGCTTGGAGTCGCGGACCGCGTCCATCAGGCCGCTCACGCCGCCGACCTTGACCAGCCCGATCACCGTGATCGGCACCAGACCGGCGATGATCACGAAGAACTGGAGCACCTCGTTGTAGATGGCGCCGGAGAGCCCGCCGACGGTGATGTACGCCAGCACGATCACCGCGCCGACGATGATCGCGAACCAGAGCGGCCAGCCGAGCAGCGCCTGCATGATCAGGGCCAGCGCGTAGAGGTTCACGCCCGCGATGAGCACCTGCGCGACCGCGAAGCTGATCGCGTTGAGCAGGTGGGTGGGGCGGTTGAAGCGCAGCCGCAGGTACTCGGGGACGCTGCGGACCTTGGAGCCGTAGTAGAACGGCATCATCACGATGCCGAGGAAGACCATCGCCGGCACGGCGCCGATCCAGTAGTAGTGCACGGTCATGATGCCGTACTGGGCGCCGTTGGCGGCCATGCCGATGATCTCCAGCGCGCCCAGGTTCGCCGAGACGAACGCCAGGCCGGTGACCCAGGCGGGCAGCGAGCGGCCGGAGAGGAAGAAGTCCACGCTGGTGCGGATCGCGCGCCGGGCGGCGAAACCGACGCCGAGCACCGTGACGAAGTAGAGCGCCAGGATCAGATAGTCCAGGGCGTTCATGTTCAATCGCAGGCCGCCACCGCCCATGACCGTGCTCCCCTCGTGTGCACCGCCGTCCGCACGTACCCCGATTGCGAAGTTTCATACCTGCTGTTCGGTCCGGACGTGCGGAAGCCCCGGCCGGGTCACCGGCCGGGGCTTCGTGGCGGTTTCTCAGCGGCCCAGCACGCGGTCCAGGAAGTCGCGGTAGCCGCGCACGGCGACCCGGAGCTGCTCGGTGTCGGTGGAGCCGGACTCCTGCCAGGCACCGAGCCGGGTGCGCTGCTCGCGCAGGGCGGTGGAGAGCGCCTCGATCGCCTCCTCGACCAGCGACTCCGCCTCGCCGACCGCGGCGCGCGGGTCGTCCACGAAGCGCAGCTGCACGTCGCGCCAGCGGTCCCGGAAGCCCTGAGCGGCCTCCGGCGCGAGCAGTGTCGCCGCGTCGGCGGGTACCGCGCCGGGCGTGGGCCGGTCCACGCCGGCCAGGCTCGCGCCAGCCGTGCCGGCGGCTGCCGCGCCCGCCGCCGCGGTGGCGGTGTCGGTGTCCACCCGGTCGTGCCGCCGGTCGGCGTCGTCGGTGGCGGGTACCGGCTCGGCGTCCGGGTCGACCAGGCCGGGCTCGGCGCTGCCGTACCCGACCGCGCCGTCGGCGACCGCGTCGTCCCTGACGACGCCGTCGATGCGGTCGTCCCGGCCGTCGGTGTCCACCATGCGGTCGTCCCGGCCGTCGCCGTCCACGTCACGGTCGCCGGCGCCGGGGTGCTCGGCGTCCCAGCGGTCCCGGTCGTGCAGGCGGTCCCCGGCGGTCGGGTCGGCCCGCTCGTCGTCCAGCGGGTCGGTGCGTCCCGGCGCGCCGTCGCCCGGCGCCGCCGTGTCCTCGCCGCGCGCGTCGCGCTCGTCCTGCGGACGGCCGCCGGCCAGGGCCGAGGCGGCCACCGCGTCGCCCACCGTGGCCGCGCCGAACGCCGTCGGCAGCGGCGCCGGCTCGGCGTACGGGGCACGCCCGTCGTCGTCGGTCCGGTCGTCCGCGTCGCGCAGCTCCCCGGCGTCGTAGGCGCGGGTCTCGTCCACCTCGGCGTCGCGCCGCTCGTCGGTGACCGCCGGGTCGTCGAAGGTGCCGCGGTCGTCAAGCGCGTCCTCGGGCACGTCGGCCCGGTCGGCGTCGCGGCGGTCGGTGTCGGCGTGCTCGCCCGGCTGCGGCACCGGCACCGGTGCGGACCGGACGGCCTCGGGGTGGTCCTGCGTGACCTGCTGTTCATCCTGGCGCATGGCGGCGGCCTCCTCAGCGGCTCGGGACGTCGTGGTCGTGGTCGTGGTCGGGGTGGCGCTGCTCCGGCTGCTGCGTGGACGTGGGCACCGGCTCCTCGCCGAGCAGGTCGGCGAAGAGGGCCCGGTAGTGCACGAGCGCCTGCCGGAGGTCCTCGGTGCCGGCCTCACCGCGCTCGTTGCGCTGCCGGATCTCGTGGGCGTCGCGGTAGTGGGTGAGGGTGCGGGCGTGCTCGACGGAGAGGTGGGCGATCTGGTCCGAGAAGTCCCCGGTGGGGTATCCGCGCTCGGCGATGAGACGGCTGACCAGCTCGTCGGCCTCGCCGACGGTCTCCGCGGGGGAGTCGACGAAGCGCACCTGGAGTTCCTCCCAGGCGGCGGCGTAGCGGGCCCGGGACTCCGGGCTCAGCGGGGTCAGCTCCAGCTCGGCGTGCCGGCGTTCGCGTTCCCGCAGCTCGCGCTCGGCGGCGCTGCGGCTGTCCTGCTCGGCGACGACCCGGTCGTACTCGGGGCCGAAGCGCTCGCGCAGCGCCCGGCGGCGGCTGGCGACCACGGCGACCGCGACGAGCGCGGCGATGACGGCGACGACGATGACTATGACGACTACCTGGGTGGACGACATGGCTCCTCCTTCGCACGGTGGTATTCCCTCGTGCGGGTGATCGCCAATCCCGTTGTGCGGCACTTTCCGCCCCGCTCCGGAAAAAAGGCGCGGTGTCGCGACCGCCGTCCGGTGCCGGACCGGTGTCCGACTGCGCCCGCGGTGCCCGTCTCGGACCGTAGTGAGAGCCGAGACGGCCGGTAGTGCATCCGCCCCGGATTACGTATCCTGCCCAAGGCGTCCGGGCCGGGGCCCGGCGTCGTGGCCGGCGAACGTGACGGCCGCTGCCGGCGCCACCGAGCGACACCTTCCCGGGCGAGGTCTGATTGAACACCCGTGACTGGCCGATTCGCGCCAAGCTGACCGCGCTGGTCATCGGCCCGGTGACCGGGCTGCTGGCGTTGTGGATCTTCGCCACCACGCTCACCTTCGGGCCCGCACTTGACCTGCTCTCCGCGCGTACCCTCCTCTACGACCTGGGCCGTCCCGGCGAGGCGGTGGTGGCCGAGCTGCAACGCGAGCGGCGGCTGTCGGTGGTCCAGCTCGCCGGCGACCGCGCCCTCCCCGAGCTGACCGAGCAGCGGGTACGCACCGACGACGCGATCGTCGAGCTGCGCCGCAAGGTCGACGGCGGTGACCTGCGCGACGTCGCCGACGCCCAGCTCGACAACCGGCTCGACCAACTCGTCTCGGCGCTCGACGCGCTGCCCGCCGGGCGCACGTTCATCGACGACCGCAAGGTGGACCGGGCCGGCGCCGTCGGCCTCTACAGCGGGATGATCGGCTCGGCGTTCCAGGCGTTCGGCGCGATGGCCGCGCTGCCCGACGCGCAGCTCAACCGGGAGGCCACCGCGCTGACCGCGCTGGGCCGCTCCCGGGAGTTGCTCGGGCAGGCCGACGCGCTGCTGGCCGGCGCCGTCACAGCCGGGCGGTACGCCGACGGCGAGCACGAGCAACTGGTACGCACAGTGGAGAACCAGCGTTTCCTGGCCGAGACGGCGGTCGCCGACCTGCCGGCCGGGGAGCGGACCGCCTACCAGCGGATGACCGAGGGCGCCGGGTTCCTCCGGCTGCGCGCGCTCCAGGACAGCCTGATCCGCTCGCCCGGGCTGCCCGCCCGGTTCGACATGCGGGCGTGGGAGACCGGCCACGCCGAGGTGTGGCAGAGCCTGCGCGACTTCGAGCTGCGCGGCGCGGACGCCCTCGCCGAGCGGTCCGTGCCGATGGCCACCCGGATCCTCGTCCAGCTCGCCGCCGCCGGTGTGCTGGGCCTGATCGCGATCGTGGTGTGCGTACTGGTGGCGCTGCGGGTCGGCCGGTCGCTGGCGCAGCGGCTGACCGGCGTACGCGCCGCCGCGACCGAGGTGGCGGAACGCCGGCTGCCCGACGTGGTCGCGCGGCTGCGCCGGGGCGAGGAGGTCGACGTGGCCCGGGAGGCGCCCGAGCTGGACCACGGCGGCGACGAGATCGGCCAGGTGGCGCGCGCCTTCAACGAGGTGCGCCGGACCGCGGTCCGGGCCGCCGTCGACGAGGTGACGCTGCGCCGGGGCTTCAACGAGGTGATCCTCAACCTGGCCCGCCGCAGCCAGGGGCTGGTGCACCGGCAGCTGGCGCTGCTGGACCGGCTGGAACGGCGTACCGAGGACCCGGACGAGCTGGCCGGGCTGTTCCAGGTCGACCACCTGGCGACGCGGCTGCGGCGGCACGCCGAGGACCTGGTCATCCTCGCCGGGGCCGCGCCCGGACGGGGCTGGCGCCGCCCGGTCGCCGCTGTCGACGTGATGCGCGGCGCGATCTCCGAGGTCGAGGCGTACGACCGGGTCGACGTGGGCGAGGTGGCGCCGGCCGGGGTGCTCGGCCGCGCCGTCGGCGACGTGATCCACCTGCTCGCCGAGCTGATCGAGAACGCGACCACGTTCTCCCCGCCCGGCACCCGGGTGGACGTCACCGGCCGCAGCGTCCCGGGCGGCTACACCATCGAGATCCTCGACCGGGGGCTGGGCATGTCCGCGCCGGCCCTGGCCGAGGCCAACCGCAAGCTGGCCGAGCCACCGGAGTTCGACCCAGCCGGCAGCGCACGGCTGGGGCTGTTCGTGGTGGCGCGACTGGCCGCCCGGCACGGCGTCCGGGTGGAGCTGCGGCCGTCCCGCCCGGCCGGGATCGTGGCAGCGGTGTTCGTACCGGCGGAACTGATCACCGACGAGCCGCCGGTGGGCGCGGACGCCTCCGCCGGGCCGGAACGGCGGCGCCTGGCCAAGGTGACCCGGCTGACCACCGTGCCCCGGCCGGTCCGCCCGGTCCGGCCGGGCCGGGACCGGTCGGAGAGCACAGTCGTCCCGCTGCAGTCGGCGCGGGCCTCGACGGTGGAGCCGCCCGCCGACGACGACGGGCTGCCCCGCCGGATCCGGCGTCGCGGCGCGACCGCCCGTCCCCGCGCCGCCGTCGCCGACACCCCGGCCCACCGCACCCCCGAGGAGGCCCGCCGGGCCATGTCGGCGTTGCAGGCCGGCACTGCCCGCGGACGCCGGGACGGCTCCCGCGCCGCCGGAACCGATCCGGCCACCCCCGCCACCGAAACGCGCGACACCGGTACGCCGTCCACCACCGCGGGGCCGGCCGTTCAGCCCGCCCCGCCGGCGCCGGACCAACGAACCGCGACTGAGAGGGACGCCTAGTGGTGCACACGACGCGGCAGAACGCCGATCTCGACTGGCTGCTCGACGACCTGGTGGAGCGCGTTCCCGCCGCCCGCCAGGCGGTGGTGCTCTCGGCGGACGGGCTCCTGCTCGGCGCCTCCACCGACCAGGACCGCACCGACGCGGAACACCTGTGCGCGCTGGCGTCCGGCTTCTCCGGGCTGGCCAAGGGCGCCACCCGGCACCTGGGCGGCGGCGCGGTCCGCCAGACCGTGGTGGAGATGGAGTCGGCCTACCTGTTCGTGACCGCCGCCGGGCAGGGCGCCTGCCTCGCAGTGGCGAGCGACGCCGACGCCGACATCGGCCTGGTGGCGTACGAGATGGCGATGCTCGTCATCCGGGTCGGGGAGAACCTGGCCGCGCCGAGCCGGGTGGCGGGGGAGCGGACCGATGCGCGCTGAGTCGCCGGGGCCGCAGCACGAGTGGCTGGACGCCGACGCCGGCCCGGTGGTGCGCCCGTACACGCTCACCGGCGGCCGGGTGCGCCCGCCCGTCGACGGCTTCGACCTGCTGGCGTTCGTGCTCGCCGCCCCCGGTGCCGACCCGGCCGGCACGCCCGGTCTCCAGCCGGAGCACCGCCGCCTGATCGAGCTGGCCCGGCGGCCGAAGGCCGTGGCCGACCTCGCCGCCGACCTGGACCTCGCCGTGGGCGTGGTCCGGGTGCTGCTCGGCGACCTCCTCGCCCATGGGCTCGTCGCGGTACACCGGCCACCGGCCACCGCGTACCTGCCCGACGACAACATCCTCAAGGCGGTGGTCAGTGGACTCCGTGCGCTATGACCGGGAGCCGGAGGCGCCACGAGTGCCGCTGGCTTTGAAGATCCTCATCGCCGGCGGCTTCGGCGCCGGAAAGACGACGCTGGTCAGCGCGTTGAGTGAGGTCCGGCCGTTGCAGACCGAGGAGGTCCTGACCGGTGCCGGGCTCGGCACCGACGACGTCTCCGGGGTCGAGCAGAAGTCGACCACGACGGTGGCGATGGACTTCGGGCGGATCACCATCAACGACGACCTCCAGGTCTATCTGTTCGGCACCCCGGGCCAGGACCGGTTCTGGTTCCTCTGGGACGAGCTGGCCTTCGGCGCGCTCGGTGCGGTGGTGCTCGCCGACACCCGGCGGCTGGCCGACTGCTTCCCCTCGATCGACTACTTCGAGCAGCGGGGCATCCCGTTCGTGGTGGGCGTCAACTGCTTCGAGGGTTCCCGCCGGTTCGGCCTGGAGGCGGTCCGCGACGCGCTGGACCTGGACCCGGACGTCCCGCTGGTGCTCTGCGACGCCCGGGACCGGCAGTCCGGCAAGCTGGTGCTGATCTCGCTCGTCGAGCACGTGGCGCGGCAGCGCGGCGAGCCGGTGCCGGTGGGCTGAGCACGCCGGCCCCGATCCGTCGGGCCTGGTGGGACCGACCGGGCGCGCCACCGGGAAGCCTCTGGTTGGATCGCAGGCAGGACCGACGAGAGGTGGGTGCGGTGACCGGGCAGGACGAGATCGTCCACATCGGCGGCTACACGGCGGAGACGGGCGGGCGGGCCGAGGGCGTCGTGGCGGCCCGGCGGGACCGGGCGACCGGAGAACTGACCCCGCTGGGCGTCGTGGCGGTCACCCCGTCGCCGTCGTTCCTGGTGCGGCATCCGGCGCTGCCGGTGCTGTACGCGTGCAACGAGCTGCCCGACGGGCAGGTGAGCGCGTTCCGGGTGGCGGCGGACGGCGACCTCACGCCGCTCGGTGTCCGCGAGACCGGCGGCGCGGAGCCGTGCCACCTGGCGGTCGCACCGGACGGGCGGCACCTGTTCGTGGCGAACTACGGCGGCGGCAGCGTGGCGGTGTTCGGCCTGGACGCCGACGGCGTGCCGGGGGAGCGCACCGACCTGGTGCGGCACTCCGGCCACGGCGCCGACCCGCAGCGGCAGGAGCACGCGCACTGCCACATGGTCTCGCCCGACCCGGCCGGCGGTGGGCTGCTCGCTGTCGACCTGGGCACCGACTCCGTCTACCGGTACGCGGTCGACGCCGGCACCGGCCGGTTGACCGAGCGGGAGCCCCGGCTGCGGACGGCGCCCGGGACCGGGCCCCGGCACCTGGCCCGGCACCCGGACGGGCGGCGCCTCTGGCTCGTCGGCGAGCTGGACGCCACGGTCACCGCGTACGAGCTGACGCCGGACGGGCCGCGGCAGCGGACGCGTGTCGACGCCAGCGGCCGGACCGGGCACGTCCAGCCCTCCGAGGTGACTGTCGGGCCGGGCGGGCGTTTCCTCTACGTGGGCAACCGCGGCGTGGGCACGATCTCCGTCTTCGCGCTCGACGGCCCGGCGCCGGAGCTGGTGGCCGAGGTCGACACCGGCGGCGAGTGGCCGCGGCACTTCGCGTTCGCCGGGGAGCACCTGTACGTGGCCGACGAGCGGGCCGACATGATCAGGATCTTCCGGGTCGATCCGGACGGCGGGGTGCCGGAGCCGGTGGGGGAGCCGGTGCCGATGGCGAGCCCGACGTGCGTCCGACCGTGACCGGACGGTCACCAAGTGACAGTCCGAAGTGGATCGACCTCACCATAAATGACTGACCAGTAACTTAGCGTATGGGTTAGCTGATCAACTGTTTCTGCTGCGTAACTTTCGTCCGAACGGTTGTGGTGGTAACCCCACGAGGTACGCAAGATGGTCACCGTGTCTGGCCGCCATCGCATGCGTTCTCACCTCCGCGGAGCAGGTGCCGCCGCCGTGGCGGCCGCCCTGGTCGCCGTCGTAGCCGGCTCCTGGTTCGGTTACCAGCAGCTGGCCGGCCCGAACTGTTCGGGCCGCGTCGAGCTGTCGGTGGCGACCGCCCCGGAGATCGCCCCCGCGGTGCGCGCCGCCGCCGACCAGTGGGTCTCCGACGGCGCCGCGGTGGGCGGAACCTGCATCGCGGTCAACGTCTCCTCGGCCGAGCCGGTCGAGGTGGCCGCCGCGGTGGCGAGCAAGCACGGTGCCACGCTCGCCGGCGTCGGGCAGGCCAGCGGCACCGCCGTCACCCCCGACGTCTGGGTGCCGGACTCCTCGACCTGGCTGGTCCGGCTCAAGAGCGGCGGGGCCAGCGCGTTCGCGCCGACCAACGGCGCGTCCATCGCACGCAGCCCGGTCGTGGTGGCGCTGCCCGAGCCGGTGGCCTCCCGCATAGGGTGGCCGGACAAGGAACTCCGCTGGTCCGACCTGCTCACCCAGGTCACCGCCAGCAAGCCGCTGCGGGCCGGGATCGTCGAGCCGACCCAGGACGCGGCCGGCCTGTCCGGCCTGCTGTCGCTGACCGCCGCGGCCAGTTCCGCCGGTGAGTCCGGCTCGCCGAAGGCGCAGGAGGCGATGGTCGGCGCGCTGCGGGCCCTCGCCACCAACCGGTCCTCGCTGCGGCAGGACCTCCTCGCGCGGTTCCCGCGCTCGTCCGACCCGACGGCGATCGCCAACGGGCTGGGGGCGGCGGCGCTGTCCGAGGAGGACGTGATCGCCTACAACAGCACCAAGCCGCCGATCCGGCTCGCCGCGCTGTACCTGCAGCCGCCGCCGATCTCGCTGGACTACCCGTTCGCGGTGCTGCCCGGCATCGAGCCGGCCAAGGCGTCCGCCGCCAAGGTGCTCTTCGAGGTGCTGCGTACGCCGGGCTTCAAGGACCGGCTCGCCGCGCAGGCGCTGCGCGCGCCGGACGGCAACTGGGGCCGGGGTTTCCAGGCGCCGACCGGCGCGCCGAGCCCGGCCAACGGCGGCGAGCGTCAGGTGCCGCCGTCGGGCCAGGGCGGCGCGGCCGACCTCGACCCCGGTGCCATCTCGACCGCCACCACCACCTGGTCGGTGGCCACCCAGTCCGGCCGGATGCTCTGCGTCATCGACGTCTCCGGCTCGATGAAGAAGCCGGTCGCGACCGCCAACGGCGCCAGCCGGGAGCAGGTCACGGTGGCCGCCGCGAGCCAGGGCCTCGGGCTGTTCGACGACTCCTGGTCGATCGGCCTCTGGACGTTCTCCACCAACCTGCAGGGCTCGCAGGACTGGAGCGAGCTGGTCGGAATAAAGCCTCTGTCCAGCAACCGGGGCGCGCTGCAGCGCGGCCTGGCCTCGATCAAGCCCTCCAGCGGCAACACCGGCCTGTACGACACGATGCTCGCGGCGTACAAGAAGGTGCAGCAGGACTGGGAGCCGGGCAAGGTCAACTCGATCGTGCTGTTCACCGACGGCAAGAACGAGGACGACAACGGCATCTCGCAGAAGGAACTGCTGGACCAGCTGAAGAAGCTGAAGGACGACGAGCAGCCGGTCCAGGTCGTCATCATCGGCATCGGCACCGAGGTGAACCGGGCCGAGCTGGAGTCGATCACCAAGGTCACCGGCGGCGGCGCGTTCGTCACCACCGACCCCAGCAAGATCGGCGAGATCTTCCTCCGGGCGATCGCGCTGCGGCCGCCCGCCCCCCGCTGACCTGAAGCTCAGCGCTAGTCTTCCGCCGTACCGGAAATCCGGTACGGCGGAAGGCTTCCCGGGTCAAGACACGGGATGAGAACTGACGGTAATGCGTCCGAATCAATCGGTAACCATAATTGTCCAGGCATGATGACCGGGTGCCTCGACCGCGGGCTCCACACCGGAGCCGGGCGGGGACGGGGCGGTCCTGAGCGAAGTGGGGAGGGCCGGTGACCTCGGCGACGCTGTTGACCCCTGCCACGTCGTCGCGACCCGGTGGTGAACGCCCGGGCAAGACGACGCGAGCAGCGGAGCGGGCCTACATCCGGGTCCTGGTGGTGCTGGACACCGCCGTGCTCGCCGTGGCCATCCTGGTCGGCTACCTGGCCCGGTTCGGCGACGAGGAACCGACCGGCTCCGAGATCCCGTACGTGGTGGTCGCCCCGGTGCTCCTGCTGGTCTGGCTCGTCTCGCTCAAGGCGATGCGGTGCTACGACGACCAGGTGCTCGGCTACGGCGCCGACGAGTACCGGCGGGTCAGCGCGGCCAGCATGCGACTCGCCGGCGGCATCGCCATCGCCGGGTACATCGCCGACGTCGGCGTCTCCCGAGGTTTCCTGGCGATCTCCTTCGCGGTCGGCACGATCGGCCTGGAGGTGGCGCGGTTCGCGGCCCGCAAGCGGCTGCACCGGGCCCGCGACCGGGGCGCCGGCTGGTCCCGCAAGGTGCTCGTGGTGGGCGACACCGCGCACGTGCTGGAGTTGGTGCACACGCTGCGCCGGGAACCGTACGCCGGCTACCAGGTGGTCGGCGCGTGCATCCCGGACGCGCTGCTCGCCCCGGTGCCGCAACGCCTGGGCGACGTGCCCGTGGTCGGCAGCTTCCGGGGCATCCCGGAGGCGGCCACCGCGATCGGCGCCGACACGGTGGCGGTCACCGCCTCCGGCGAGCTGACCGCGACCCGGCTGCGCCGCCTGGGCTGGCAGCTGGAGGGCACCGGCGTCGACCTGGTGGTGGCGCCGGCGCTCACCGACGTGGCCGGCCCCCGCATCCACACCCGTCCGGTCGCCGGCCTGCCGCTGATCCACGTCGAGGCGCCCGAGTTCCGCGGTGCCCGCAAGCTGGTCAAGGGCTTCGTCGACAGGTCGATCTCGCTGATCGCGCTGCTCGTGCTGGCGCCGCTGCTGATCGTGATCGCGCTCGCCATCAAGATCGACAGCCGGGGTCCGGTGCTGTTCCGGCAGACCCGCGTCGGCCAGGGCGGCGAGGAGTTCGGCGTCTTCAAGTTCCGCACCATGGTCGTAAACGCCGACGCCCTGCTCGCCGAGCTGGCCGCGCGCAACGAGACCGACGGCCTGATGTTCAAGATGCGCGACGACCCGCGCGTGACCCGGGTCGGCCGGTTGCTGCGCAAGTGGTCGCTGGACGAGCTGCCCCAGCTCGCCAACGTGCTGCTCGGCCAGATGAGCCTGGTCGGCCCGCGCCCGCCGCTGCCGTCCGAGGTGGCCCGCTACGACGGCGACGTGGCACGCCGGCTGCTGGTCAAGCCCGGCATGACCGGCCTCTGGCAGGTCAGCGGCCGGTCGGATCTGAGCTGGGAGGACGGCATCCGGCTCGACCTGTACTACGTGGAGAACTGGTCCCTGGCCGCCGACCTGACCATCCTGTGGAAGACGTTCGGCGCGGTGGTCAACAGCCGCGGCGCGTACTGAGCGGGCGGGTCAGGGCTGCGGCCCCAGCCAGTCCAGGCAGACCACCACGGCGTCGTCGACCAGGTCACCGGCGACGAACGCCCGCAGGTCGCCGATCAGCGACCGGACCGCGTCCAGCGGCTCCATCGGGCCGGTCCGGCGCAGGAACCGGTCCAGCGCCACCTCGCCGTAGCGCACCTGCTCGGTGGCGGCGTCGATCACGCCGTCGCTGACCACGAAGAGCCGGTCCTCGCGCTCCAGCCGGAACCGCTGCGGGCGGTAGTCGGTGCCCTCGAACATGCCGAGCGGGAACTGCTTGTCCAGCTCCTGCTCGGTCACCGCGCCGTTCCGCAGCCGCAGCAGCCGCGGCGAACCGGCGTCCACCACTGTCATCTCGCCGGAGGCCAGGTCCAGCTCGATCAGGAGCACCGAGACGTGCTGTTCGCCCCGGTGCTGGGCGTAGATGGCCTGGTCGGCCAGCGCGGCCTGGTCGGCCAGGTCGAGCCCGGCCCGGCGCGCGTTGCGCAGCGCGTACGTGGCCAGCGAGGCGAGCAGCGCCGCCGCCACCCCTTCGCCGTAGCCGTTCAGTACCGCCAGCCAGAGCCGGTGCCCGTCGTCGGACCAGTCGAAGCTGTCCCCGCGCACCGCGTACGCCGGCTCCAGCTGCCCGGCCAGGCTGAACGACGGCCGGATCCGGCTGCGCCCGGGCAGCAGCTCCCACTGCATCTCGGCGGCCAGCGTGAGCCGCCGGCTGCGCCGGGCGGTCCGGTAGATGTCGGTGGTCGCCATGACCGCGCTCAGCTCGTGCCCGAGCACCGTGGCGATGGTGTCCAGCTCCCGGCGGGCGTCCGGGTCGGCGGGCACCGGCGAGACCTTCAGCACGCCCCGGCGTTCGCCGCGCATGCCCACCGGGAACCAGCCGACGCCGTCGGCGATCACCGGCTCCTGGTGGTCGAAGGCGCGCCAGGCCGGGTGGCCGGGCCCGGTGACCGACGGCCCGTCGTCCAGCGGCAGCAGCTCGGCGAGCCGGTAGTCGACCTGGTAGAGCTCGGTGTGGGTGACGCCGTACGTGCGCGCGAGCTCGGCGGCGAGCCGGTCCACGATGAGGTCCGTCGGCGCCTCGGTCAGGACCCGGCGCGCGTGGCCCTCCGCTCCGCTCATCTTTGCTCCTTTGCACAGGTCGCCGGGCAGATCCGGGGGGTAGTCTCGGCCCCACCATGACCGAAGAGCGCAGTCCCCGGGAACCTGATACGAGTATGTCCGCCGCCCTGGACGAGGCGGCAGGCACCTTGCTCGCCGTCTGGGAGGCGGCCCGGGAGCGCACCACCAGCCGGCTGTCGAGTGCCCAGCTACGCGCGATCATGGTCGTCGAGCAGTATGACGGCATCAACCTCCGCCGTCTCGCCACGCTCACCGACATGTTGCTCTCCTCCGCCAGCCGGCTGTGCGACCGGCTGGTCGCGGCCGGAATGCTGGAGCGCGAGCCGGGCCGCTACGACCGGCGGGAGATCTCGCTGCACCTCACGCCCGCCGCCCTCCGGCTTCTCGCCGAGCTGCGTGCCGACCGGCGGCACCGGCTGGAGCGGATCCTGGCCGGGATGAGCCCGGAGGGCCGGGCCGCGCTGGTACGCGGCATGCGCGAGTTCGACGAGGTGGGCCGGCGCGGGGAGGCCACCGTGGCGGAGGGCTGGCCGATGCTGCAACCCTCCGGGGAACGGATCGGCGACCCGGCCCGGCCGTCCGGCGGACCTCCGGTGCCGCGTTCCGCCTGACTCAGCCGGCGGGGCCGGGATCGTCCGGCGCCGCTTCGCGGGCGGCGCGCAGCCGGGCCACCACCCGGGGATGCTCGGTCAGCGCCCGTTCCAGCGTGTCGAGCACCCGGTCCAGCAGGGCCCGGCCGCCGCGGGAGGTCAGCGCCTCCTCCTGCCACCCGACGAAGTCGCGCAGCAGCCGGTCGTCGTCCACGCGTACGGCCGCGATCAGCGCGTCCACCAGGTGCGCGATGCCGGCGGCGACGTCCTCGGCGTTCTCCGGCGGCGGGTCCACCGTGGCGAGCGCGAGCCGCACCAGCTCACGCCGCCGGTGCAGCACCGCCACGTACGCGTCGTCGGGCGGGGGCGGCGGCGCGCCGGTGTGCGCGGCAGACAGCGGCCGCTCCAGCAGCTCCACCGCGTCCCGGGCGCTGGCGCCCCAGCCCGCCGCGCCGATCGCGGTGGCCCACCGGCCGTCCGGGCCGAAGCCGGGACCACCGGCGAGCACCGGCACCCCGGCCGCCCGGCTGGCCTCCACCATCCGCGCCGCCCGGACCAGCCGGTTCGGCTGCACGCAGCTCAGCAGCACCGCGTCCGGACCGGTCTGGTGCAGGTAGGAGACCAGGTGCCGGGCCGGCACGCTGGCGCCGAGGAACGTCACCCGCCAGCCGGCCGCCCGGACCACCTCGGTGACGATGCGGGCGGCAAGCGCGTGCCACTCGCCCTCCACGCACGCCATCACCACGTGCCCGCGTCGCGGTGGGCCGACCGTCGCGCCCAGCGCGTCCACCACCTGCTCGCTGACGTGGGTGGCGGCGTGCTCCTGGGCGATGCTCCACGAGCCGGTGAGCCAGCGCCGGCCGACCTCCCGCTGCGCCACCGCGACCAGGTCGACCAGGACGTCCGCGACCGAGAACCCGTCCGCGAGCAGGCCGCGCGCCAGCGTGACCGCGCCGGCCCGGTCGGCGGCGTCCAGGTGATCGAGGTACGCGACGAGCGTGTCCGGCCCGATCCGGCGCTCGGCCGCGGGGGTGGGGCGGTCCGGCGGCGGCGGTGTCACCCGGCCGCCACGGCGAGCATGGCGATGTCGTCGTGGGGCTGCCCGTCCAGCCACTCGTCGACGAGCTGGAGCACCCGCTCGACGAGCGCGGCGGGCGGAAGCCCGGTGCCGGTGACGAGCGCCTGACGCAGCCGGGCGTCGCCGAACATGGCCGGCTCGGTGGGGCCGCCGCGGGCCTCGGTCACCCCGTCGGTGTACGCCAGCAGCAGGTCACCCGGCGCCAGCCGTACCTCGGTGCCGGTGAACCGGGCGTCGGTGAGCGCGCCCACCGGCATGCCGCCCACCCGGACCGTCTCCACCCCGCCGCCGGCGCGGACGACGAGCGGGGACGGGTGCCCGCCACCGGCGAGCCGCACCAGCAGCCCGCCGTCCGGCTCGCGGCGCAGCGCGCCCAGCAGGAGCGTGGTGAACTGGGCCCGGCGGGCCGCGTCGGGGGCGTCCAGCAGCGCCCGGTTGAGCAGCTCCAGCAGCTGCCGGGGGCGCTGCTCGACCAGGCGCAGGGTCTGCAGCGACTGGCGGACCCGGCCGGTCAGCACTGCTGCGCCGACACCCTTGCCGCAGACGTCACCGAGCGCGAACAGGCCGCCGTCGCCGGTGGGGAACAGGTCGTAGAAGTCGCCGCCGATGCGCAGGCTGTCCCCGGCGGCGCGATAACCGCCGGCCAGCGTCATCCCGCGCAGGCGCGGCAGCTCCGGCGGGAGCAGGCTGTTCTGCAGCACCCGGGCCAGGTGGGCCTGCTCGCCGTACAGCTCGGCGGCGGCCAGCGCCGCGCCGGCCCGCCCGGCGAACTCCCGGGCCAGGCCGATCTCCCGCCTGTCGAAGCCGGGCCGCTCCGGGCGCCGGGCCAGCACCAGCGCGCCGGCCGGACCACCGGCGCTCGGCATCGGGCTGATCAACACGGTGCCCGGACGGCCGAACCCGGCGGGCAGCATCTCGGCCAGATCGGCCAGCTCGGCGTCCAGCCAGGGACTCGGTTCGGTGAGGTCGCCGTCGAGCGCCTCGACCAGGCCGGGTACGGACTCCACTGTCGGCCAGCCGGCCAGGCCGGTGACCGGGCCGGGATCGCCTGTGGCGTACCGGATCCAGTGCGGCTGGTCCTCGGCGGGCGGCGGCGGGCGGTGCACCACCACCGCGACGTCGGCCAGGTAGGGCACCGGCAGCGTCACCGCGGTGCGCAGCGTCTGCTCGCGGTGCAGGGACAGCCCGAGCCGGCTGCCCGCCTCGGCGAGGAACGCGGTGCGTGACCGTTCGGCCAGCAGCGCGTCGGTACGCGCGTGTTCCTCGGTGACGTCGCGGACGTACCAGGCGCTGCGGTCGTCGGCCAGGGGGCGCCGCACGCCGCGCAGCCGCCGGCCGTGGTGGTCGGTCTCGAACGCGTCCGATCCGGCGGTGGCCGCGTCGGCCAGCGCCGGCACCCGGCACGCGGCCAGGTCGACGCCGGGCGCCACCTCGGGGAGCAGATCGGCGGCCATGGCGTTGACGAGCGTCACCACGCCCGCGTGGTCGACTGTCACGACGGCCTCGGCGAGCCCGTCCAGCAGTTCCCGGGCCAGGTGGTCGTCAGCCGGCAGTGCGACCCCGGCAACCCGCCGGGGCCGTTTCCGCGAAGCGTGTCCACCGCCGCTGACCGGCCCCGCGACACCGCCCCGGCGCGCGGCGGTCACCTCCGGTGGCCGGGCGCTTCGGTCGGTCGACCCGTGCGCATGCTGTCGGTGCACCCCTCACTCGGCGGACAGGTTGCCTGGCGGCAAGCGTACCGAGCGCAGGCACGGAATGCCCGTCGAGGATCATCCGGGTCAGCCGGCCCGGGCCAGCCACCCCACCGGCCGGTCGACGATCCGGCGGACCACCGAGCCGGCTCCGCCGACCGCGGCGGACTGCGCCCCGAGCACTGCCGGGCGTACCGTCACCGGTGCCCAGGCGGCGGTGAGCACCCGCCGGGAGACCTCCGCCTCCACCGTCGGCCGCAGCCAGGGCGCGAGCCGGGCGTATCCGCCCCCGAGCACCACGGTGTCCAGATCCAGCAGGTTCACCACGCCCGCCACGGCGACCCCGAGGGCGGTGGCGGCGTCGGTCAGGGCGGTCAGCGTGGCCGGGTCGCCGGCCTCGGCCAGGTCGGCGAGCCGGGCGGCGGCGGTGTCAGCCGGCAGTTCCGCGCCGGGCAGCCCGGCGGCGGCGAGGATCGCCTCCTGGCCCGCGTACCGCTCCAGGCAGCCCTGGCCGCCGCAGCGGCACGGCCGCCCCTGCGGCTGCACCGGGAAGTGACCGATCTCTCCGCTCCAGCCGCGCGCGCCCCGGTAGAGCGCGCCGTCGAGCACGATCCCGGCGCCGATGCCGATCTCGCCGGTGACGTGCAGGAAGCTGCGCGGGCCGGCCGGGCCCGCGTACAACTCGCCGAGGGCGGCCAGGTTGGCCTCGTTGTCGACCACCAGCGGCGGCACCCCGTCGACCGGCTCGGCCAGCGGGTGCCCGGCCAGCAGCGCCGGCACGTCCACGTCCCGCCAGCCGAGGTTCGGCGCGAGCCGGACCAGGCCGCCGTCGCCCACCAGGCCGGGCACGGCGAGCGCCGCGCCGGCCAGGGTCAGCCCGTCGCGTACGGCGGCGGCGCGCGCCTCGGCGGCCAGCGCGGCGAGCCGGGCGAGCGCGTCGGCGGGGGAGACCGGGCGCAGGTCGGCGCGGCGGACCAGGTGGTGCCGGACCGTGCCGGTCAGGTCGACGACGCAGGCCGCCAGGTAGTCGACGTTCACCTCCAGGCCGAGCCCGGCCGGGCCGTCGGAGGCGAGCACCAGTCCGCGGGCCGGGCGGCCCGCCCCGGTGCGCGGCTCCGGCTCCGCCTCGGCGACCAGCCGGCCGGCGATCAGGTCGTCCACCACGGCGGAGACGGTGGCCCGGGTCAGGCCGGTGTCGGCGGCGATCCCGGCGCGCGAGGGCGGCCGGTCGGCGGCGGCGATCCGCCGCAGCACCACCGCGAGGTTCAACTCGCGCAGGCTGCCCTGCCGGACCGCCCCGGCGGTGCTGGTGCTTGTCACCTCTTGACACTGCCACATCGCCGCCATTTAATTCAACCGCTGAACAAATCGCGGACGACACCACCACCTGGAGGTCTGCCATGGCACCCCGCCCCACCCCCGCGGACAAGTTCTCCTTCGGTCTCTGGACGGTGGGCTGGCCGGCCCGTGACCCGTTCGGCGACGCCACCCGCCCCGAGCTGGACGCCGTCGAGGCGGTGCACCGGCTCGCCGAGCTGGGCGCGTACGGCATCACCTTCCACGACGACGACCTGGTCCCGTTCGGCGCGGACGCCGCCACCCGCGACGCCCGGCTGAGCCGCTTCCGCAAGGCGCTCGACGAGACCGGCCTGGTCGTGCCGATGGTCACCACCAACCTGTTCAACCACCCCGTGTTCAAGGACGGCGGCTTCACCAGCAACGACCGCGACGTACGCCGGTACGCGCTGCGCAAGGTGCTGCGCAACATCGACCTGGCCGCCGAGATGGGCGCGAAGACGTTCGTCATGTGGGGCGGCCGGGAGGGCGCCGAGTACGACGTCGCCAAGGACGTCCAGGCCGCGCTGGACCGCTACCGCGAAGCCGTCGACCTGCTCTGCGAGTACGTCGTCGACAACGGCTACGACCTGCGCTTCGCCCTGGAGCCCAAGCCGAACGAGCCCCGGGGCGACATCCTGCTCCCCACCGTCGGCCACGCGCTCGGCTTCATCTCCACGCTGGCCCGCCCGGAGATGGTCGGGCTCAACCCGGAGGTCGGGCACGAGCAGATGGCCGGGCTGAACTTCGCCCACGGCATCGCCCAGGCGCTCTGGCAGGGCAAGCTGTTCCACATCGACCTCAACGGCCAGCGCGGCATCAAGTACGACCAGGACCTGGTCTTCGGCCACGGCGACCTGCTCAACGCGTTCGCCCTGGTCGACCTGCTGGAGCACGGCGGCCCGAACGGCGGCCCGGCCTACGACGGCCCGCGCCACTTCGACTACAAGCCGTCCCGCACCGAGGACATGACCGGCGTGTGGGCCTCCGCCGAGGCGAACATGCGCACGTACCTGCTGCTCAAGGAGCGGGCCGCGGCGTTCCGCGCCGACCCGGAGGTGATCGAGGCGCTCGCCGCCGCCCGGGTGGCCGAGCTGGCCACCCCGACGCTCAACCCCGGTGAGGGCTACCGCGAGCTGCTGGCCGACCGGACCGCGTTCGAGGAGTTCGATCCGGAGGCCGCCGGGGCGAAGGGCTTCGGCTTCGTCCGGCTCAACCAACTCGCCGTCGAGCACGTGCTCGGCGCGCGCTGAGGCGGGCCGCCATGCCGCTCGTCGCGGGGGTCGACTCGTCGACCCAGTCCTGCAAGGTGGTCGTCCGGGACGCGGAGACCGGCGAACTGGTCCGGCAGGGCCGCGCGCCGCACCCGCCCGGCACCGAGGTCGACCCGTACGCCTGGTGGGAGGCCCTGCGAGCGGCGGTGGCCGAGGCCGGCGGCCTGGCCGACGTGGCCGCCGTCTCGGTCGGCGGCCAGCAGCACGGCATGGTCTGCCTGGACGCCTCCGGTGAGGTGGTTCGGCCGGCGCTGCTGTGGAACGACACCCGGTCCGCCGACGCGGCCCGGGACCTGGTCGAGGAGGCCGGCGGCGGGGAGACCGGCCGCCGGTTCTGGGCCGAGGCGACCGGCGCGGTGCCGGTGGCCAGCTTCACCGCGACGAAGCTGCGGTGGCTGGCCCGGCACGAGCCGGACAACGCCGACCGGGTCGCCGCCGTCTGCCTGCCGCACGACTGGCTCACCTGGCGGCTCGCCGGCGCCCCCGGCCTGGACGCGCTGCGCACCGACCGGGGCGACGCCAGCGGCACCGGCTACTGGTCGCCGCGCACCGGCGAGTACCGGCTGGACCTGCTGGAACGGGCCTTCGGCCGGCGCGTGACGGTGCCGGTCGTGCTCGGCCCGGCCGAGGCGGCCGGGCACCTCGACCCGGCCGTGTTCGGCGGCGGCGCGGCGGGCCCGGTCCTGCTCGGGCCGGGCACCGGGGACAACGCCGCCGCGGCACTCGGCGCCGGAGCCGGCCCGGGCGACGTGATCGTCTCGATCGGCACCTCCGGCACCGTGTTCGCGGTGGCGGACACGCCTGCCGCCGATGCGAGCGGCGCGGTGGCCGGATTCGCCGACGCCACCGGCCGGTTCCTGCCGCTCGTGTGCACGCTCAACGCGGCCCGGGTGCTCGACGCCGCCGCGACGCTGCTCGGCGTCGACCTCGACACGTTCGGCGAACTGGCCCTGTCCGCCCCGCCCGGCGCGGACGGGCTGGTGCTCGTGCCGTACCTGGAAGGGGAGCGGACGCCGGACCGGCCGCACGCCACCGGCACCCTGCACGGCCTCACGCTCGGCACCTCGACCCCGGCGCACCTGGCCCGGGCCGCGGTGGAGGGCATGCTCTGCGGGCTGGCCGACGGCCTGGACGCGCTGATCGCGCAGGGCGCCCGCGCCGACCGGATCATCCTGGTCGGCGGCGGCGCCCGGTCCGCTGCGGTACGCCGGATCGCGCCGCAGGTCTTCGGCCGCCCGGTGGTGGTGCCGCCGCCCGGCGAGTACGTGGCGGACGGCGCGGCCCGGCAGGCCGCCTGGGTGACGCTCGGTGGCGACACCCCGCCCGCCTGGTCCATCGGCGACACCGAGGAGTACACGGGCGAGGCGGTCCCCGCCATCCGCGAGCGCTACGCCGAGGCGCGGGGGTGACGCCGGCACGGGGGGTCGTGCTGCGCAGGTGACACGTACCTGATTTGCTGCCCGGCATGACGGGCACCAGGATCTCCCGGCGCGGGAACGCGGCACACCGGTTCTACAGCGTCGTGGTCTTCGTGGTGCTCGCCTCGCTGGACAACGTGGCGATCGGCCTGGTGCCCCCGCTGTACGGACCGATCTCCACCGCCCTCGACGTACCCCAGCGGATGCTCGGCCTGGTCACCGCCGTCAGCTTCCTGGTCAGCGCCGTGGCGGCGGTGGCCTGGGCGTACGTGGGGGACCGCACCAACCGCAAGCCGCTGCTCATGGTCGGCACGCTGCTCTGGGCCGCCGGCACCGCCGGCAGCGCGCTCGCCGGGGGGTACGCGACGTTCCTGATCGCGCAGTTCGTCGGCGCGGTCGGGCTCGGCGCGGTGGGCTCGGTCGGTTTCTCCGTGGTCACCGACCTGATCTCACCGCGCCGCCGCGGCCTGGTGATGAGCTTCTGGGGGCTGTCGCAGGGCGTCGGCACTCTGGCGGGGACGCTGCTCGGCGGCGTCCTCGGCGCGACCGACTGGCGGCGGCCGTTCCTGATGCTGACCGGTGTGGGCCTGGCCGCCACCGTGGCGTACCTGTTCACCTACGACATCCGGCGCGGGCAGAGCGAGCCGGAGCTGGCCGGGGCGATCGACGCCGGGAACGAGTACGACTACCGGATCAGCCGCGCCGACCTGCCCCGGATCCTGGCCCGCCGGACCAACCGCTGGCTGATCCTGCAGGGGCTGACCGCTCAGGCCGCGTTCGGCTCGCTGGTCTGGCTGCCGGTGCTGTTCAGCCAGCGGGCCGAGGCGCAGGGCTACTCACCGGCCACGGCCGTGGTGGTGGGCAGCGTCTTCGCCACCCTGTTCCAGCTCGGCGGCGTGCTGTCCATCGTGGGCGGGCTGGTGGGCGACGCGCTGCAACGGCGTACGCCGAGTGGCCGGGCCATGGTCGCTGCTGTCGGCATTCTCGCGGCGCTGCCGTTCTATCTGGTCCTGTTCTTCGTGCCGATCCGCATCGACGTGCCCGACGGCGCCGGCTCCGGCGCGGTGGTGACTGCCGTGCTGTCCAGCGTGCTGACCGAGCCGTCGGTGGGGCTGAGCCTGCTCACCGCCGTGGTGGCGCTGGCGCTGACGTCGGCGAACTCGCCGAACTGGTTCGCGCTGATCGCCGACGTCAACCCGCCCGAGCACCGGGGCACCGTCTACAGCCTGGGCAACCTGGTGAACGGCGTCGGCCGGGCTGCGGGCAACGGGCTGGTGGGGGTGGCGTTCGCCGGGTTGCGGGCGGCCTTCCCGCCGCCGCTGAACTACGCGGTCGGGCTGGCCGCGTTCCAGCTCTTCTTCATCCCGACCGGGATCATGTACTGGCTGGCCGCACGTACGTCGCCGCGGGACATCGCGCAGGTGCACGACCTGCTGCACGCCCGCGCCGACCGCCTGGAGGAAGGAAGGGCCCCTTCTTAACGGTGAGTGTCAAGAAGGGGCCCTTCCTCTACCGGAGGCGTTAATAAGGGGCCCTTGCTTACACCCGGAACCAGACGGTGACGTCCGTGGGGACCGCGTCAGCGTCGAGCGGCGCGCTCGACACCAGCACCTCGGCGCCGGCCGGCAGCGGCGCCGGGTCGGCGCCGAAGTTGGTCAGCACGGTGAGGTCGCCGTTGGTGAACGTGAGCACCTCGTCGCCGGAGGACAGGAACCGCAGCGGCCCCCGGGCCAGCTCGTGCTCGCGGCGCAGCCGCAGCGCGGTCCGGTACAGCTCGTACGTCGACCCGGGCACGCCGCGCTGCCGGTCCAGCGCGTACTCGGCCCACACCGGCGGCTGGGGCAGCCAGCTCGCGTCGGTCGGCCCGAAGCCGTACGACGGGGCGTCGGCCTCCCACGGGATCGGCACCCGGCAGCCGTCCCGGCCGCGCTCGGTGTGCCCGCTGCGCTTCCAGGTCGGGTCCTGCCGGGCCTCGTCGGGCAGCGTGGTGTGCTCCGGCAGCCCCAGTTCCTCACCCTGGTAGAGGTAGGCGGAGCCGGGCAGCGCGAGCATCAGCAGGCTGGCCGTCCGGGCCCGGCGCAGGCCCAGCGCGGCGTCCGGCTGCGGGTCGTCCACGCCGACGCCGTTGGCCCGGCCGCCGCCGGTGCCGAGCCCGAGCCGGGAGGCGTGCCGGACCACGTCGTGGTTGGACAGCACCCAGGTGGTGGGCGCGCCGACGGAGTCGGTGGCCTCCAGCGAGCGGGTGATCACGGCGTACTGGGCCGGCGCGGTCCAGGCGGCCAGCAGGTACTCGAAGTTGAACGCCTGGTGCATCTCGTCCGGGCGCACGTACCGGGCCAGCCGCTCGGCCGGCTCCACCCACGCCTCGGCGACGAGGATCCGCTCACCGGGGTACGAGTCGAGCACCCGCCGCCACTCCCGGTAGATCTCGTGCACGCCGTCCTGGTCCCACATGGGCGGGCGCGGCTTGTCCACCTCGCTGCCGGAGAGGATCTCCTGCGGCTCCTGCCAGTCGGCCAGGTCGGCCTGCTTGATCAGGCCGTGCGCCACGTCCACCCGGAAGCCGTCCACGCCCCGGTCCAGCCAGAAGCGCAGCACGTCGAGGAACTCCTCGCGCACCTCCGGGTTGTCCCAGTTGAGGTCGGGCTGGCCGGAGTCGAACAGGTGCAGGTACCACTGCCCGTCCGGCAGCCGGGTCCAGGCGGGGCCGCCGAACACGCTCACCCAGTCGTTCGGCGGCTCGGCGCCGTCCGGGCCCTTGCCGTCGCGGATGACGTAGCGCTGCCGCTCCGGGCTGCCCGGAGCGGCAGCGACGGCCGCGGTGAACCAGCGGTGTGCGGAGGAGGTGTGGTTGGGCACCAGGTCGACGATCACCCGCAGCCCGCGCGCCTTCGCCTCGGCGATCAGCTTGTCGGCGTCGGCGAGCGTGCCGAACAGCGGGTCGACGTCGCGGTAGTCGGACACGTCGTACCCGGCGTCGGCCTGCGGGGACGGGTAGAACGGGGACAGCCAGAGCGCGTCGACTCCCAGCTCGGCGAGGTGGTCGAGCCGGGACGTGATGCCCGGCAGGTCACCGATGCCGTCGCCGTCGGAGTCGGCGAACGAGCGCGGGTAGACCTGGTAGATCACCGCCTCGGTCCACCAGCCGGTGCCGGGGGTCTGCTGCGTCGCGTCGGTGTTCAGCGCCTTACTCCTGTCTGGGTGGTGCGGGACCAGCGAGTTCTTCAGTGTGCCCGGGGCGGCGCGGTCGATTCGCGCACCACCAGGCGAGTGGGCAGGATCACCGGGGGCGGCGTCCCGCCGTCGGTGTCGGGGCCGCGCGGGGCGGGCACCAGGCCGGGGTACGGCGCGGAGGCCCGTACGCCGAGCGGGTCGAGCAGGATGCGGGCGGCGAGCAGGCCCTGGTCGGCGGCCGGCTGGGCGATCGTGGAGAGCCCGAGCACGCCGGCCAGGTCGTGGTCGTCGATGCCCATCACGCTCACGTCCTGCGGCACCCGCAGCCCGGCGTCGCGCAGCGCGGTGATCGCGCCCATCGCCATCTCGTCGCAGGCGGCGAAGATGGCGGTCGGCGGCTCGCCCCGGGCCAGCAGTTCCGCGGTGGCCCGGGTGCCTCCGTCGATGGTGAACCGCGACTCGACGTCGAGGCTCGGGTCGGGCCGCAGCCCGGCGGCCCGCAATGCCTCCTGGTAGCCGCGCCGCCGGTCCAGGTGGGTGGTGAAGGCCAGTTCGTCGTCCGGGTCGCCGGAGATGTGCGCGATCCGGGTGTGGCCGAGGTCGAGCAGGTGGCGGGTGGCGGTCCGGGCGGCGGCCACGTCGTCGATCCGGACGCAGGGCCACCCGGGCACCTCGCTGCCGGAGCTGATCGTCACGCCCGGCAGGTCCAGCTTCGTCAGCGCGTGCACGTCGGCCGCGCGCAGCGGGGTCGCGACCAGGATGATCGCGTCCACCCGCTTGTGCAGGCTCGCCGTGCGCAGCACCCGCTGCCGGGTGCGCTCCCGGCCGCCGAGGTTGTAGAGCAGCAGGTCGTAGCCGCTGTCCTGGAGGAACTCCTCGACCGCCTCGACCACCGTGCCGAAGAACCACCTGGTGATCCGGGGTACCACCACGGCCACGGTGCCGGTCCGGCCGCCGGCCAGCCGGCTCGCGCTGGGCGACACCGCGTACTGGAGCTGTTCGGCGGCGGCGAGCACCCGGCGGCGGGTCGCGGCCGAGACCGTCGGCAGGCCTCGCAGCGCCCGCGAGACGGTGGCCGTGGAGACCCCGGCCAGGCGGGCGACGTCGTCAATCTTGGTCATCGTGAGCTCCCCGCTGTGACCCGGGCCCCGCCGCCGGCCGTGCCGGCGGCGGGGCACCGGATCAACCCTTGACGCTGCCGGCGAGCAGACCTCGCACGAAGAAGCGCTGAAGGGACAGGAACACGATCAGCGGTACGACGATCGACACGAACGCGCCGGCCGTCAGCCGCTGCCACTCGTTGCCCCGGGTACCGGCCAGTTCCGCGAGCCGGACGGTCATCGGGGCGGTCTCGTCGCCGCCACCGGCGAAGATCAGCGCGACCAGCAGGTCGTTCCAGACCCAGAGGAACTGGAAGATGCCGAACGCCGCCAGCGCGGGCATGATCAGCGGCAGCACGATGGTGCGGAAGATCTTCGGGTGGGTGGCGCCGTCGACCCGGGCCGCCTCCATCAGGTCGCCGGGGAGCTGCGAGATGAAGTTGTGCAGCAGGAACACGGCGAACGGAAGCGCGAAGCAGGTGTGCGCGAACCACACCTGGGCGAACTTCTGCTCGTCGACCAGGTCCCACGCGGGCATGATCTGCACGCCGGCGACGGTGACGCCGGTGGAGAAGAACCGCAGCAGCGGCACCAGGGCCATCTGCAGCGGCACGATCTGGAGCGCGAAGATGCCGATGTAGACCCAGTCCCGCCCCTTGAAGTTCATCCACGCCAGCGCGTACGCGGCGAGCGACGCGAAGGCCAGGGGGAAGAGCACCGAGGGGATGGTGATCGCCAGCGAGTTGATGAAGTAGCTGGCCAGCTGCCCGGACGAGCCGCGGCTGAACAGCACCTCCTGGTAGTTCTCCAGCGTGATCTGCGGGTTGGTGAAGAACGTCCACCACCCGGTGGTCTTGATCTCGTTCTCCGGCCGGATCGAGGAGATGAACAGGCCGAAGGTCGGGATCGTCCAGAGCATCGCGATGACGATCGACACGATCGTGGCGGTACGGCTGTTCAGGCGCTTGCGCACCCGGGCGCCCCGGGTGGTCGGTTCGGTGGCCTGGGCGCCGACTCCGACGGTGGGCGTGGCGGTGGTCATCTCAGCCCTCCCGCTGCTTGCGCAGGTTGCGGATCTGGTAGATCACGATCGGGATCACCAGGACGAACAGGAACACCGCCAGCGCCGAGCCCTGACCGTTCTCCTGGTAGCGGAACGCCTGGTTGTACATCTCGGTCGCGATCACGTTCGTGTCGTAGTTGCCGTTGGTGGCGGTCCGGACGATGTCGAAGACCTTGAGCGTGGCGATGGAGATCGTCACCACCACGACGATCAGGGCCGGCCGGATGCTCGGAATGGTGATCCGCCAGAACATCTGCCACGGGGTGGTGCCGTCGAGCCGGGCCGCCTCGACGATGTCGGCCGGGATGGCCTTGATCGCCGCGGAGAGCACCACCATCGCGAAACCGGCCTGGATCCACACCATGATCGCGATGAGCAGGAACGTGTTCAGCGGCGAGTCCAGCAGCCACTGCTTCGGCTCGCCGCCGAGGCTCACCACGATCTGGTTGAGCAGGCCGATCTGGTCGCCCTCGCCCCGGTAGGCGTAGACGAACTTCCAGATGATGGAGGCGCCGACGAACGAGATCGCCATCGGCAGGAAGATCAGGGACTTGGCGACCGCCTCGAACCGGGCCTTGTCCACCAGGACCGCGTAGATCAGGCCGAACGCGGTGGCCACCAGCGGCACCAGCAGCACCCAGATCAGCGTGTTGATCAGGACCCGGACGATCGAGTCCTCGGCGAACATCCAGCGGTAGTTGTCCAGGCCCACCCAGTTGTTGCTGCCGGAGTCCATGAAGGAGAGCAGCGTGGTGCGGACGGCGGGGACCACCAGCCCGACGGCGAGCAGCAGCAGCGTCGGCAACAGGAAGAAGAACGCGAACGCGCCCTCGCCCCGCTTGCGCGGCCGGGCCAGCGGCGCGCCGCTGGCCGAGGCCGCGACGAGCTGCGCCTCCCGGCGCCGGGCGAAGTACGACGGCACCACGTCGAGGAGCAGGAGCAGCCCGCCCACCACCGCGACGAAGGCGATCAGCCCGTACATCAGCATGAGGAACTTCGGCTGCTCCGCCGCGAAGTCGAACTCCATCGACCCTCCTTCAAGGGTTCGGCTAGCAGAGGTGGCCCGGTCCGGAGGAACCGGACCGGGCCACCTGCTAGATCACTTCCAGCTGCCCTCGATGTCGTTCAGGACGGCGGTGGTGTCCTTGCCGTTGATCCAGGCCACCATGCCCTTCCAGAAGGTGCCGGCGCCGACCGCGGCCGGCATCAGGTCCGAGCCGTCGAAACGGAAGACCGTCTTCTCGTCCTGGAGGATGCCCACGGAGAGCTTGTCCACCGGGTTCGGGACGTTGTTGATGTCCAGCTTCTTGTTGGCCGACACCCAGTCGCCGATCTTGGCGCGGCTGTTGGCGTACTCGCCGGAGGCCAGGTAGGTCTGCACCGCCTGGACCTCGGGACGGTCGGCGAAGGCCGCGACGAACTCGCCGCCACCCAGGACCGGCTTGCCCTTCGACGGGTCGATGGCCGGGAAGTAGAACGCGAAGACGTCGCCGTCCTCGGCCACCTTGGTGCCCTCGGGCCACTGGTTGGCGTAGAAGGACGCCTGGCGGTGCAGCGCGCACTTGCCGGCGGTGATCGGCGTGCCGCCCTCCTGGAAGGAGGTGGTGGCGATGCTCTTCACGCCGCCGAAGCCGCCGTTGACGTACTTCTCGTTCTTCAGGATGGTGCCGGCCCGGTTGAGGGCGTCAGCCACCTGCGGGTCGTTGAACGGGATCTCGTGGGTGGTCCACTTGTCGTAGACGTCCGGGCCGCCGGTGCGCAGCAGCACGTCCTCGATCCAGTCGGTGGCCGGCCAGCCGGTGGCGTCACCGGACTCGATGCCGGCGCACCACGGCTTGGTGCCGCTGGCAGCGATCTGGTCGGAGAGCTTGATCATGTCGTCCCACGTGGTGGGGACGGTCCAGCCCTTCTCCTTGAAGGTCTTCGGCGAGTACCACACGAAGGACTTCACGTTCGAGCCGAGCGGAGCGCCGTAGAGCTGGCCGTTGACGGTGCTGTACTTCAGCCAGTCGGCGGAGTAGTTCTGCTCGGCCATCGCCTTGGTGTCGGCGCCGACCGGCTTGAGCTTGCCCGAGTCGACGAACCGCTTCAGCAGACCCGGCTGCGGGATGAACGCGAGGTCGGGCGCGTTGCCGCCGTCCACCCGCACGGGCAGCTGGGCCTCGAACTCGCCGGAGCCCTCGTGGTCGATCTCGATGCCGGTGCAGTCCTCGAACTGCTTCCAGGACTGCTGGAGGCGCTCGTCCTCGATGTCACGGATCGAGGAGTAGATCGTGACCTTCTTGCCGTCGTGGCCCTCGTACTTCTCGTATGCGCCGCACTCGGCCGAGCCCGCGTTGCTGCTCTTCTTGTCGTTGCCGGTGCCGCAGGCGGCGACGCCGAGCGTCAGCCCCAGGACGCCGGCGACCGCGAGCGCCTGGCGCGATCTGGCAAACGCCATGCCGATCTCCTTCCTTGCCGGCGCGTGGGGGGATCGAACCCGCGCCGGTCCGATGGTCGTCCTCACATGTAAGCGCTTGCATCGTGTCGGGTCCACCCCTGGCCGGACACGGCCCGGTAACAATCCCGAAACCCTGGCCACCGGGGGTGGGTGCGCTCCCACGAAACTTCCCGGGAACGGAACTTTCTGTCAGGATGTCCGCATCATATTGAAGACTTTCAACATTGGAGGCAGTGGATGCGTAAGCGATGGCTCGCCCTCGGGGCGAGCGCCGCGGTCCTGGCGGCGACCCTCGTGCCGGCCGCGCCGGCGATGGCCGCCCCGACGTTCAAGGTCCCGTTCCCGTGCAACCAGTCCTGGTCCGGTCAGACCCGGACCAACCACAGCCCGGCCAACGCCATCGACTTCAACCGCACCGACGACCTCGGTGACCCGGTGGTCGCGAGCGCGCCCGGCACCGTCGACGTGGTGACCAACCTCGGCGACACCAGCTACGGCAAGTACGTCCGGATCAACCACGGCGGCGGCCACACCACCTACTACGCCCACCTGAACGCCTTCAACGTCTCCGTCGGGCAGACGGTCGGCTACGGCCGGGTGATCGGCTACGTCGGCACGACCGGCGGCTCCACCGGCCCGCACCTGCACTACGAGCAGCGCATCGACGGCAGCGCCGTGAAGATCAAGTTCAACGGCGTCCAGGCGCTCTACTGGGGCACCAAGACCTACACCAGCGACAACGGCTGCGGCGGGACGAACACCGGCGAGGGCACCGTGAACACGGCCGGCTCCCCGCTGACGGTCCGCTCCGGTCCCGGCACCGGCTACAGCTCGGTCGGCACCGTGGCCGACGGGGCGAAGGTGACCATCCAGTGCCAGACCAGCGGCACCAGCGTCAGCGGCACGTACGGCACCAGCTCGATCTGGGACCGGATCGGCTCCGGCCGGTTCATCTCCGACGCCTACGTCTACACCGGCTACGACGGCTACATCCCGGGCGTACCCCGCTGCTGAACCCGGCGGGCGCGGGAGCCGGCGGCCCCCGCGCCCGTACCGGTCAGGAGTTCAGGCGCCACACCGCGAAGTTCAGCGCGGACGCGAACGTCACCCAGGCCCAGTACGGCAGCATCAGCAGCGTGGCCGGCCGGGAGACGCGCCGGAACAGGGCCACAGTCACCCCGATCGCCAGCCACATCAGCACGATCTCGGCGAACGCCAGCCCGTACGCCCCGGCGCCGAAGAACAGCGGCGTCCAGATCGCGTTCAGCACGAGCTGCACCACCCAGGCCCAGACCGCGGGGCCGAACCCGGCCCGGCGCCAGACCAGCCAGCCGGCGATCGCGATGAGCACGTAGAGCACGGTCCAGACCGGGCCGAACAGCCACGACGGCGGCGCCCAGGCGGGCTGCTCCAGGCTCTGGTACTCGGCGGAGGTGCCCTGGACACCCAGCCCGCCGATCGCGGCGGCGGCGAAGGTGGCGGCGCCGAAGCCGAGCAGCGCCCACCACGTGCGGGCGCCGGTGGTACGCCGGGCGGCACTCTGCGACATCTCCATGGTCGAGATGTTTCCGCTCGACCGGCCCGGCAAACGCCCGGGCGCCGCCGGACGCGGAAAAGCCGGGGTCACCCGGCCCGGGCGTTCCGGTCCGGCAGGACGGAACACCCGGGCCCGGCGACCCCGGCGGGTACGGGAACCGCTGTTACGTGCTGAAGATGCTGACGCCACCCGGGCCGACCAGCAGGCCGACGACGATGAGGACGATGCCCCAGAGGATCTGCCGGCGGAACAGGGCGAGAATTCCGGCGACCACCAGTACGACTGCGAGAATCCAGAGAATCAGCTCCATGTCGGCTGAATACCCGTGCGCCCGATACCGGAAACCTCCCGGTCAGTCGAGCTGATCACCGCCCAGGTGGAAGACGCTGTACGCCTGTTTGATCACCGGGTGGGCCACGTTGCGGACCCGTACCCCGCCCGGTGTGGTGCCGCGCTCGGTGCCGTGATGGGCGTGCCCGTGCAGCGCCAGCGCGGTGGGTGCGGAGTCGATCGCCTGGCCGAGCTGGTAGCAGCCGAGGAACGGGTAGATCTCCAGCGGCTCGCCGGCGAGCGTGTCCGGTACGGGGGAGTAGTGGGTGAGCGCGACGAGCGCGTCGCACTCCAGTGAGAGCAGCGCGTCGGTGAGCGCGTCGGCGCTCTCCCGGGTGGTCCGCACGAACGCCTTCATCTCCGGCTCGCCGAAGTCGCTGGCGCACCGCCCGGCGAACCCGCCGCCGAACCCCTTCACGCCTGCCACTCCGAGCCGCCCGCCGGGGGTCTCCACCACCGTGCCGGTGCCCTCCAGCACCGTGATTCCGGCGTCCTCCAGCACCTTCACCACCTGCGGCACCTCGTCGCACTGGTGGTCGTGGTTGCCGAGCACGGTGATCACCGGTACGCCGAGGTCGCCGAACTCCTGGGCCACGCACCTCGCCTCGGCCTCGGTGCCGTGCCGGGTCAGGTCACCGGCGAGCAGCAGCACGTCGGCGCAGCCGGGCAGCTCCTCCAGCGCCGGGCGGAACCGGCCCACCACGTCCTGGTCCAGATGCACGTCGCCCACGGCGGCGATCCGGATCACCATCGAACCTCCCTCACGGCAACTCCTCGACCTGGGTGGGCGCCTGCGTGCGGATCACCCCGATGTCGCTGGTCACGTGGGTGTCCGGGAAGCGCTCGGCCACCCGGCGCAGGATCTCCTCCCGCCGGTGCGGGCTCTCCACCTCGCCGTAGAGCACCAGCCCGTTCTCCCGCCGCACCACGGTGATGCCCTGCTCGGCCACCGTCGGGTCCTCGGCCAGCATGCTCTGGATCTCCGCCTCGACGTACTCGTCGGGGGGAACGTCGCCGGACAGTCCGGTCACAGGGTCTCCCTTCCGCCGGGCGCGCCGCCGGGCAGCACGTCCAGCCGGTCGAGCAGCACCAGGAACGCCTCGGCGTACGGCGAGTGCTGCGTCTCCTTCCGTACCCGTTCCCAGTCGATCTGTTCCCGCAGCGAGCGGGCCAGCGGCAGGGCGCGGGCGAAGTCGCAGTAGTGCTGGGAGAAGCTGAGCAGCTTGTGCACCATGAGCTGGCTGGCCGACAGCACCGGCATGTGGATCGCGTCCACCGGGCGCACGATCGTGTCGGCGAACGTCTCCTCGGTGACCGGCGTCTCCACCGGCCGGTGGATCAGGTCCACCATCCGGTCCTCGTCGTAGACCTTGACCAGCCAGTCCTCCGGCGGACGCTCGGCGGTGAAGCCGGCCTCGACCAGCGCCTCCAGCGCCCGGTCCACGTCCGCCTCGCGGAGCAGGAAGTCCACGTCGTGGTCGCTGGAGTGGCCGCCGTGCGCGTACACCGCGAAGCTGCCACCGAGTGCGAACGGGATCTCGGACTGTTTGAGCACGGCGGCGACCTTCTTCAGCGTGTGCACCAGGGTCTCGTCCCCGCGCTCGGCCATCTGCGGCTCCCTCGTCGTCATTGGGCGGTGGGACCACGATGCGTACCCGGCGGACGCTCCGGTCACACCTGTTGCGGCGCGATCGACCCGTCAGGGCAGGAAAGCGACATACGGGCCGGTGTGAGCATCGGTCGGATAACCTCGGGAGGGTGGCCAGCTCACTGCGGACGCGCCGGGGCAGGGCCCGACTGCGTGCCGTCGCCCTGATCGGCATCGACGGCTCAGGTAAGACCACTCAGGCCCATCGGCTCGCCCAGGCGCTCACCGCCGCCGGCCTTCCCGCCACGTACCACCGCAACGCCGGTGGCCGGCGCTGGCTCGGCCGCATCGCGCAGCGGGTCGGCCGTCCGGACGCGCAGCGGCTCGTCGGGCGCGACGGCCTGCTCGTGGTCGAGTCGGTGCTGCGCTGGCTGGCCATCGCGCTCGCGCTGCTCAGCTGCCTGGTGACCGGCCGGACCGCGGTGATGGACAGGTGGTCGGCCTGCCAGTACGCCAGCATCCGGGCGCACGGCGGGCAGCGGTGGGAGCGGCTGGCCCGGGCCGGGTACCGGATCTTCCCGGCGCCCCGGGTGACGTTCCTGCTCACCGTCGACCCCGCCGAGGCGTACCGGCGGATCGAGCGGCGCGGCACCGACCACGAGACGATGGCGTGGCTGACCGCCGCGGACGCCGCCTACCGGGAGCTGCCGGAGTACGGCGGCTTCGTGGTGGTGGACGGCAACGGCCCGCCGGAGGAGGTGGCCCGCCGGATCCGGGCACACCTGAGCGAGTGGCTGCCCGACGACCCGTCCGCCGGTCCCGGTCCGGCTCCGGCCGGCCCGCGACGCCCGGCCGGTGGCGCCGGGCGGGACGGGCCGGTGCCGGTTCAGGCCCGCCCGTAGACCGGGATGCTCGCGCCGCTGGTGGGCGCGGACTCAGGGGAGGCCAGGAAGCGGATCACCGCGGCGATCTCGGCCGGCGGCACCCAGCGTGCATGGTCGGCGTCGGGCTGGGCGGCGCGGTTGGCCGGGGTGTCGATGACGCTCGGCAGTACCGTGTTGCACCGCACGCCGCGCTGCCGGTACTCGACCGCCACCGTCTCGGCGAACGCCCGTACCGCCGCCTTGGCGGTGGCGTAGCCGGAGGCGCCGGGGAACGGCGAGAGCGCCGCCCGGGCCGAGACGCAGACCACCGCGCCGTCGCCGGACGCCACGAGGTGCGGCAGCGCGGCCCGGGTGACCAGGTACGTGGGGCGCAGGTTGAGCCGCAGCATCCGTTCGAAGTCCTCGACCGGGGTCTCGTGCACCAGGCCGCCGGCGGCGTACCCGCCGACGAGGTTGACCACCGCGCGCAGCGGCTCGGCCGGCTCGGCGGTCGCCGCCTCGACCGCCCGCGCGGCCCCCTCGGGCGTCAGCAGGTCGGCCACGACCCGGACCGGGCCGTCGTCCGCCCCGGGCTCCCGCTGGGGTACGACCACCCGCCAGCCGGCGTCGAGGAAGGCGGCGGTGACCGCGCCGCCGAGCCCACCCGTGCCTCCGGTCACCAGCACCGTGCGTTCCGTCATGGACACACACGCTAGCCAACGGCTGCGCCGACCGACCGGTGACCCGTACGCGCCGTCCGTGCCGCCCGGCCGAGGCCGACCAGGCAGGCCGTGCCGCGCGACGGCGGACCGGCACGTCGGGCGGCAGGAGTGACTCGACCGGACCGGATGAGGCAGTGGGGCTGCGACAATGGGATCCTTGGCCCGGGGGCGGGTACGGAAGACAGTAAATTTCCCGATACGCGGTGTCATGGTTGACGCTCACGCCTCGTGAAAGTAAGTTTCATCCGTGGCGAAGAGTCCGAAGATTTCTGCGAGTCACGAGACCGGTGGACTGATCGTCCACATCAGCGGCCTGCTGCCCTCGCTGTCCCCGGCCGAACAGCGGGTGGCCCGGCTGGTCGTCGCCGATCCGGCGGATGCGGCCCGGCGCACGATCACCGACCTCGCCACCGCCGCCGAGACGTCCGAGGCGACGGTGATCCGCTTCTGCCGCTCGGTCGGCATGGACGGCTACCCGCAGCTGCGGATCCGGCTCGCCGCCGAGGCCGCCCGCCGGGTCGAGCCGCCGGACGCCCGAGTGGTCGGCGGCGACATCCCGCCGGGCGCGGACCTCGCCCAGATCATCGCCACGATCGCGTTCAACGACGCCCGGGCCGTCGAGGAGACCGCCGAGCAGCTCGACCCGGCGGTCTGCGAGCAGGTGGTCGAGGCGATCACCGCGGCCGGCCGGATCGACGTCTACGGTGCGGGCGCCAGCGGCTTCGTCGCCTCCGACTTCCAGCAGAAGCTGCACCGCATCGGCCGCATCGCGTTCTACTTCCCGGACGTGCACACCGCGCTCACCTCCGCCGCCCTGCTGGGTCGCGGCGACGTCGCGGTCGGCATCTCGCACACCGGCACCACCTCCGACGTGATCGAGGTGCTGGAGCAGGCGCGGGCGCGCGGTGCCACCACCGTGGCGCTGACGAACTTCCCGCGCTCGCCGATCACCGAGGTCGCGGACCACGTGCTCACCACCGCCGCCCGGGAGACGACCTACCGCTCCGGCGCGACAGCGAGCCGGCTGGCCCAGCTCACAGTGGTCGACTGCCTCTTCGTCGGGGTGGCCGCCCGCAGCCGGGCCCGGACCAAGAAGGCCCTGGAGGCCACCGCCGAGGCGGTCCAGTCGCACCGGGTCGGTCCCGGGCGGAGGCGGGGATGACGGCGGGTCGGGTGGAGCGGGACGGCGTGGCGGCGGTACGGCCGGTGGTGCGCGTCGGCGCGCCGACCGAGCGGCGCAACCCGCACAGCGTAGACCTCGACCTGATGTCCACCCGGGACGTGCTCACGGTCATCAACGAGGCGGACCGGCGCGTACCGGCCGCCGTCGCCGCGGTGCTGGACGAGATCGCCGAGACCGTCGACCTGGCCGTGGCCGCGCTGCGCGACGGGCACCGCGTGCACTACTTCGGCGCCGGCACCTCCGGGCGCCTCGGCGTGCTCGACGCCGCCGAGCTGGCGCCCACGTTCAACTCGCCGCGGCACTGGTTCTGCTCGCACCTCGCGGGCGGCCCGGAGGCGATGTGGCGCGCCGTCGAGGACGCCGAGGACGACGAGCGCGGTGGCGCCGCCGACGCCGCCGAGTGCGTACGCCCCGGCGACCTCGTGGTGGGCCTCGCGGCCAGCGGGCGCACCCCGTACGTCCTCGGGGCGCTCGCCGCGTCCCGGGCGCAGGGGGCCGGTACGGTGCTGCTCTGCGCGAATCCGGAGGCCGAGGCCGCCGCGTCGGTGGACGTCTTCATCGGTGTGGACACCGGACCGGAGGTGGTCACCGGGTCGACCCGGATGAAGGCCGGCACGGCGCAGAAGCTGGTGCTCAACACGTTCTCCACGGCCGTGATGGTGCGTCTGGGCCGGGTCTACTCGAACCTCATGATCGACATGGTGGCGACGAACGCCAAACTGCGTGGCCGCATGATCTCGATTCTCGTGGAGGCCACCGGCTGCGCCGAGGAGGTGTGCCGGGTCGCCCTGCGGGAGGCCGACGGCGACCTCAAGACCGCGCTCGTGGCGCTGGTGTCCGGTGCGGAGGTGCCCGCCGCCCGGGCCGCGCTGGCCCGCTCCGCCCACCAGGTACGCGGCGCGCTCGCCCTGCTCGCCTCCTGACCGTCTCCGGCCCCGGCCGCGAGCCCGGCCCGTCCCGGTCCGTCCCGCCCCGTCCGCCCGATCCACCCGCCCGGCGCATCCGCCCGGCGCATCCGCCCGGCGGGTGCGACGCGTATCACGTGCGGGAGGGGGACGACTCCTCCCGCACGGATTGTTCAACGAGGCGGAGGGTAATCCTTGAGCATGGCTGAACCGACCGGTCCCCAGGCGCGTATCTCGCAGTGACCAGGATCGCAACGACTCGGTGACGCGGCTCGCTGTGTTCATGGAACAGGCAATGGTGCCATTCCATGGGCGAACGGCGATTTCGCAGCTCCGGTGTGCGCCGAAAACGGCGCCCGCGAGCCGCCCGAACCGGGCCGGTAACAGGAAACATGGACCGGGCTCTCAGCTACTACTCAGGCATTCGTGACAGTTTCGACTCACGACATGGAATCCCCGACGCGTCACATCTGTTGTGTAGGTGTCAGCACCTACGGGCACAGCGGAGGTTACGGGGAGGGCTGATGAACGTGGGGATGGCAAGGAACCGGGCAACCGGCGCGAGCGAGGGGACCGTGGCAATCGTGGACAAGAACATCGGCATGCGTACCGACGAGGTCGCCGAGGAGCGGGACCTGGTCGGCGTCTACCTGCACGAGATCTCCCGGACGCCGCTGCTCGACGCCGCCCGGGAGGTCGACCTCTCCAAGGCGATCGAGGCCGGCCTCTACGCCGAGCACCTGCTCGAAGAGGACCGGATCCCCGAGGGCGCCGACCGGGAGGACCTGGAGCGGCTGGTCGCCGAGGGTGAGCGCGCGAAGGATCTGTTCATCCGCGCGAACCTGCGACTGGTCGTGTCGATCGCCCGGCGCTACGTGCGCTCCGGGATGCCCATGCTGGACCTGATCCAGGAGGGCAACACCGGCCTGGTCCGGGCGGTCGAGAAGTTCGACTACGAGCGCGGATTCAAGTTCTCCACCTACGCGACCTGGTGGATCCGCCAGGCCATCAGCCGGGCGATCGCCCAGCAGGAGCGGACCGTACGGCTGCCCGTGCACCTGGTCGAGGACGTCAACCGGATGCGCAACGTGGCCCGGCAGCTCACCCGTGAGCTGGGCAGCGACCCGGAGCCGGAGCAGATCGCGACCGCGCTCGGCGTCACCGTCGAGCGGGTGAACGAGCTGGTCCGCTGGTCGCAGGACACCGTCTCGCTGGACACCCCGGTGGGTGACGACGGCGACACCAACCTCGGTGACCTGGTCGCCGACAGCGACGCGCCGTCGCCGGAGGAGATCGTGCTCACCGGCCTGGAGCGGCAGCGGATCGAGGGTCTGCTCAACCACCTCGACGACCGTTCCGCCGGCATCATGCGGGCCCGGTACGGCCTGGAGGACGGGCGCGAGCACTCGCTGACCGAGGTCGCGTCGCGGTTCTCGCTCTCCCGGGAGCGCATCCGCCAGCTGGAGATCCAGGCTCTCGGCCGGCTGCGTGAGCTGGCTCGCGCGGAGGGGCTCCAGGCGGCCTGACCTGGTAACAATGAACGGCGAACGGCCGGCGTCCGACAGGGGGACGCCGGCCGTTCGCCGTCTTCGCGGTGCTCAGACCCGGCCGTAGCCGGCGATCGTCATGATGTTCATGCCGCGCTTGCTGACGTTGCGTCCGGCGCTGGGCGCGTCGATGATCTGGCCGTTGCCGACGTAGAGCGCCACGTGCCCTAGCCCGGAGTAGAACACCAGGTCACCCGGTTGCAGCTGGCTGCGGCTGATCCGCGTGGTGGCCCCCCACTGCTGCGCCGCGCTGTGCGGCAACGACTTCCCGGCCGCCCGCCAGGCGGCGAGCGTCAGTCCGGAGCAGTCGTAGCTGCCGGGGCCGTCCTGGCCGTAGCCGTAGGGCTTGCCGACCGCGCCGTAGGCGTATCGCACCGCCGTGCCGGCGTCGCCGGAGACGGCCGGCGGCTTGCCCGCCGAGCTGGGGTTGCCAGGTGCCTCCGTGGCCCGCCCGTACGCCTTGCGCCGCATCTCGTAGAGGTCGGACAGGTCCGCCTCGATCCGCGTCTTCGCGGACTTGAGCTGCTTGGCCTGCGCCGCCTCCCGGGCGAGCGTGACGTCCAGCGCGGTCTTCTGGTCGATCAGCCGCTTCTGGTCGGCGGTGAAGCTGTTGATGGTGCGCTGCCGCTGGCGGGTGAGCTGGTCGAGCGTGCCCAGCCGCTCCGGCAGGGTGGCCTGGCCGCCCGGGTCCAGCAGGGCCGCCGCGGTGCGCATGCCACCGGTCTTGTACGCCGTCGCGGCCAGGACGCCCACATCGGCGCGGCTGCGTTCGGCCTGTTCCTGCAGCGGCCCGATGCGGGCCTCCAACTTGGCCGCGGTGGCCTTGTTGGCCTTGATGTCCTCGTTGAGCTTGTTGTAGGACTCGACGATTCGCTCCAGCTCAGTCGAGGACTTCTCGATCTGCTTCGTCAGCTCGGCGGGGGTCGGCTCGGCCCGGGCCACCTGCGCCGGGGCGAGCAACGCGGCCGAGAGGCCGGCCACCGCCAGCGAGCGGAGCAGCATCCGTAAGGACGACAAGAGCGGAAAGCTCCTCTCCCACCGGTCGCCGGGCGCGTTCGCGACCCGGCGACACCGGCCCGGGGCCGTCCGGGTGGACGGCTGTCGACCGGGCCGACCTGGACAACCTAACCCGTGATCGCAGTAGCCGGGAGTTCAAGCAGGGGCGAAAGTTGGCAAAGTGGCGGAAAGTGATGAGGGGGAGCCGGTGGGTGGATGAGGCGACTCGCCCGATTCGTCGTTCTGGGCGGATGTCGCCAGGCCACGCCAGGCGAAGTCATGACAAAGACGGAAATCTTTCTCTGTTTCCGGCGGGCGCGGGCGGGCCGGTGACCCCGCGACAGCCGAAACCCCGAGGTCAGGTGGCGCGAGGCAAACACAATGAAGCCCGGACGGGAAATCCCACCACGGGATCCCTGCTCCCGGGAGGCCGCCGTGCAGACCGACCGCTCCGCCACCCAGCCGCCCCGCTCGCCGCGACCGGCCGGACCCAGGCTGCTCTACGCCCGGCCCGGCATCGTCGTCACCGCCGAGCGCTTCACCGTCGGCCGCAACACCTGGCCGGTGGCCGAGATCACCCAGCTCCGGATCGACCGCGGGCCGCACGACCGGCTCGCGATCCGGGCCGTCGCCGTGTCCGCCGCGATGATCGCCGCGGTCGGCCTGCTGCTCGGCTTCACCGGCGGCCTGCACCGGCTCACCGCCGGGGCGTACCTCCTGCTCGGCGCCGTCGGGCTGGTGCCGATGCTGCTGGTGCTGATCGGCGACCGCGTACGGCCCCCGGCGCACGAGCTGTGGGGCCGGGTCCGGGGCACCGAGGTGCTGCTGTTCAGCAGCGACGACGAGCGGCAGTTCGGCCAGGTCGCCCGCGCGCTGGGGCGGGCCCGGGAGGCGGCGCGGCTGGGCGGCTGGGCCGACCCGCCGGCGGCCGAGCCGTGGCGGCCGGCCCGGTGACCGGCGGTCAGCCCGCGACCGGCTCCGGCGTACGCGGCCGGGCCTCGGCGGCCACCCAGTGGCTCACCCGCCGCTCGGCGTAGAACGAGACGAACGGCACGGTGCCGGCGAGCATCACCAGCAGCATCCGCTTCAGCGGCCAGTTCGCCCGGCGCGACAGGTCGAACGTGAGCGCCAGATAGAGCATGTACAGCCAGCCGTGCGCCACGCCGACCACTGCGACAACGCTCGGGTTGTCGAAGCCGTACTTCAGCGGCATGCCGATCAGGACCAGCACCACGAGCGCCACGCCCACGATCCAGGCGATCACGCGGTACCGGGTAAGGGCTCCGCCCACCGTCGTCCGTCCTTCCGCACCGGCCTCAGCCGGGATAGTCGCCGGGCCGGGCGCCCGGATTGGCGTTCAACCAGGATAGGTAGCTGTTGTACGCGGCCAGCTCGGCGTCGTCCGCCCCGTCGGCCGGGGCGGCCGGCGTCCGCACGACGCGCACCGGCCGGCGTACCGCAGGGGTGGTGGCGACCGGCGCGGTGCCGGCAGCCGCCGACGGCGCCGGATCGGCCGCCGGCTGCGCGTCGCCCGGCGGCGTCGCGCGCAGCGTCTGGCGGACCTCACGCCACCAGACGAAGACCACGAAACCGGCGAACACCGGCCACTCGATCGCGTAACCGAAGCTGATCGCGTTCCCCCCGGCGGCGCGGGTGACCTGCCACCAGCCCATCCCGAGGCAACCCGCCACCAGCACGACCATGGCCACGTGGCGGACGATCCACGCCGGTGTCCAGAGCCGATTCATGCCCACGAGAGTACCGGGACCGCCGGGCTTCTCCGACACGGCGTCGTAGTCCGGGCGGTGGTTTGGTGGCACGCCCGCTGGGCATCCGAACAGGTGCCAACCCGAACGAGACGAGGGGGCGACGATGACCGAATCGGTACGCCGGGACGCGAGCCCGGAACAGCGGGTCGCGGAGTGGGACGGCGATCACGCCCGCACCGTCGACGGCGAGCAGCTCGGGGTGGACCCGGTGGAGCTGGGCGACGAGGACCTGGTCCGGGAGATGCAGAGCCTGCACCGCACCCGGCTGGACACGCTGCGCCACGCCACCGACTCGGCGCTCGCCAACCACCTGCGGCGCACCGCCGAGCTGGAGACGGAATACCTGGCCCGGCACCCCGGCCGGGAGGTCGACCCGAGCCGGCTGCGGGACGCCTGATGGCCAGCCACGCCGAGCGCGGCATGTCCGCGCCGCCGGAGGTGGTGTTCAACACCGCCACTGATCCGGACCGCTCCTCGGCCTGGCTGCCCGAGCGGCTGCGCACCTCCGGCACCTGCCGGGTGGAGGTCGTCGACGCCGACGACATGCGGGCCCGGTGGAGCGCCGCGGACTGGTCCGCCGAGATCGACGTGGAGCCGGCCGGCGCGGGCGGCGCCCGGGTACGGCTGGACCTGGCCGGGCCGGACCACGACCTGGCCGACGAGATCCTGGCCAACCTCGACCGCGAGGTGGCCGACAACCTGACCGCCGGCTGAGCCCGGCCCGCACGACGAGCACGAGGAGGCCGGGTTGACCGGGAGTGGCCTGAAGCAGAAGGTGGCGCGCCTGCGCCAGGCGTACGCGCCGCACGAGCATCGGCCGCTGGAGGGCTACCTGAAGGCGATGGGCACGTACGCGGGTGTGACCGCCGCGCTCGTCGGCCTGGTCCGGGCGACCGGCCGGCCGGTGCCCGAGCGGCCCACGCCGGCGGACGTGGTGCTGCTCTCGATCGCCACGCACAAGCTCAGCCGGCTGCTGTCCAAGGACGCGATCACCAGTCCGCTGCGGGCGCCGTTCACCCGCTACGACCACCCGATCGGCAGCGGCGAGGTGATGGAGCAGGTCCGCGACGAGGGCAGCCCGACCCGGCACGCGCTCGGCGAGCTGGTCAGTTGCCCGTTCTGTCTGGCGGTCTGGGTGGCCACCGGGCTCACCGGCGGCCTGGTGCTGGCGCCCCGGCTGACCCGGCTGGTCGCCACCGCGCTGACCGCGGTGGCCGCCTCCGACTTCCTCCAGATGGGGTACGCGGTCGCCCAGCAGGCGGCCGAGGGCGGTCGCCACGAGGCGTGAGACGTGGACACGAAAGGGGGCCGGCACGCGCCGGCCCCCTTTCCGTGTCTCCCACCGTCAGGTGGGGGTGGTGCCGTGGTCCTCGCCGGCCCAGCCGCGCGACGCCTCCGGCTCCCGCTCGTCCTCGTCCTCGCCGGTGACGACGTCCCGGTCCACGGCGGTGCGGTCGTGCTCGTTGGCGAAGTCCGGCTCCGGCAGCGTGTCGACGCCCTCCGGGGGCTGGCCGAGCGCCGCCAGGTGCTCGTGGTCGGGGTTGCGGTCGGTCATCTCGCGTCCTCTCGTCGGCGGGGCTCAGGCGACCGTGCCGCCCAGCAGATCGGCCGCCTCGTCCGCCGCGTACTCGCCCTGGGGGAGCGCGGCGATCCGGGTGAGCAGCTCCGCGGGGAGTTCGGCGGCCACCGCCCGGCGGTAGATGTCCGCCTGGGTGATCCGCTCCTGGCCGTGGTAGATGTCGTCGAGCAGGTCGTCGAGCGGCCGCGTGTCGGGCTGCTCGGTCACGGGCGCGTCATCGGTCACGCCGACCACCTACCCGGCACCGAACCGGTCAAACCCGCCCCAACCCCGCTCAGGCCCGGGCCGGGAGCGTGGCCCGGCGGGCCCGGACGGCCTGGGCCAGGTGCTCCAGGACCTCGGCCGTGGTGTCCCAGCCGATGCAGGCGTCGGTGACCGACTGGCCGTACGCCAGCTCCCGGGTCGGGTCCAGATCCTGCCGGCCGGGCACCAGGAAGCTCTCCAGCATGATGCCGGCGATCCCGCGCTGGCCGGCGGCGAGCTGCGCGGCCACGTCGGCGGCGACCAGCGGCTGGTTGCGGTGGTCCTTGCCGCTGTTGGCGTGGCTGGCGTCGACCACCACCCGCTCCGGCAGGCCCGCGGCCTGCAGCAGCTCCAGCGCCCCGGCCACCGACTCCGCGTCGTAGTTCGGCCGGCCGCCCCCGCCGCGCAGCACCAGGTGCCCGTCCGCGTTGCCCCGGGTGTGCATGATCGCCGGGGTGCCGGAGACGTCGATGCCGGGGAACACGTGCGGCACCCCTGCTGCCCGGATCGCGTCCACGGCGGTGGCGATGCTGCCGTCCGGGCGGTTCTTCATGCCGATCGGCATGGACAGCCCGGAGGCGAGCTGCCGGTGCACCTGGCTCTCCACCGTCCGCGCGCCGATCGCGCCCCAGGCCACCGTGTCCGCGATGTACTGCGGGGTGATCGGGTCGAGGAACTCGCAGCCCACCGGCAGGCCCAGCCGCAGCACGTCGAGCAGGAGCGCCCGCGCGGTACGCAGACCGGTGTTCACGTCGCCGGAGCCGTCCAGCGCCGGATCGTTGATCAGGCCCTTCCAGCCCACAGTCGAACGCGGCTTCTCGAAGTAGACACGCATCACCACGAGCAGGTCGTCGGCGACCCGGGCGGCGGCCTCGCGCAGCCGGCCCGCGTACTCCAGGGCGGCGGCCGGGTCGTGCACGGAGCAGGGGCCGACGACGACGAGCAGCCGGTCGTCGGCGCGGTCCAGCACCCGGCCGACGGCACGGCGGCCCGCCACGACGGCCTCGGCCAGCGGGGTCTCGAGCGGCAGGTGGTGGTGCAGCAGGGCCGGGGTGGTCAGCGGCACCACACGGTCGATGCGCTGGTCGATGACCCGATGGGCGTCCTGGGACGTGGTCACGGTGGGGATTCCTTCCGCCGACCGTGCCCCCGTGCCGGGTCCGGGGGATCGAGCCGGCTGCTCGCATACGAAAGGGCAGGGAAAAGAGTCCCTGCCCGGCCGGCTCGAAGAGGTGGTGACGTCAGCTCATGGTCGAGTCACCGGCTCCTCCAGCCGGCTGCCTAAACCATCGATACGACCGCGTCACGTCGGCCAGCGTACCCGACGCGCGGCGGAAAGCCCGCTGTCGTTCCGAAGTGCGGAACGCGGGGTATGTGATCGGCATGACCACGAGCCACGACCCGAGTGACCAGGAACGGATCGAGTCCCGAGCGCATCTGCTGCCGGAGGAGGCGGCGGCGGGCAGCGACGACGCCGAGGCGCAGGCCGACGCGATCCTCACCGAGTCCGACATCCGCGAGGCGGACCAGAACGCCGCCCCCGACACGGTGCTGGAGCACCGCACCTCCGAGCAGACCGTCACCCCCGTCGAGCCGCCCGACTGAGCCCGGCGCCCCGGGCCCGGCGGGAACCCCGGTAACTGTCGTTCCGCAGCCGGGCCAGCGGGCCGGCCAGACGCAACCCCGGCGGCACGTTGCCGATCGGGTCGAACGCGAGCGCGGCGTCCTCGGCGGCGCCGCGCTCGTCGTCGAGGCGTACCTCGCCGAACGGCCGCCACCGGCCGACCGCCGAGGCCACCGCCAGCACCAGGCGGGGCTCGTCTGCGGCGACCGCCGCGCCCGCCTCGGCCAGGCCGCGACCCAGGTCGGGTGACTCCGGGTCGGCCAGCACGGCCAGGAACAGCCGCCGCCCGCCGGCCCGGAAAGGCATGATCGACGTGTACGTCCCGGCGAAGCGCCGCCGGGGCAGCGGCAGGTTCCGCAGCACCGGCGCGGCGCCGCTGGAACTCCACAGCAGGTCCACCGGCGGCTCCGGGTCGCGGTGCAGCCGTAACGCCACGCCCAGCACGTCCGGCCAGGCACCCGGCGTCGGCACGCCCTTGGACAGGCGGATCGTGGCCGGCCAGCGGCCCGGCAGGTCGAGCAGCGGCACCCCGGTCGGCGGTCCCGGCGTACCCCAGATCCGGGTCTCGCCGGCGAACGTGCGCCTGGCCGGGTGCAGCAGCCGGGCGTGCCGGAGCCGGGCCAGCGCGGCGGCGGCGCGCTCGACGGCGGAGGGTGCGGTGGCGGCCATGCCCGCACGGGTACCCCGGCGCGCACCGACGATGCTCCGGCGCGCGTGTCACCTTTCCGCCGCCGGGATCGGATAGCGTCGTCTCATGCCCGACAGCGGTTTCCCCTGGCCGATCGAGACGACCCGACTGGACAACGGCCTGCGCGTGGTGGTGAGCGAGGACCGCACCGCCCCGGCCGTGGCGGTCAACCTCTGGTACGACGTGGGCTCACGCCACGAGCCGGCGGGACAGACCGGCTTCGCGCACCTCTTCGAGCACCTCATGTTCGAGGGCTCGGTGAACGTGGCGAAGACCGAGCACATGAAGCTGATCCAGGGCGCGGGCGGCTCGCTCAACGCGACCACCAACCCGGACCGGACCAACTACTTCGAGACGGTCCCGGCCGAGCACCTGGAACTGGCGCTCTGGCTGGAGGCCGACCGGATGGGCGGGCTGGTGCCGGCGCTGACCCAGGAGACGCTGGACAACCAGCGCGACGTGGTGAAGAACGAGCGCCGCCAGCGCTACGAGAACGTGCCGTACGGCGACGCGTGGCTGCGCCTGCTGCCGCTGCTCTACCCGCCGGGCCACCCGTACCACCACGCGACGATCGGGTCGATGGCCGACCTGAACGCCGCCGACCTGGCCACCTTCCAGGAGTTCCACAGCACCTACTACGCGCCGAACAACGCGGTCCTCACCGTGGTGGGCGACACCGAAGCGGCGGAGGTGTTCGGGCTCGCCGACAAGTACTTCGGCGGCCTGGCCGCGCGGGCCGACATCCCGGCCGCGCCGGACGGCCGCACGGTGCCCGCCACCGGCGCTCCGGCGGTGGAGACGGTCACCGCCGACGTGCCCGCCCCCCGCGTCTACGTCGCGCACCGCACCCACCCGTTCGGCACCCAGGGGTACGACGTGACGACGGTGCTGGCCACGGTGCTCGGCAGCGGCCGGGGCAGCCGGCTCTACCAGCGGCTCGCCGACGGTGAGCGGATCGCCCAGCCGGACCTGGTCGGCGCGTACGGGGTGGACCTGGCGCACGCGCCCGCCCCGCTGATCGCCACCGCCACGGCCCGGCCCGGGGTGAGCGCCGAGCGGCTGCGCGACGGGCTCGCCGAGGTGGTCGACGAGCTGGCCACGGTGCCGGTGACCGCCGCCGAGCTGGACCGCGCCAAGGCACTGCTGAGCACCATGTGGTGGCGGCAGATGTCCACCGTGGACGGGCGGGCGGACACGCTCGGCCGGTACGCCACCCAGTTCGGCGACCCGGCGCGCGCGGCCGACCGGCTGCCGGCCTGGCTCGCGGTGACCGCGGAGCAGATCGCCGAGCAGGCCGCCGAGCTGCTCGGCGCCGCCGACCGGGTGATCCTGTCCTACCTGCCCGAGGAGAAGTGATGTCGCTGATCGCCACCCGTCCCGGCCCCGGCGCCGCCCGCGCCTACCGGTTCCCGCAGGTGGTCCGGCGGACGGTGGCCGGCGGTCAGGTGGTCGCCGCGCACCTGCCCGGGCAGAACCTCGCCGTCGCGCTGCTGCTGCTCGACGGCGGCGCGGGCCGGGAGCCGGTCGGCAAGGAGGGCCTCGGCGCGGTGCTGGCCAAGGCGCTGGAGGAGGGCACCGCGCAGCGGGACGCCACCGCGTACGCGCTGGCCATCGAGGCGCTCGGCACCGAGCTGTCGACCGGGCTGGACTGGGACTCGTTCCAGGTGAGCGTGCAGGTGCCGGTGGACCGGCTGACCGCCGCCGTGGAGCTGCTGGCCGAGGCGGTCCGTACGCCCCGGCTCGACCCGGCCGACGTGCGGCGCGTACGCGACGACGAGGCGACAGCGCTGCGGATGGACTGGGCCAACCCCGGCCCGCGCGCCGACGCGGTGCTGCGGGCCGAGCTGTTCGGCGCGGAGCACCGGTGGGGCCGCCCGCTCTACGGCGACCCGGACAGCGTGGCCGCGCTCGAGGTCGACGACGTCACCGTCTTCCACTCGGAGTGGTTCATCCGCCCCGGCACGCTCGTCGTCGCCGGTGACCTGGAGCGGATCGACCTGGACGCGCTCGCCGCGACGGCGTTCGCCGGGGCCGGCGGCGGCCCGGTGGAACGCGGCGGCCCGATCGACGTACCGCTGGCCGGGCAGCGCCGGATCATCCTGGTCGACCGGCCCGGCTCGGTGCAGTCCACGCTGCGGCTCGGCCACCCTTCTCCGCACCGCGCCCACCCGGACCACGTGCCGATGACGCTCGCCGGCACCGTGCTCGGCGGCGCGTTCACGTCCCGGCTCAACCACCTGATCCGCGAAGTACGCGGCTACACGTACGGGATCCGGGGCGACTTCGCCTCGTCCCGGCGGTTCGGGCGGTTCGCGGTCAGCTCCGGCGTGCAGACCGCGGTGACCGCCCCGGCGCTCGTCGAGTCGGTGGGCGAGATCTCGCGTACCCGGCTCACCGGCGTCACCGAGGACGAGCTGGAGGTGGCGCGCTCCTGGCGGGCCGGGCAGCTCTCGGTCGAACTGCAGAGCCCGCGGGCGATCGCCGCGGCCCTGACCACGCTGGTCGTGCACGACCTGCCGGACGACTACCACGCGCGGCTGCGGGAGCAGCTGCTCGCGGCGACCGTCGAGGACGTCTCCGCCGCCGCGGCGACCTACCTGCACCCCGAGTCGCTGACCATGGTGATCGAGGGGGACGCGGCGGTCATCCGGGACGAGCTGGTTGCCAGCGGTCTCGGCGAGGTGGTCGACCACGCGTGACCGGACGGGGCGGCGGGCCTGTGATTCCCGTCGCCCCGCATCCGCGCGGTGGGAAACGTTTCCCACCCGCACCGCCCGGCTGGGTAGCCTCGCGGGCATGAGGATCGGCATTGTGGGAGCCACCGGCCAGGTCGGTGGCGTCATGCGGCAGGTGCTGGCGGAGCGCGAGTTCCCGGCGGAGCAGGTGCGCCTGTTCGCCTCGGCCCGGTCGGCCGGGCGCACGCTGCCCTGGCGCGACGGCGAGGTCACCGTGGAGGACGCGGCCACCGCGGACTACCGCGGCCTGGACATCGTGCTCTTCTCGGCGGGCAAGGCCACCGCGAAGGAGTTGGCTCCCCGGGTCGCCGAGGCCGGCGCCGTGGTGATCGACAACTCCTCGGCGTTCCGGATGGACCCGCAGGTGCCGCTGGTGGTGGCCGAGGTCAACCCGCACGCGATCGCGGACCGCCCGAAGGGCATCGTGGCCAACCCGAACTGCACCACGATGGCCGCCATGCCGGTGCTGCGCCCGCTGCACGACGAGGCCGGGCTGGTCAGCCTCGTCGTCGCCACCTACCAGGCGGTCTCCGGCGCCGGCCTGGCCGGCGTGGCGGAACTGGACGAGCAGGTACGCAAGGTGGCCGAGGACGCCGCCGGGCTCGCCTTCGACGGGTCGGCGGTCCAGTTCCCGGCGCCGCGCTCGTTCGCCCGCCCGATCGCGTTCAACGTGCTCCCGCTCGCCGGCTCGATCGTCGACGACGGCTCGTTCGAGACCGACGAGGAGCAGAAGCTGCGCAACGAGAGCCGCAAGATCCTGGAGATCCCCGGCCTCAAGGTCTCCGGCACGTGCGTGCGCGTCCCGGTCTTCACCGGCCACTCGCTGCAGATCAACGCCCGGTTCGCCCGGCCGATCGACCCGGCCCGGGCCCGCGAGCTGCTCGACGGCGCGCCCGGCGTGGCGCTGCGCGACGTGCCGACGCCGCTGGAGGCGGCCGGGCAGGACCCGACGTACGTCGGCCGGATCCGGGCCGACGAGACCGTCGAGCACGGGCTCGCGTTGTTCTGCGCCAACGACAACCTGCGCAAGGGCGCGGCGCTGAACGCCGTGCAGCTCGCCGAGCTGGTCGCTGCCGAGCGCTGACCCCGCGGGCGTCCGTGCCGGGCCACCTGGCACGGACACCCGCTCAGCGGGTATGCCCGCCGGGTCGCCGGCCGCCCGCGCCGGCAGGCGGAGGTGCGGATGACGGCCGAAGGGGACACCGAGGCCGCCGGGATGCGTTCGGACACGGGCCGGGCGATCGGGTTCAGCGACGCGGTCTTCGCCATCGTCATCACGCTGCTGGTGCTCGACCTGCGGGTGCCCGAGACGGCGCCGGGCGGGATGCTGCGCGCGCTGCTCGACCAGTGGCCGGTCTACCTCGCCTACGTCACGTCCTACCTGTACGTGGCGGTCAACTGGCTGAACCACAAGGGGACGTTCCACCGGGTCCGCTGCGCCGACCGGGGACTGCACTGGGCGAACCTCGGCGTGCTGTTCAGCGTGGCACTGCTGCCGTTCGTCACCGCGCTCGTCTCCCGCGCCGTAGAGGAGGGCGACGTCTTCGACGAGCGGGTCGCCGTGTCCGCGTACGCGCTGGTCGGCGTGATCCTGTCGGTGACCTGGCTGTGGCTCTACCACTACCTGAGCCGGCACCGGGAACTGCTGGAGGCGCACGTCCCCGCCCGGTTCTTCGAGGCCGAACGCGTCCGGGCGCTGCTCGGCGTGCTCGCGTACGCGATCGCCGGTCTGGTGGGCGTGCTGCTGAGCGTGCCGGCGGCGCTGGTGGTGCTCCTGCTGCTGCCGATCTTCTACGGGCTGTCCAGCAACGGCTTCTACGACCTGCGCCGGCGCCTGCGCCACCGGCGGTGACGCCGGCGTTACCCCGCCTGCGGCGGCGGGTAGACGGCCGTGCCGACACCGAGAGGGGAAGCACCATGACAACGGTCGGAGAGTTCATGACGACCCGGTTGGTGACGATGGACGGCAACGACACGCTCATCGCCGCGGCGCAGGAGATGCGCGACAGCGCCATCGGCGACGTGGTGGTGACCGACGGCGACGACGTGGTCGGCATCGTGACGGACCGGGACATCACGGTACGGGGCGTGGCCGAGAACATGGACCCCACCGCCACCCGGCTCAACCAGATCACCAGCAAGGACGTGGTGACGGTGAGCCAGTACGACGACGCGGTGGCCGCCGCCGACCTGATGCGCACGTACGCGGTCCGCCGCCTCCCGGTGGTCGACGACGGCCGCCTGATCGGCCTGATCTCGATGGGTGACCTGGCGGTGGAGCGGGAACCCCAGTCGGTGCTCGCGGACATCAGCGCCGACGACCCCAACAACTGACCTGTCCGCCGCGATGACGCCGGCTCCCGGTTCGGGGGCCGGCGTCGCGCGTGCGCGCGGTGGCGCCGCGTTCACCCGCTTCGGGCGAGGTTGGCGCCGGATCGGGTGGGGACACGGCCCACGGACAGGGAGACCGCGGACGCGGGAGGAGTCGCCCGGATGGTGGACATGACCACGAGATTCTTCGAGGACCTGGATCGGCGGGGGTTCGAGCCCCTGCTGGTCAAGACATCCGGAACGCTCCGCTTCGACCTGCACGAGGGTCCGCACACCACGCACTGGCTGCTGGAGATCGATCACGGCAAGCTGCGGGTCCGGCAGGAGGACGGCGAGGCGGACACGGTGGTGGGCACCGAGCCGCGCCTGTTCGCCGAGCTGGTCGGTGGTGAGGAGAACGCCATCGCGGCGCTGCTGCGCGGCGACATGACTGTCGTCGGCGACCTGCGGCTCGTGCTTCAGGTCGAGCGGGTCTTCCCCGGCCCGCCGGACTCCCGGGGACCGCACCACACGTTCGGCGGGAGGGGTGCCTGATGCCCGGCAGCGGCAACACCGTCCGGATCCTGGACGGCAACACGTTCGTGGTCAGCGAGGACACCGGCGACATCGAGGCCACCCCGAGCGAGCCGACCGGCCTGTTCTCGCTCGACACGCGCTACCTGTCGAAGTGGGTGCTCACCGTCAACGGCGAGCGCCTCAACGCGCTGTCCTACGACGACCTCCAGTACTACGAGGCCCGGTTCTTCCTGGTGCCCGGCATGGCCACGCACTACGTCGACGCGAAGCTGTCGGTCATCCGGGAACGGGCGGTCGGCGGCAGCTTCCGCGAGACGCTGACCATCCTCAACCACGACGAGAAGCCGGTCGACCTGGAGATCCGGATGGACGCCGGGTCCGACTTCGCCGACCTGTTCCAGGTCAAGGACGAGATCCTGAACAAGAAGGGCGAGCATTACGCCGAGGCCGAGTCGGACCGGCTGCGCCTGGGCTACCGGCGCGGCAACTTCCGGCGCGAGACGCTCGTCTCCGCCAACCAGCCGGCCCGCTACGACCAGCGTGGCTTCGCCTGGAGCATCCGGCTGGAACCCAACGAGCAGTGGGACGCCGTCATCGACGTGCAGACGTTCGCGATCGGCCCGGGCGGCCGGGACCTGCGGATGGGGCTGCGCGCGCACGGCACCGAGCGGCTCGCGCTCCAGCACGACCTGGAGGAGTGGATCAGCCGGGCCCCGAAGCTGAACAGCGAGCACGAGGAACTCGCCGCGACGTACCGGCGGAGCCTCGTCGACCTCGCGGCGCTGCGCTTCTCGCCGCTGTCGCTGGGCGGGCAGACGCTGCCGGCGGCCGGCCTGCCCTGGTTCATGACCATGTTCGGCCGGGACAGCATCCTCACCTGCCTGCAGGTGCTGCCGTTCGCGCCGGAGATGTCGAAGACCACGCTGCGGATCCTCGGCGCGCTGCAGGGCACCCGGTTCGACGACTTCCGGGACGAGGACCCGGGCCGGATCCTGCACGAGATGCGGTACGGCGAGACCGCGGCGTTCGAGGAGCAGCCGCACTCGCCGTACTACGGCTCGGTGGACGCGACGCCGCTGTTCGTGGTGCTGCTCGACGAGTACGAGCGGTGGAGCGGCGACGGCGCGCTTGTGAAGGAGCTGGAACAGGAGTGCCGGTCCGCGCTGAAGTGGATCGACGACTACGCCGACCTGCTCGGCAACGGCTACATCTGGTACGAGCGGCGCAACACCGACACCGGCCTGGAGAACCAGTGCTGGAAGGACTCGTGGGACTCCATCTCGTACGCCGACGGCACGCTGCCGCCGTTCCCCCGTGCCACCTGTGAGGTGCAGGGGTACGCGTACGACGCGAAGACACGGGCCGCACGGATGGCCCGGCTGTTCTGGGGCGACCCCGCGTACGCCGATCAGCTGGAACGCGAGGCGGCGGAGCTGAAGCGGCGCTTCAACAACGACTGGTGGGTCGCCGACCGCGGCTTCTACGCGCTCGCGCTGGACCCCGACGGGCGTCAGTGCGACGTGCTCAGCTCCAACATGGGTCACCTGCTGTGGAGCGGGATCGTGGACGACGAGCGGGCGCCGAAGGTCGCCGAGCATCTGGTCGGTCCCCGGCTCTGGTCCGGCTGGGGGGTGCGGACGCTGGCCGAGGGCGAGGTCCGCTACAACCCGATCGGCTACCACAACGGCACGATCTGGCCGTTCGACAACTCGTTCGTCGCCTGGGGTCTGCGCCGGTACGGCTTCGCCGAGGAGGCCGCCACGGTCGCCAACGGCATCCTCGACGCGGCCACCTACTTCGACGGCCGGCTGCCGGAGGCGTTCGGCGGCTACCAGCGCGAGCTGACCAAGTTCCCGGTGGAGTACCCGACCGCGTGCAGCCCGCAGGCATGGTCCACCGGTGCGCCGCTGCTGCTGTTGCGCACCATGCTCGGGCTGGAGCCGCACGAGCAGCACCTGGCTGTCGACCCGCGGCTGCCGGTGGGCATGGGACGGATCGAGGTGCTTGACATCCCGGGCCGGTGGGGCCGGGTGGACGCGTTCGCCAGGGGCCGGCTCGACCTCGAGGAACTGGCCGACTGAGCCCGGTCAGTGCCCGGGCGGCGACGCGTCGTGCGCCTCGTTCGGCGGGAGCAGGCAGAACTCGTTACCTTCCGGGTCGGCCAGCACGGTCCAGCGCGGCAGCTCACGCACGACCGTCGCGCCCGCCTCCAGCACCGCGGCCCGCTCCTCGGCGTCGCCGACCAGGTCCAGGTGGATCCGGCCGGGCTCCGGCAGCGTCTCGGCCGGGCTGATCCACAGGTCCGGGCGCCGCCCGTGCGGGTCGCGCAGCAGCACCGCCTCCGTCGGCGCGAGCGTACCCTCGGCGAGCTTCACCCGGTCGGCCTCGACCACCGGCAGCCCGGTGACCGCACTCCAGAAGGGGGCGAGCAGGTAGGGGTCGCGGCAGTGGATGACGATCGCGGCGAGGTCGGGCATGCCTCGAACCTAGTCGCCCGCGCCTGCGGGCAGGACGCTGTCCAGGAACGCGGCGGCGGCCGCGAGCAGGTCGGGACGGGCCAGGTCGAGCGCGTGACCGCCGTGTGTGAGCCACAGATGCACCGGGTGACCGGCGGCGAGCAGCCGGCCGGTCAGCTCCACCGGCTGGGCGGCCGGCACCGCCACGTCGTCGCGGCCCTGCACCAGCAGCACCGGCACGCCGGAGCCGATGTGGGTGGCGACTGTCGCGCCGACGGTGGCCGGGTCGCCGGCGGCCGGCGGGTGGCCCAGCAGGTCGGTCCACGGGTCGTCGCCGGGGGCGCGCCGGCGCCGCTGCTCCGGGTCGAGCGGGTCCACGGGGGCCCAGTACGCGAGCACGCCCGCCACGTCGCCGGGCCGGTCCACCCCGCGCAGGCCGAGCTGAAGGGCCAGCATCCCGCCGGCCGAGTCACCGGCCACCAGCAGCGGCAGGCCGCCCGCCGCGGCCCGGGCGGCCCGGGCCGCGTCGCGGACGTCGTCGAGCTGGGCGGGCCAGCGCGCCTGGTGGGAGAACCGGTACGTGGCCTCGACCACGCGCAGCCCGAGCGACGCGAGGGCCGCCCCGTCCTCCTCGGCGCGGGCCCGCCAGCCTCCGCCGTGGATCCAGAGCAGCACCGCGCGTTCGGTCATGACGCCATCGTCGCCGCACCCGGGGCGGTGCGCGACCCGGGTCTGCCGAGGGCAGATCGGCCCTACGGTCGCGTAACCTACTCGGGGTAAAGTTCTGCCATGTCGGAACTCGTGTACCCACCTGTGATCACCGCCGCGAAGACGATGTTCCGGCTGCTCGACCTGCGCCTGGATGTTTCCGGCAGCGAGCACGTGCCGCACAGCGGCGGCGCGGTGCTCGCGTCCAACCACGTGAGCTACCTGGACTTCATCTTCTGCGGCTACGGCGCGCACCCGGCGAAGCGGCTGGTCCGGTTCATGGCGAAGGACAGCGTCTTCCGGCACCGCGTCTCCGGTCCGCTGATGCGCGGCATGAAGCACATCCCGGTGAACCGGGCCGCCGGCGCCGGCTCGTACGCCGCAGCGGTGAGTGCGCTGCGCCGGGGCGAGGTGGTCGGCGTCTTCCCGGAGGCGACGATCAGTCGTTCCTTCGTGGTGAAGGACCTGAAGAACGGCGCGGCCCGGATGTCGCAGGAGGCGGGCGTGCCGCTGCTGCCGGTCGCGCTCTGGGGCACCCAGCGGCTGTGGACCAAGGGCCGCCCGCGCACGCTGACCCGCCGGCACACGCCGATCACCATCATCGTCGGCGAGCCGATGGACCCGGCCGCCTACCCGGACGCCACGGTCATGACCGCCGACCTGCGGACCCGCCTGTCGGCGCTGGTCGACCGGGCCCAGCGGGAGTACCCGGACAAGCCGTCCGGCCCGGACGACAGCTGGTGGCAGCCGGCTCACCTGGGCGGCAGCGCGCCGACCCCGGAGGAGGCGGTCGAGCTGGACCGGTCCGAGCGCCGCACCCGCAGCGCGTCCTGACCGCGCCCGCGCCCTACTGCGCGGGAGATCTTGGTACGAAAGGGCCCGCATAGGGGCCGTTTCCTACCAAGATCTACGCCGGTTCCCGACGTGGGCGTCAGCAGGCGGAGCCGGGCTGGTCGTGGGCGGGGAAGCCGGACCACGACCAGGGCGACGCCTCGGCCTCCGCCGGACGGTAGTAGTCGTCGCGGGACAGGAACTCCACCGGCAGCGAGCCCGGCAGCGTCACAGTGCCCAGCGTCGGGCCGGGGGAGGCGGCCACCCGGACGGCGAGCACGTCCCGCTCCGGCGGGGACAGGTCCACCAGTTCGGCGTTCGCCAGCCGGAAACCGGCCACCGCGCGGCGTACCTGCCGGGCCAGCGCGGCCACCTGACCGACCGGGCCGGTCAGCGCCAGCGCCGGCTGCCGGATGGTGCGCAGCGCGTCGCAGACGATGCGCAGCTCGGCGGTGCCGTCGCCCACCTCGGCCAGTTCCAGCCGGGACGGCCACTGCCAGCGGATCTGCCCGCTGACCAGGCGGGACAACCGGACCGGACGCCGGTGCCGGGGGGCCGCCCGGCCGTCCCGCCCGGAGACCACCGACAGGTCCGAGCCGGTGCAGACGTACGCCAGCCGGCGCTCGGTCACGGTGATCGTCGCCGGTGCCGGCAGCGACCAGCAGCGGACGTCCTCGGTCGGGCCGAGCAGGTGACCGGCGACGCGCAGGCAGTGCTGGCCGAGCAGGCGTTCGCCCGGCTCGGGCACCAGCTCGTAGCGCCGGTCGAGCACGGGACGGGTGGGGTCGCCGTCGGCGTCGAACCGATGCGGCCCGACGAAGAAAGGTGTGGCGTCCTCCGGCACGGTACGACCTCCCGGTGACGGTTGGCGGTACCGGTGAGCGTGCCCGGTTCCTGGGGTGACTGTCATGACACCTGTTAGGGGGTCGGCCGGTCGGCCGACGCCTGCGACCGGTAGATGCCGATATCTTCCGGTCGGACGAGTCCGTCCTCGATCGCCCGGGCGAGCAGCGCCGCCTTCGTGGCGGCCGGACGGCCCGCTCGGGTGTACTTGATCCGCGCACGGTCGACGTACTGCTTCACCGTGTGCTCACTGATCTGCATCCGGCGCGCCACCGACGCCTTCGACATCGACTGGAACCACAGCAGCAGCGCCTCGCGCTCCTTGTCCGACAGGGACGGGCGATCCGGGCGGGCGTCCCCGACCATCGCTCCGGCCAGCGCCGGCGGCACGTACGGCCGGTCGCTCGCCGCCGCCAGCACCGTCGCCACGCAGTGCTCGCGTCCCTCGTGCTTGGCCAGGAACGCGACCGCCCCGGCGTCCAGTGCGGCGAGCATGGTCTGCGGGTCGCTGTGCTCGGAGTAGACCACCACCCGGCGCCCGGCTGCGCTCAGCTCGGCCAGCTTGTCCAGCACCATCCGGCCGTGCAGGCGCAGGTCGAGCAGCACCACCTCGGCGTCCGGCGCGGCCCGCAGCACCTCGTCCGGGTCGTCGCCGGTGGCCAGCACCCGCAACCGCGGTTCGCCGGCCAGCCAGGCGCGCACCCCGTCGATCACCACCGGATGGTCGTCCACTATCGCCACCCCGATCGGGGTTCCGGCGTTCACGTCCGCCGCCAGCGGGTCTGCGTCCATCTGATCTCCCCGTCCCGCTCGTGCAGGTGTTCCACCGGCCCGTCCCCGCCGGTCGCCGGCTCGTCCGGGCCGTCGTGATCCGGTGTCACCAGGCTGACCACCACCTCGTCCTGGCCTGCCACCACGGTGAGCCGGGCCCAGCCCTCGGCGGCGGCGAGCGCCGCGGTGAGCGGGTCGGCCAGCCCGCGCCGGATCTCCACCGGCAGCTCCGGTGGCGTGCCGACCGACACCAGGTCGATCGGCAGTCCGTTGCGTTCGGCCAGGTCGGCCGCCGCGCGCAGTTCGTGCAGCAGCGCGTCCGGCACGTCGTCCGACTCGGCGATCAGTCGGCGCAGCCGGGCCGCGGCCAGCACCGCGCGCCGCCGTACCGCCGGGTCGGCCGGGTCGGCGTCACCCGCCGCCAGCCCGGCCAGCACCTCCTCGGCGGTGCCGCTGACAAGCGCCAGGCGCGCCTGTCGCTCGGTGCGGGCCCGCTCGGCCGCCTCCTGCTCAGCGGCCACGGCGAGCGTCGCCGCCGCGGTGGCCGCCCGGTCCCGGGCCTGCGCGGTGAGCGCCGCCGCGCCGACGAAGACCGCCACCGGCAGGGTGGAGGTGCCGTAGACGTACATCGCGGCGCGGCTCAGGTCGGCCGGTGCGGTCGCGCCGTACAGCACCACCGCCGCCAGCGCGATCGTGCCGTGCGCGGCGAGCATGAGCAGCAGCCAGCGCACCGGCCGCCGCCAGAGCACCAGCAGGAAGAACCAGGCCAGGCCGCCCCACACCCAGTTGGCGGTGCTGAACAGGAACCGGTCGCCGGCCCCCGCGACCACCGCCGCGTCCACCCCCAGCAGCACCCCGGCCAGCGGCCCGGCCGGCGGCAGCCCGCCGCGCAGCAGCCGTACCCCGGCCCCGACCCCGACCAGCGCGGTCACCAGCCAGCCCGCGGCCACCACGGCCGGGAAGGCCATTCCCGGTCCGGCCCGCAACACGGCGGGCAGCGCGACCGCCAGGTGCCAGGTCGCCGCGATGACGATCGCGGCGATCCGCGCGCCACCGTCGGACGCGTCGGCCACCGCGTGCGCCTCCGGCGGGGCGGTGGCCGTTCCGGAGCGCGTCGCCACCCGCGGCCGGGGCAGCGGGCGCAGCGCGTGGCCGGCCGTCACCGCCGTACCCGACTCACTCGCCATCGGACCACTCCAGCCGAATCCGGGTGCCGGCGCCAGGGGCGGAGGTCACCACCGCCCGACCGCCCACAGTGCTCATCCGGCCGTGGATCGACTCGCGCAGCCCGTACCGGTGCGCCGGGACCGTGGACGGGTCGAAACCGGGACCGTCGTCGACCACCTCGACCACGACGGTGCCGCCCTCGCGGGCCAGGTGCAGCGACGCGGCCGCGCCCGGCGCGTGCCGCGCCACGTTCGCCAGCGCGGCGGCGGCGCTGTCGGCGAGCGCCGTGGCGACCTCCGCCGGCAGCCGGCACGGCGCGAGCGTCGCGGTCACCGCCGGCCCGGGCGTCGCGGCGAGCACCTCACGCAGCCGTTCGTCCAGGTCGGCCTCACCGGCCGCGGTCGCGGTCCGCGCACCCGCAAGGGCGGTGAGGGTACGCAGATCGTCCGCGCACCGCTCGCGCAACGTCGCCGAGTCGGGTACGGCACCGAGGCCGACCATGGTGAGCGTGCCCAGGACGGTGTCGTGCAGGTCGCGGTTCTGCCGCCGTTCGTCCTCGCGGGCGGCGCGCGCCACCACCGCCTCGTGGGACAGCCGCTGGTAGTCGGCGAACGCGGCGTCGGCGCGGGCGATCCGGCGGCGCATCACCGCCGTCATCACCGCCGCGCTGCCGGTCTGCACCAGCAGTGTGCCGGCGTGCGCCCGAGCCTCGGCCGGGTTGCCGGCCAGCACGGTGCCGGTGACGTACGCGGCGGTGACCAGCAGGCCGGCCGGCACGGACCAGCGGGCCGGGGCGGTGGCCTGCGTGTTGATGACTGTCGAGCTGGCCAGCACCGCGATCCAGCTCGCCTCACCCGGCAGCACCTCCGGCGCGACGAGCCACGGTACGGCGAGTGCGGCGGCGGTGGTCAGCGCCACGTCACCGGCGACCAGCGCGCCGCCGATGCCGTGCCGGAGCGCGCGGAACGCGTACCAGACCGACCAGGCGGTGAGCACGGCGACGGCGGGGATCAGCAGCGCCACCCGCACCGGCGGCGTACGCACCGACAGCGCGACGACCGCGCCGACCAGACCGCAGGTGAGCCGCAGCAGCGCGGGCAGGGTCGTGAAGATCAGGCTGAACGCGTCACCCGCCGGGCGGGCCAGCGGGGGCCGGGGCAGGGGCATGGCGGCAGCGACCGGCATCGGGGAGATGTCCTTCCGGTTGCGACCCGGCCGGGTCCGCGCGGCATAGATTGACGCTGGAGAATAACATGGTTTGTCGCAACTGGTCACCCTTGGTGCTTGACGAGTTTCGCTCCGGCGTAAAGCAGCCGGCCGTCCGGCCCGGCGGTCAGCGGCGCGCTACGGCGAGCAGGTGAGCGCTGGCGCCGAGGATCGCGGCGTCCCGCTCGAACGTCTCGGCGCAGGCCACCGCGTCGGCGAACAGCCGCTCGTCCGGCCCGGTGCCGAGCGCGTTCAGCACCGGCCACAGCGGACCCTCCACCCCGTACACCTGCGGGTTGGGCAGGCCCGCCGCGACGAACTCGGCCGCCAACTCCTCCGGGCGGTGGAAGAACGCGGTGGTGAAGCCGGTGCGTGGATCGTTCACCCCGGTCTCGTACTCGGCGCGCAGCAACTGCCGGTTGTCGTCGTCCAGGCGGCCCTGCGCGGTCAGGTCGATCAGCGCGGCGTGACGGCTGATCGCCGCCGCCACGATCGTTCCGCCCGGCCGGGTCACCCGCGCCGCCTCGCGCAGCGCGGCCACCCGGTCGGCCTGCCGCGGCAGGTGGTAGAGCGGTCCGAGCAGCAGCGTCGCGTCCGCCGCCGCGTCGGGCGCGGGCAACGCGCGGGCGTCACCCACCGACGCGGCGACAAGGGGGTACGCCGACCGCGCCGCCGCCACGTGCGCGGGCACCAGGTCGACCAGGTGCACCCGGTAACCGGCCGCGGCGAGCGGACCCGCGTACGCCCCGGGACCACCGCCGACGTCCAGCACGTCGGCCGGTGCGGCGGGCAGCAGGCGGGCGAGCAGATCCCGGGTACGTCGTGCCTCCAGCCGGCCCTGCGGCGACCCTTCCAGCCGGTCGGCCTCGACGTAGACCTCGGTGTAGTAGCGACTGACGTCCGGCTCGGGTGGACGGTGTGCGGGCATCAACCGATGGTCGTCGAGAAGCGGAACCAGGGCATCCGGATTACGGTTGCCCGCGTTCCCTACCCTGCGGGGTATGGCATACCAGCCGGCCATGGTGCCGCCGAAGAAGTCCAAGCGAACCCTCTTCATCGTGCTCGGCGTGGTGCTGGCGATCTGCTGCTGCGGCGGTGTGCTCAGCGGCTTCTTCCTCTTCCGGGCCGTGCAGGAAGCCACCGGCCCGGCGCGGTCCACAGCGGAGACGTTCGCCGAGGCGATCGTCGACCGCGACTATCCGGCCGCGTACCGGCAGCTCTGCACCCGCGTACGCGACCGGGTCAGCGAGGCGGACTTCACCCGGCAGCAGTCCTCCCAGCCGGAGTTCACCGGCTACGAGATCACCGGGCTCAACGTGTCCAACAACAACGGCCGGGTGAGCGGGGCGACGACCATCCGCTTCACCCCGGCGGTCGGCACCAACGTGACGCAGTCGTTCCCGATGGTCAAGGAGGACGGGGAGTGGCGGATCTGCGAGTGAGCCGGTAGCGGGCCTCCGCGCGTACCTGATCCACTTGTCGCATGGCCTCACCTTCCACCGCACCGCTCCCGCCGGCCGTCGCGGACCGGCTCGCCCGTGACCGCAACGTCTGGCTCTGCACGCTGCGCCGGGACGGCTCACCGCACATGACGCCGGTGTGGTTCGTCTACGCCGACGGCGTCTGGTGGATCGGCTGCGAGGCACGCAGCGTCAAGGCCCGCAACGTGGCGGCCGACCCCCGCGTCTCGCTCGCCCTGGAGGACGGCGTCCACCCGGTCGTCGCGGAGGGTGTCGCCCGACTGCACCGTGCCGACTTCCCGCCCGCGATCGTGGCGGCGTTCGCCGAGAAGTACGGCGGCTGGGACATCCGGCAGCCGGTCACGCCGGACGGGGAGCGGGTGCTGCTGGAGGTCCCCGTCCGGCGGTGGCTGCTCGCCGGCCGGGCACGCTAGTCCCCGGAGAACCCCCAGAAGTAGAGCTCGTTCGGGGCACCCGCCTCGTCGTGCAGTACGGCGTACCGGCCGAACCAGCGCTGCTCGGCCAGCGGCTCGAGCGCCTCGACGTGAGCGCGGGTCGGCCTCGCGACGCCCACGCGGGCGAGCGCCTCGGCCTCGGTCACCCGCTGGAGCGTCCCGAAGTCGGGCTCCTCGCCGTCGTCCAGCACCCACGTCATGTCCAGGATGGAGTGGGTGCCGGACTCCTGTACACGCTCGTCGCCGCCACGTCCGGCGGCGCACGCGATCATGCCGGAGGCCACCGACGAAACCGGCGGGTCAACGCGCCCAGGATTCCTGTGCCACCCTCTCCGCCATGCGTCTGTCGTCGGGCCTGGGAGTCGCCGCGGTCGTGGCCGGCCTGCTGTCGGTCGGAGCGGCACTGCTCGCCATGCCGGAGGCGTCGCTTCTCTGGGCGGTGGTCACGCTGGCGGCGCTGGCCGGCCACGCGCTCGCCGCCTCCGGTACGCCCCGGGTGCGGTGGAGCGTCGCCGCCGGCGCCGGGCTGTTCGCCCTGGTGGCAGCCGCGAACCTGCTCTGGCACCGGGAACGGGTGGCGGACGCGGGCGAGCCGCGGGGGAGCCAGGCGGCGACGCGGACGTACCTTGTGGAGAGCCTGCGGGAGGGCCTGGACCAGCAACGCCTGACCGCGTGGGGCTTGGCTCTCGGCGTACTCCTGCTTTCCGTTGCCGTGCCGGCGTCGCCGGCACGCGGCGGACGGCGGGGTGTGGTGACGACGGTCCTGGCGGTGGCCGTGCTCGTCTGGTGCGGGCTGAGCGTGGCGGCGACGCCCGGCGACCCGCCGCTGCCCGAGCTGCTCCTGGCGCTGCAGCCGGCGTTGCTCGCCGCGCTCGTGACCGCCGGGGTGCTGGCGTCGTCCGGATGGCGGGGTGACCGGCGCGGGCTCCTCACGGCGGGGATGGTCCTGCTGGCGGTGGTCGCCGTGCGGGCCTGCGCGGATCTCGCCTCCACGTGGGCGAGTTGGTGGGCGTTTGTCGAGCCCGCCAGAGACGCCTTCCTGCAACCGGGATTCATGGTGAGCGTGGGTGGCTCGGCGGGAGGTGCCCTTGAGGTGTCCTCGGCAGTGGAGACGGCTGTCGCTCTCGGCGGCGCGGGACTGGCGGTAGTCGGCGTGCTGCGTGCCTCCCGCGAGAACGCCCGTCCGTAGTCTCCCCCCTTGCGCGGGTGGTCGCGCCTACGGGTGCGAATCGGTGATCGCGATGACCTCGTCGAGGCGGTCCAGCGCGGCCCGCAGGTCGTCGACCTTGGCCTGGATGCGCTCGCGCTCGGCGCGCAGCATGGCCCGCTGTGCGGGGTCGGTGTGCCCGGAGTCCCAGCACGGCAGGAGTTCCGCGATCCGGCTGCTGGTCAGGCCAGCGGCGTACATCTGCTGGATGAAGCGCACCAGCGTGACCGTGTCCGGCCGGTAGAGGCGCTGGCCGGACGCGCTGCGCCGGGGGAAGAGAAGGCCCTGCTCCTCGTAGTAGCGCACGGCGCGCACCGAGACGCCGGCGTCGCGCGCCACCTCACCGATGCGGATCAGCGGCTCGGTCACGGTGACCCCTCTCACCCCGGTCTCGGCGATCAACACTTGCCTCTGACGTCAACGTCAGGTTTTAGCGTACCGGGCATGGACATCAACGACTCGATCGCCCTCGTCACCGGAGCCAACCGCGGCCTGGGCCGCGCCTTCGCCCAGCGCCTGCGCGAACGCGGCGCCCGCAAGGTCTATGCGACCGCACGCCGGCCCGAGACCGTGGACCTGCCCGGCGTCGAGGTGCTGCCGCTGGACATCACCAGTCCCCCATCCGTACGGGCCGTCGCCGCTGCCGCCCCGGACGTCACGCTGCTCGTCAACAACGCCGGGATCCAGACCGGAACCGACCTGGTGACCGGTTCGCTGGACGCGGTGCGGCACGAGGTGGACACCAACGTGCTCGGCCACCTGGAGATGATCCGGGCCTTCGCGCCGGCACTCGCCCGCAACGGCGGAGGCGCGATCGTGAACGTGCTCTCCGCCATGTCGTGGTTCGGGACCAGGGGCGCAGGCGCGTACCACCTGACCAAGGCCGCCGCGTGGGCGATGACGAACGGCGTACGCCTGGAGCTCGCCGACCAGGGCACGCTCGTGACGGCGGTACACCTCGGGCTGGCCGACACCGACATGTCCGCCGGCTGGCCCGTCGACAAGATCGCGCCGTCCGATCTGGCCGACGCGGCGCTCGACGGCGTCGAGGCCGGTGCCGCCGAAGTCCTCGCCGACCAGTGGAGCCGCGACGTCAAGTCCCGGCTGACGCTGACGCCGGAGGAGTTCAACGCCGCGATGGACCGCGCCCTGGCGGCGCTGACGGCGGCCTGAGGTGTCTCAGCCAAGCCCGTCCGTCGGGTCGTACTCGCGGACGGGGCCGGCTGTACTGTCCCGCCGTGGCCGCGTTCGACGCGGAGCTGCCGGCCGTCGTCGGCCGGAGTCGCTGCGCGAAGCGGTCGCCGTCAACCGGCCAGGTGGCCGGTGGCTCGCAGCAACGCCCGGGAGAAGCGGTTGAGATCGGCGTCGGATAGTTGCGGCCGGGTGAACCAGTCCAGCTCGCTGATCTCCTCGTGGTCGGGGATCGGCTCTCCGTCGGCGATCGTCGCCTGGTAGACCGCGGTGACGTAGGCGACCCGGTCGCCGTTGGGGTAGGTCACCTCGTAATCGGGGCCGCCGAGCACATCCAGCAGCCGCGGCCGGCTGATCCGCACGCCGACCTCCTCTCGGATCTCACGCACAGCCGCCTGGGCCGGGGACTCTCCGATGTCGACAGCGCCGCCGGGTACCGCCCACCCGTTCCCGTCCTCGGCATGACGTACGAGCAGGATCCGTGCGCGATCGTCGACGACGACGACCGAGACCGACGGCATCTGGATCAACTCGTGGCCGATCATCGTCCGGAGCCGGGCCAGGTGCGGGGAGATGACCATCAGGGCACGGTACGGTCCGTCGGGGCCGGCTGCAGCTGTCAATTCGGCGACCCTGAGATTCGGTGCTCGCGTGCTTCACTGTCGAGCATGAGGTGGCGGACGGGCCGGAGTGTCGCGACTGCCCTGGCGGCCATCGTGGCGATGGTCTCGGTCATCGCCTGGCAGCGGTGGCAGAACCAGCCGCCGTACGGCCCCGAGGCGCTGGCTCTCCGGTCCTCGCTCAGCTTCGTGACGAACGAGGAGGCCCAGGCCGCACTCGGTGAGAACGGATCCGCTCCGTTCGCCTCCGGACGTGACCAGTTGGTGCTCGGCCGGCTCTTCTGGCAGACCCCGCCCCGGCCACTCGACGGCGGCTACTTCGCGGTCTTCCTCATCGACAAGCGCACCGACTCCAAGCCAGCGGTCTTCGGCGTGGCCGCTCCACAGGCGGCCGTCGGCATCGGCAGCGCGGGCATCGAGCACCGGATCGCCGAGCGCTACTCCTGGCTCCGTGGCGCTGGTGACGCCACGTTCGGGGACGACGAGTGGCGGAGCAACGGCAGCAGGCTGCATGTGGCAGACGAGAAGGCATCCCCGGTCACCTTCGTCGCGCTCTTCCCGTACGCCGAGAAGCCTGAGCCGGAGATGTCGACGGCGACCGCTCCGGTCCAGATGTCCGACCTGCTGCTGGCCCTCGTCTACATGGGTTCGGACGGGCAGGTGTACTGGGCGCAGCGGCTCCAAGGCTAGGCCGATGGCCCGGGGGCGTGTCGAACCTGCGGCCTCGGGACGGAGGGAGATCGCGGAGCGTTTAGAGTCCAGGCTGTGGATCTCGTCGGCTGCGCAGAGGGGGTGCTCGACCTTCGGGCGCTTGATCTCGGCAACGCGCGGTCGGCGTCAGATCCGGATGCCCGAGTCAGGCACACCGGTATTCGCTCGGGCGACTCCGCTCTCTGCGGTCCCGAATGACGACCTTGCCGGACCCGCCGGTGTTGGCGCAGTCCGGGCCGTGCACGTCGAGGGTGGCGATATCGGCTGTGATCGCGGCCGAGCCGAAGTAGGCGGGATCGAGAACGAAGGCCACACGGGTACCGGCTCCGACGGGAGCGGAGAACTCCGCAGGTGGCTCGACCGGCCGCAAGCCGACGAGGCGCTGCCGAAAGCCGTGGCCGTCTCGCCAGACTTCGACAGTGGTCTGCGAACTCACTGCCGCCGCGGCGGCGCTCGACCAGCGCTCGCTGGTGAGCAGAGAGTCGTAGTAGCCGAGCCTCGGCATGCCCCGGCCGGTCAGGACGTCAGCCTGATCGTCGGTCACCGAGAAGACGAGATCAGCGGTGATCTCCGCTACGACATCGGGCGTGTGGCTTGCGGCGACAGTGGCTGCCGGATGAAACGCGTGCCCCACGACCGCGCACAGCACCCGAGTCGCCAGACGCGGATCGTCCCTGCCTACCCCGAAATACATGCCGGGCCGCTCGCGTACGGAATCGTCGAACTCCATGACCCTGATCTTCGCGAGGCTGTAGTCAGGCTCCGTCACGCCACCCACGCTATCCAGGCAAGGTACGCGCGGCTATCGGCATGACACGACGTCTCGTGTTCGGCTGACTTGGCTGCACGAGGGCTGCGGTGATCGTTTTGACCGAGAGCTAAAAGCCGCCCACCTGCGGTGGTGAGGGTGCGCCCGGCAGGATTCGAACCTGCGGCATTGGGGCTAGAAGAAGTTCGTGGATGGCTGGTCGGGCGGCTGTGCCCTTGGTCCGCCCCGTCCGTGGTTGTCGGGCGACGTCGGCCTCGGTGGGCGGCCTTGGCTGTACGAATGTCTGTACAGCCAAGGCCGCCCCTCATGATCTGCAACCGTTGCTGTCGACCGCTGCTAGAGGCAGATCCAGCAGTAGATGCTTTCCCCGCTCGTGCGTGCTCTGCGGGCCAGCCCAACGAACTCCCGCAGGCGCGACAGCATGATCTCCGGCTGCGTGTCGCTGTAGTGGGACAGCTCCTCGATGTGTGACCACCGATCGGCCAGGCCCGGCATGCTGTCGTCCGGGATTTCGGCAAGCGCGTCCCGGGCGCGTTCGCTGAGTACGACGACCCAGGGTCCTTCGTACTCAGGGTCCTGACCGGCGCCGTCCGGCCAGATAAGTCGTTCCCCGATTAGGTCGGCCTCCCACGGCGCGTCAAGGGCGAACGAGACGACCTTGCCGAGGACGACGGGCGGGTCGATCCCCTTGCCGTCTACGGCATCCACGACGGCAGAATCTCCCTCTCGCACCACCGGGCCGCCATCGGTATCGGCCATCAGCTTTGCGACAGCCTCGTCGTCCGAAGCGCGGAAGTAGTCGTAAAGAACCCCCACAGGAGCCTCCCGGTCGGTTGCCATGCCGCCCACTCCTAGGGCGATCGAGAGAACATATAACCCGGCCGTCCGGGGAGGCTGGTAGCCCTTGTGGTGCCCGGCGAGGGGAGCCGCGGCGGCATCTCTGAGGGCCGGGGTTCGGGGCAGAGCACCCGAGGTCTTCATGCTCTTGTCGTCCGTCAGCGTGGCCGGCCGGCCCGGCCGATGCCGGCCGGAGGTCGCCAGCAGGCCGGGGCCGGGCCGGCGCGGCCCGCTTGCGGGCCGCCTTGATGTGGGCTGGGGCGAGGGATGTGTTGACCGGACTACCCTGCTGTAGTTCTGCCCCACTCTTTCGGTATACGCAGCGTATCCATTGACATGATCCCGAAGTTGCTTACCCAGAGATACCCATCTTTGGCCTGGGGAGGCAACCCGCGTGGATCCACCGGAACGCCCGGAACGGGACATCGAGGCCATCAAGTTGCCCGGAAGGGCTGGTCCAGCGGTGAGATGATCACTATGACGCAGCGGCTGTCGCTGCGATGGCCGCACACATGCACTGTCGAAGAAGCCGATCACCAGCTTCCCGGAGGGAGCTAACATCCGGCGGAACTCGGAAAGTACACCGTCCAGCTCTGGCGGCGGCAGGTGGATGGTCGAATACCAGGAGAGGATGCCCGCCACCGAGTGGTCGGGAAGGTTCAGGTCGGTCATCGATCCGAGTCTGAACTCCGGCCCCGGAAAGTTCGTCTGCGCATGGTCGATGAACTCAGGGACCAGGTCCACACCGGTCACGTCGGCGCCGAACGAATGCAGGTAGGCGCTCCAGTGCCCGGGGCCGCACCCGAGATCGAGCACCCTACCGTCCAAGCCGACCAGGTGGTCCCGGACGAGGGCCGCGTCGTCCACGTCAGCCTGCGAGTCACCCTTGAACAAGGCGATGTATTGCTCAGACATGTATGAGTAGGCCTCACGGACCGACTGGTTCACCACGGCGAGACTCTAGCGTCAGGCGTCTGGTCCCCAGGCACTTCCCCGGCGAGCGGAACATCAGCACTGACAAAGCCTAGAACCCGAACCGCGAGCAATAACTCTCCGTCATCCCGGGTCCCGTCAATCGATGATCTTAGTGGTTCGGAAAAGCAAGCGGTCGCGGAAGTGGGTCTACGGCAAGACAGAGCGGGAAGTGCTCGGCAAGCTGGTCGACCTTCGCCGCCGCCAGGAGCAGGGGCAGAACCTCGCCGCCGCGCCCCGGTCCCGGCGGACGGTTCCGGTCCCGGCGCAGACCCTCGCCCTGTTCCGCGCTCATCGTCGGCAGCAGGCCGCGGATCGGTTGATGGCGGGGGAGCGGTGGAAGGATGACGGTCTGGTCTTCCCGTCCAAGGTCGGTACGCCGATGGACCCGGACCACATCGACCGGACATGGCACAAGATTCGGGCGGCTGCCGGCCTTGACGCCCACGTCCTGCCGGAGATCGAGCGGGCCGCCGTGGACGAGGCCGCGAAGCACCTCTTCGGCTGAGTAGGCTGTACGAATGGCTGTACGTGAGCCGTGGTGATCGATTCGACCGGGAGCGGAAAGCCGCTGACCTGCGGTCGGGATGGTGCGCCCGGCAGGATTCGAACCTGCGGCCTTGGGATTAGAAGTGGCAATCACGTCTTGCGCCCTCCCCTCCCTGGCTTCCCGAGCTGCTGTTATGCCGTCCCTAGCCTCCAAAACTTTCCGTGATGACCCCTATGCTCGCACCACGGATGGCCCCACACGCTCCAGCGGTCCCTCCTTCTTGTGGCGCAAGTGGAGCATGCGGAGGAACCGGTTTGACCTTGTGCATAACCTGTACCTATGCCCTCGCCAACCGAGATTCCAGCCTCGGTCGCCCTTGAAGTGCCGCCTTGGTTGTGGGGCGGTGTGCCCGGTGAATTCTTCACAAGAGCCAATCTTCGGGTTCGACGGAGTGCGCCGGGCTCGTCGCTGTGGCTAATACAAACTGAGGAAAGTTACAACCGAGTGCGCCCTGGGCTAGTGGTCGCGGAGCATATTGCCGGACCAGCGCAGAAGCGGGCGCGGTATGAAACCTTGACCCGCGTCGCTCGTGACGCGACGGTAAACGTGAACCTGAAGGGTAGGGAGTGCCAGGAGCAACTAGCGAAAGTGCGTGAACGGGCGGAAGGTTCCGGCTCACTTGCTGATCTTTTCTATTACTGGCAGCTCATGGTTGCTGTCGCCGAGCCGGACGAACTCGCTGCGCTTGTTGCGGCGATACACGCTCAACTTGTCGAAACGCCCGCCGAGCGTGATCCAGACCTAAAGCTGTTTCGGAATGCAGCCGTACATCTCGTTCGCCGGTCAGACGTGCTTCTACACCGAACCAAACTGGTTGGAGTGCTACTGCGGGTGGCGTATGACGAAACCCTGGCTGAGGGCGACGTCCAATACCTCAAAGAAGTAAGTGCGGCAGGGGGAAGAGTCTTTTCAAGCAGCCAGCATCTTCTCCAGGGTTTCATGCTGCTTGACGCCTACCTGGGCCCGCTCCTCGGCGCGTTGACGCCGACCTTCTGGGCCTTCTCGGCACATCGCGCTTCGGGTCCGGTCATCTTTACTCTCGGGCACACGATCAACGGCACGCGGTCCGGACCCGGTGAGTTCCTCCACCTGCTGCCGAGCCAGGGGGCGATTAGAAGGACGTGGTCGATCACTGACCTGGCCCCTCTGGCTTGTTCCGAGGCCGTGGCATGGTGGGTGGCGCGGCTCGATGCGTTGTTCGGCACTGTAAGCGACCTAGCGTTGTTCGCCGACGCCGAGGGCGCCTACAGCCCTCGTAAGCATTTGCAGGCACTGTTGACGGTTGAGCAGCTATTCCGCCGAGTAGGTTCGATCCTCACGTCGCCCCGAGACGCCCATGCTCAGAGGGTGCTCTTGTTTACTGTGCTCGACACTGTCGAGAGGCTGACGGGCCGCGATATCGATAGGCTTTGCTACTTGCCGTTCGCGAAGAAGAAGCTGGCGGAGTTGGAGTCGAATGTTCCGCCTGCGGCGAGCCTCATCCTGTTGCCACTCGCACGTCGTGCGGTTGCTGCTCTGAAGGAGCTTCAAGATGGTTTCTTCATGCAGAGACTACCGGCCGACGCGCAGGTTGCGGGACTATCGAAGGATGTTGCGGCCGCTCGGTACGTGAAGGTTCTCCGCAACGCTACCCACGGGCACGGTGCGAAGAGCGCCCACCTGGTAGACCAGACCCACGCGCTCTTGGCGCATCACGACGGCGACATCCCCCACGATCTTCCCCTTCTAGGCTATCTGTACTTGTTGGATTGGATCACCCGCCCAGACGACTACCGCCGGTTCTTTTACAAGAGCAACTAGTGTTCTTGTAGCTCTTCTGGACGCTGTTGGTGCGGGTCGATGCCCAAGGGCTGCCGCGCGCCGGCTCGCTGCTGCCGTCGCGCCTGGGGGGCAACCAGCGCCAGTTACACCCCGGGCAATGGACGCTCAAACTCAAAGGAGTGGACGTCCATCGTCGCCTGCTTGCCCTCCTCTAGGTGCAGGTCGCCCCGTACCATCACAGGGTACTTTTTATGGCTGTCGACAGCCTTTTGATAGTCTTCTTCATCAAGATTCATCCGAATGATTCGCTGACGACCATTCACCATGGCATGTACGCGCACCCAGCCTCCCACGTCTTGTGCGCGGCTGGCTAGCACCTCTACCCATCCATATACGACTTGCTGCTTGTCTTCTACGTCTTTACGCAGCCCACGCGCTACTTGCCGGAGCCTGGGGAGGCATTCGGATGGAAAAGTGATTGTTTTCGAGGTGGAGCTGGGTTGAGGTACGGCGGGCGCCCAATTGAAGCCAACCGTGAAGTCCTGCACTGCCGAGTCTCGTAGCGTTCGTATGACCCCATCGCATAGCTCATACGAGAGCCCTTCACTAACGCTTTCGTTGACATCGCGGTTACTGGGCTCATGTTCGCTCTCGACCGCCAGGTCGTGAAGGACGTCAAGCGCCTTGGAGAGGGTGACGACCATCCTCCTGTCGAAAGAGGCCTCTTCAACCTCCTCCACTAGATACGGTCGGTCGCCCTGCCATTCTGCGTTTGGGAGGCGGGCGCGGCTGATGATTGGCACGACATACGAGCCGGGGCGAGTGTGACCTACGAGCACGCCCCTGGCCTGATCCCGCGCTCTCTTAGGAACCGAGTGACCGAAGTAGCCGCGGCGCTTGAGGCTGGCGGCGGCAGCAGCGATGATCATCTTCTTGGCTGATGAAAAGAGTTTCTGGCTCGCGTCCAGCGGAAATACAGAGCTGTCCAAGTCATGTTCTGCCTTGATGTCGGTGACATCGATGAATTGTCTGGTCATTTCATCGCGAATCTGATCAATTGGCCGCTGTTCTATCGCCTCAAGGTCGCTGAGGAGTATCTTCAGTCGGGTCTGAAAGTCTGGCGCAGCCGGGATATTCGGTACGAGCACCTCAACATCGCCAATTCTGTTGCTGCTCTGTGGATGGTCGCTGACCCACAGTTGAGCTACGCGGCTAGACATCGTCTTGGACCAGCCAGCGCGGGCGAGGTAGCTCTCCATCTCAAGCGTCCCGATCTGGAGACTTAGGGCCGGTGGCTCGTTCAAGGGAGCATTCATGCGGCCAAGCCCCCTCGGATGCCCATCGCATGACGGCGTGAGTGCTCGAACATTTCATCTAGGGCTGCACTAGTCAGGCGGTTCTTGAAGGGCAAGTGGACCACGGTGGTAGTACCCGACTTCGCTGGCGGACTGTCCTGGATGCAGGCGTAGTAAGAAACGCACCTCAGTAGCAGATAGTCCTCTGGATGTAAATGAATCCAATCTTCGATGTCTTTGGGCACCACCATGACGAAGAGGTAGCCGGGAACTGAGCGGTCGGGATCCCGCAACTTCTCGTAGGTCTTGACATCTAGGTCAAAAGCAAATCGGTCGCTCAATTTGCGTAAGCTCTGGGTGCACTTCAATTGCACGTCGAACATGTGCCGCTTCCGCCTCAGCGTCGTATCGACGCCATCTTTATCTACGATCCACTCGCCAAACGTGCAACCTTCGCGCAGTGCCACCGCGTGAAGATAGGCTCGGCTGATCTGCTCCTTCTGCCAAGTCTCTGCCTCCACGCGCGCTCCTTCAGTGGCAGCTCTTCGCTATTTGGACAAGATTCACACTGAAGAGCGAGCTGATTGCTTGTTGTGACTGTTTCATGACAGAAGGTTGCCCAGTGGGCGGGCTGGTGCTACGGGCGTGTCGGCTGCGGTGTAAGAGCGGGGTGGTTTCGTCCCAGGCTCTCAGCGGCCGTTTCAGGGGTGGCGGCGGCGGTCGGCGGGTGGGCCGGTGGACCAGAGAGGGCCGCGAGGCGTTGACACGTTGACAATCCGCAGGCCCGCGAGCGTTTCTCCAGGTGAGGTGGGGTGCCAGGGTGTCAACGCCCGGCGCCGACACCCGTTGACACTTGTTGACAATGGGTGGTCCGGTGTCCGGGTGTCGACGCCTGTCAACGGGTGTCATCGCGGCGCGTTGACACCCTTGCGGGTGTCGTGGGCTGGAGAAACATCGCCGCCCGGGCTGGGTGTCAGCGTGTCAACGCTTCCAAGCTCATCGGCGGCGCGGGGGTGCAGTTCGTACCGGCCGTCGGGTGCCTGCCTCACCCACCCCAGGGCGGCCAACTCGGCGAGCACCGTCGACACCTGACCGGACTTGGGCAGCCGCCGGGAGACGCGGCGGTGCAGTTCCCGGCGGGTGAAGGTGGTCATGCCCTTAGTGGTGAGTACGCCGAGCACGTATCGGGCGTTCTCCATCGCCGTGTCCGTGCCGATGGTGGTGAGCGCCGCCCGGTAGTGCGCGGCGAAGAACTCCGCCAGCCTCGCGGCGTCTGCCATCCGATCGACGTTGATCGGCCGTCGCCATGCGTCGGCAGGGTGGTGCGCGACGTGCAGTAGCCCGGCCAAGCGCAGCGTCGCTCCGGACAGCTTGTTGCCCCATTCGCGCATGTCGTAGAGGCTGCCGCCGGGCCGTAGCTCGGCCTCTACCTGCTCGGCGGCGGCCCGCCGCACGCGGCCGGCGTCCTCGCTGAGGGTGACCACGGCCGGTTCGGTCCATTGGGCGAGGGTGGCGGCTAGGTCGTGAACGCGGTGCTGGTAGCCAGCGGTCACCTGCTCGGGTACCGGCGCGGTGTCCACCGCCCGATAGCCAGCCAGCGAGCGCGGGAGGGCGAACAGGAACCGGGCCGGCAGGCCACGTCCGGCGAGGTCGGCGTTGCCGCCGAACTTGCGCAGCAGGGCCGGTTGAGCCATCACGCACACGGTCAGCGCGGGTTTGTCGACCGAGGCACCCTCGCGGGTCTGCCGTTCCTTGCTCATCGGCTGCCCCGCGTGCCCTTTGAGGTAGGGATCAAGGTTCGGGCACCGGAGTACCGGCCGGCGTCGATCGAGGCCGTGACGATCGCACGGCCCACGAACCAAGTTCCCCCAAGTACCAGCAAGCGCATGACTCCATCATGTCGAGCAGAGGACGGCAGTCGCGAGGGCGGGGCCCTAATGGCAGTGCGCGGATTGGAATCGGCCTACCAGGATTGCGACGCAATTGCCCGACAGGGCTGGCTCATTTCGCCAAATCCTCGATGCGCTCCAGTACATAAAGCATCTCGCGGTCAATCTCCGAAAGCCGCATGTACTTTGCGATCGCCGTGAAGGAGACAGCTTTGTGCCCGCGTGCCTGCAGCCCTTGATTGACAGTAGCTAGCACGTTCTTCGGGGGTGCGATCCTGAGTCGGTATTGAGGGTCGGGCCAGTTTTTGTTGAACTTGTCTTGCGACTCCTTCATGATGGTTGCCGCACTCTTCTTGCTCTTGCTCTCGGATTGCAGTATGTGGGCTGTTAGCTGCGTAAAGCATTGCTGCTCTTCGGCTGCCGTTGCCTGCTCAAGTAGGAACTTGACTTCATCAACCGGACACTTGCTGAGCCTGGAAATGACATCAGCGTCGAGAAGGTAGCTTTCTACCTCTTTCCGGCTCCAAGTATGCACTGCGATCCCTGTTTGCCGGACGCGGTCCTCTATCTCCTGAACTTGCGATTCCGTGCGATAGTCGCGGTCTACGATCAGCAGGCCAGAGACGGCGTTATTGAGAAACTCCTGAGCGATCCAGCCGAAATTTTCCGCGCGTTGCCAATTGGAAAATCCTTGGATTGGGACAACTGCCAGCCGGGTTTCTGCCGTAATGCTGGGCAGGCCTGCTGTGGTGGATAGTGAACGAAGCAGGCGGACGTCTTCTCCTTCTACGAAGAGGACCCCCCGGGCTCGGAGCGCTTTCGCCAATGCCAGGTTAAAAGATGACCCGAGATGGCTACTCATCGCTTCTAGCGACTCGCTCTGCGGGTTCCTGATAGCCCGCTTCCTGGTTTTGTCGATCCACAAAATTGCGCGCCGGTCGACCTCAGCTAGCACCTCTGCCGAATGGGTAGCGAAAATGAACTGCTTGTCGAGCGACGTCAGCGCACGCATCAGTCGGCGCTGGAGGTCTGGGTGAAGAAACACCTCTGGCTCATCAAGCAATACCGTTTCCTCGTTTCGGTTCCGATAGAGGTGCAGCAACAGTTGTAGCCAGATTTGAAAGCCATCTCCCGCCCATACAACCTCTTTTTCCTTGGAGCTTCCCGGCTCGCGGTAAAAGAGATCGATTCCCGGTTCGCCCCCGATGGCGTAGGCCACGGTGGGCTCCGACAATTCAAATCCGCCCATCCAGGGTACGGAAAACTCACAGAAGTCGTCCCACAGTCCATTATTCGCTAGCTGTAGGAGTTGATTGCGGAAGTGTCGGCTTGCTCTATGCGAGTCCAAGTGCTGTCTGACGTATTCGCTATCCAGTACGTCCTCTTCGTGTTCAAGGGTTGACAGAGCTGGAATGCTGGCTATGTCGTGGAATTCGGCACGCACCTGGGCGATGTTTCGCGGGTTGTTGCCAATGGTGTTTCGTAGATAGAAGTAGGGGCTCTCATCTTCCTCGGATGTTGCAGGCCAAACTGCTGTTATGCTCGCCCCATTTTTCCACCGAAGCGTGAGATTTGCCTCCTCCGAATCTCGGAACTCATGGCGGACGCTTTCGCTCAACACCTCGAAGTTCCGAAGAGGGGCGGGGTAGGACTGGATCCAACTCCCTTGATGCTGTCTTGCCCCGACCGGCTTAACTCTGTAGGCCTGCCGAACGCATGTTCTCGCGAAACGCAACGCCATCAGGAGCGTACTCTTGCCGGCGCTGTTCGGTCCTACGAGGACATTCTCTTTGCGGAATTGGACTCTGTATGCAGTAAATGCCCTGAAGTTGCTCAGCTGAAGTTCCGCGATCATGGCGCCTGGGTCCGGCTTTCGTCTGGCAGGTCTATTGGGGAGCCTCGAACGCTACTCTCATCGATGCTGCCTGGCTAGCCGCCCGAGTGTCTACATCCATCAATGAGCGTGGCCCTCTGCCGCTGTTCGATAAGGGGCAACCATTGCCCGGCGACCGCGGGTAACCCTCACCAAGCCCTCATCGGTCAGTAGCGCGACAGCGCGGTGGGCGGTGCCGATCGAAACGCCATGTGCCGTCGCCAGTTCGGCAACGGTAGGGAGCTGGTCACCTGGTTGCAGCCGGCCTGCCGCGATCTGCTCGCGTAGCTCACCGGCAATCGTCCGGTACGGGCTGCTCGCCACGGTGCTCTGCGTTGTCGCGACCGGACGCGGCGGCATCCGAGCGGCCAGTGTCCCGGCAGCCCGTTGGTCCGATTCCGACAGCCAGGCGGCATAGACCCTAAGCGTCGTTGTCCCACCGCCTCCGTGGCCGAGCCGTCCGGCGACCGTCCGCACGTCGACACCCGCGTTGATCAGCTCAGTAGCTGAGTAGTGGCGCAGCGCGTGGATGTGGCTGTCAATGCCGAGCCGGGTGGCGAGCCGGCCGTACCGCTGGGTAACGGTGTCGGGCCGGTAGCCGCGGCTGTTGTCCGGCTCAGGAGAGAAGACGTAGTCGGCAGGGTCGGCGTCCGCGTCGAGCTGCGCCAGGCGGTCGAGGTACCGGCCGTGCAGCTCGCGCAGCACTTCAATTGTCTCCGGGTCGAGCGCCACCCGCCGTTGCTGGTGCGTCTTGGTGTCCTTCTCTCTCAGCTGGCCATGCTCGTCCAGGTAGGCACTGCAGCGCAGCGTCAGCACGCCGGCGGCAAGGTCGAGATGGTGCCAGCGCAGGGCGCACAGCTCACCGCGTCGGGCGCCCGTTGTCATGGCGAGCCAGACCAGCGCGCCCCAGTCCGGGTCGCGCCACGCCTCGTTGATGATGCGGGCGGCATCGGTAGGGTTCGGAGGCTGCGGATCGGGGTGCGGTGGCGCGGGTGGTTCGGCCTGCCCGGCGGGGTTGACGGCGATCCAACGCCACCGGACAGCGCGGCTGAGGGCACCACTGAGGATCCAGTGGATCTGCCGTACCGACGAGGCGCTGAGCGGCTTGCAGACATGCGGCCTGCACTTCGCAGTGCAGGCGTGCTCGCCTTCCACGCGGTGCTTCACGAACGCCTTACCGCCGCACCAGTCGCGGCAGCGGCGCAAGCTCGCGTAGAACGACTCCAACGTCTCGGCGTCGAGTCGGCCGACCGGCAGCTTGCCGAGCACCGGCCGCACGTGCTTGTTGAGCTTATTGACATAGCCCATGCGCGTCGTGGCCTCGATGTCGGCCACCTCAAGCCACCGGTCGAGGAGTTGGTCGAGTGTGGCGCGGGTGCGCGGGTTGCGCCGTTCGTCCACCTGGGCCAGCAACCGGGTACGCGCCTTTTCGGCTTCCTTGGCTGCGGTCCGGCCGGCGGGGATCGTCTCGGTGAGGTAGTGCCGCTTGCCGCTGATCGGGTCGACACCGGCATAGACCTTCACCCGCAGCGATCCGCTGGGGAGGGTTTCGATCTCGCCGCGCTGGCGCTTGGTGCGTCCGTTCGAGGCTGCCACGCGGCCACCGTAGCGCGCTCGCACCACGAATAGCCCCACGCAAGCCGGTCGAACGGAGGAAGTGCCTGTGCGCCCGGCAGGATTCGAACCTGCGGCCTTGGGATTAGAAGTCCCCTGCTCTATCCGCTGAGCTACGGGCGCGTGCCGACGGTCGTTGCGCCAAGAGGGTACCGCCGCTCCCCGCGTGCCCGGTGGTACGGGTCGGCGCGTCCGTTCCGCCCCTCAGCGTCCCACGCCGGGGCCCGGACCGGCACCACAGTTCCGGCGGGTCCGGCGCGGGCCGGGCGGGACGCGATCCGTACCCTCGTCGGATGCTGCTCGACCAGGAAACCGAGAACGAGATCGTCTTCGAGCTGTGTCAGCTCCTCGGGCGGGCGATCCTGCCCCTCACCGGCTCGGACGGCCCGGGCACACCGCCCGGCGTCCTCGGCACGGCCTTCTTCTACAGCGAGCTGGTCGGCGCTACGGACGACGGCGAGATCGCGCACGAGTGGCTGCTCACCGCCGACGCGCTCACCGACCGGGCGTACGGCGAGATCGGCTTGCGGCCCAGCGTCACCGACCCGGCCGAGGGTGCGGACGAGCCGATCGACCTGCCCGGTTTCGCCGACCACTGGCTGCACCTGCCGGAACTGGGGCTCGCCGCGATGCCGACCGGCGGTCTGCACGGCTGGGCCGACGATCGGGGCTGGCGCTGGCGTACCCAGCATGTCACCGAGGCGGTGGCCGCGCCGGCCGACGCGGTCGCGCGGATCGGCGCGGCGCCCGCGTCGGCGTTCGTGCTGGCCCTAGGGGTCGGCGACGGCGGGTCGCGGCCGTTGGAGGCGGTGGTCGAGCGGGTCGCCCGGGACGGCGGCGAGGTGCGGGTCACGACGGAACTGCCCGCCGGCTACGTGGGCGCGCCCGTGTTCGCGGTCGAGGCCGGGCCGGACGGCGGGCCCGCGCTGCGTTGCCTGGGCGTGGTGCTGCCGCCGCAGGCTGGTGGCCATCCGATCGCCACCTTCGACCGGATCCGCGCCGCGCTCACGGCGGTCGTCGCCGACTGAGCCGGGCGTCCCGGCGGCGGGACGGACCGGCCTCAGCCCTCGGCGTTCGCGTCGGCCGGCCGCCGAGGGGCCGGAGGCGTCGTGGGCTCCGGCTCGGTCGGCCCGGCGCGGAGGAATCCCTCCGCCCACCGTCCGACCTCCGCGAAGACCTTCTCGCGTACGCCGGGACTGGACAGCGTGAGGTCGTGCAGCCCGCCGTCGAAGCGGGCCAGCGTGACGTGCCGACCGAGGCGGGGCGCCCAGCGCACCATGTGCTCGACGTCGAGCACCGCGTCGGCGCCGGTGGCGCTGTCGTGCCACTTGGTGCCCCGGAAACTACGCGTGGAGCAGGCGAGCAGCACCGGCACCGGGATGTCCAGCCCGGCCCGCAGGCGACGTTGGCCGGTACGGATCGCGTTGAGCCAGCCGGCCCGGACCGGGAACCCGGCGAGCGGCTTCCAAGCCAGGTCGTACCGCCATTCGCCCCGGTGGTCGGCGTGCAGGCTCTCGCCGTACACCGTGCCCAGGCCGAACGGCAGGACACGCTGCGGCGCCCTGCGGCCCAGGCGGGAGACGGCGGCCGCGAGGGGCCGGCGGACCATCCAGGGCGCGTTGATGTCGAAGAAGGGGCTGTTGAGCACGATGCCGTCGACCAGGCCGGCGTCGCGGCGGTCGTGCGCCCACAGCGAGATGATCAGGCCGCCGGTCGAGTGGCCCATCGCGAGCAGGGTGTCGTGTCCCTCCTCGGCGCGGATGATCTCCGCGGCGGCGTCCAGCTCGGGGAAGTAGTCGCTCAGGTCGCGGCAGAAGTTCGGGGTCTGGTGCGGGAGCAGACTGCGGCCGTACTTGCGCAGGTCGAGCGCGTAGAAGTCCCAGCCGCGCTCGGCGAAGAAATCGGCCACGTGGGTCTGGAAGAAGTAGTCGACGAAGCCGTGCACGTAGAGCACGGCGCGGCCGGTCGGGCGGTCGGCGCGCCGCCGCACGAGGGTCGCGACCACCGGCCCCTCGTCGTCGGTGCCCAGCTCGATCGTCCGCCGCTCGTAGGGGGCGCCCAGCACGTCCGGTTCCACGACCGCGACGGTACGCCGCCTCGCTACCCGGCGGTAGCCCCCGTCCGCCCGCACCGGACGGACGGGGGCATACGGCCTCAGACGGTCTCGGCGTCCTCGCGCTCGGCGTCCTGCAACGGGGCGCCCTCGGGCTGGTCGACGGCGCGCAGGTGCTTGTTGTGGCGCGGCTCCTGCCTGGTCTTCGCGTCGTTGAGCTTGCGGCGCAGGTCGTCCCGGACGTCGTTGAGCGCGGCGTGCAGATCCTCCTCGGTCGAGGTGGTGACGATCTTCTGCCGCCCGGCGATCCAGCACTCCAGGGTCACCTTCTGGCCCCGGGCCTCGCGATCCTTGACGGACACCTCCAGCTCGGTGGCGTCGGCGTGGAAGCCGGCGAGCCGGGCGTCCAGGGTCCCGAACTGCTCGGCGATCCAGTTGCGGTCGCCCTGGGAGAACCCGGCGCCGACCCGCAGGCACTCGGCCACGGTCGCGGGGTTCGCCACGGCGCTCATCGCGCTGCCTCGCGGACGTCTCGGAGAAGCATGGGAGCTCCCTTTCTCTCGGTTGATCAAGTACTTACCCAACCGGCGTGATTCCGGAACGCCTGCTTGCCGGCTCCACTCGATCATGCGTCTTTGCAGCTCAGGCACGTAGGGCCGGTCGGCCTAGCAGATCGGGACCTTGATCAGGTGGTTGTCCACAGGGCGGATCGTCATCCACAGGGCCGGGCCGGCGGGGTGGCCCGGGCCGGGCATCCGGCCGACGCTCACCGGGACAAGTCGATCCCTGGGAGGGGCGATGTTCGATACGTACGTGACGATCGTCGGCAACGTGCTGACCGCGCCGGAGTGGCGCCGGACCACGCAGAGCGGGACGCTGGTGGCCAACTTCAAGGTCGCCTCGACCGCGCGCCGCCTCGACCGCGACAGCGGCCGCTGGGTGGACGGCAACAGCCTTCGGGTACGCGTCAACTGCTGGCGCCGCCTCGCCGAGGGGGTGGCCGCCTCGGTGGCGGTCGGTGACCCGGTCATCGTGGCCGGGCGCCTCTACACCCGGGACTGGACCGACGAGTCCGGCACCCACCGCACGCTCTACGAGCTGGAGGCGGTGGCCGTCGGGCACGACCTGTCCCGGGGCCGCGCACGCTTCCTGCGCAACCAGCCCCGCGCGGCCACCAGCACGGTCGAGGACGCGGAGGCCGAGCAGCGGGTGCACGGCGAGGCGACCGAGCCGGTGCCGGATGCCCAGGCCCCGGCGACGTTCGACGACCGGCCCTTCGACGACGACTTCCCGCCGCCGGAGTACGGGGGCCGGGTCGGACTGGCCGGCACCGTCGAGCGGGTGGGCGAGCCCGACCCGTTCGACGGCCGGCCCGGTGTGCGGCAGGCCGCCGGCTTCGACCCCGGGTCGGGCGGCCCGGAGGAGGAGCTGGGCGACGCGGAGGACGACGGCCCGGTGACGGCCGAGGACGACGAACTGGGCGAGGTCACGCCGCCGGAGGCCGACGGGCCGGGTGGTGCCGGACCGGGTGAGGGCGAGCCGGGCGGCGCGAGCCCGGGCGGTGCGGGCGGGACCGCGTCGGGGCGTCGCGGACGGCGGCGTACCCCGGTGCCCGCCTGACTCTTCGTCCGACGGGGGCGCGGGGTGGTGACGTCGGCGTCACCACCCCGCGGTACGACTAGGCTGGCCGGCCGGAGGTGGTGACGGGTGCGGCAGGCGACCGCCATGGCGAACGCGACCGGGTTGGTGGCGGGCTACGCGCTCGACGCGCTGCTCGGCGACCCCCGCCGGTGGCATCCGGTGGCCGGCTTCGGCACGGCGGCCGGTGCGCTGGAACGGCGGGTCTACCGCCCCGACCGGGCGGCCGGCACCGCGTTCACGGCGCTCGCCGTCGGCGCGCCGGTCCTGCTCGGTGCCGCCGCCGCGCTGGCGACCCGGCACCATCCGATCGCGCGGGCCGCGCTGGTGGCCGCCGGCACCTGGACGGTGCTGGGTGGGCGCACGCTGCGGCACGAGTCCCGGGTGATGGCGCGGGCACTCGGCCGGGCCGACCTGCCCGCCGCCCGGGCCCGCCTGGGCAACCTCTGCGGGCGCGACCCGTCCGCCCTCGACGAGCCCGAACTCGCCCGCGCCACTGTCGAATCGGTCGCCGAGAACACCTCGGACGCCGTGGTCGCCCCGCTGGTCTGGGGCGCCGTCGCGGGCCTGCCCGGCCTGCTCGGCTACCGGGCGGCGAACACGCTCGACGCGATGGTCGGCCACCGCTCGCCCCGGTACGCCCGCTTCGGCACCCCCGCGGCCCGGCTGGACGACGCGCTGAACCTGCTGCCGTCCCGGCTCACCGGGCTGCTCACGGTGGCCGTCGCGCCGGTGGCGCACGGGAACCGGGCCGCCGCGTGGCACGTGTGGCGGCGGGACCGGGCCGACCACCCGAGCCCGAACGCCGGTCAGTGCGAGGCGGCCATGGCGGGCGCGCTCGGCGTCCGGCTCGGCGGCCGTAACGTCTACTTCGGCCGCGCCGAGACCCGGCCGTTCCTCGGTGACGGACCCCGCCCCGAGGCGCGGCACCTGAAGCGGGCCGCCCGGATCTCCGGTGCGGTCGGTGTGGCAGCGCTCGGCCTGGCCGCGCTCTACCCGGTGACGGTCGGGCGTGCGGCCGGGGCGGCCGGACGGGCCGCGCTTGGCGTCCTCATGCGTGCGGCCCGCCGGGGGAGCGGGCGGTGAGCGGCGGGCTGCTCGTCGCCGGCACCACCTCCGACGCCGGCAAGAGCGTGCTCACCGCCGGCATCTGCCGGTGGCTGCGCCGCCGGGGCGTCCGGGTCGCCCCGTTCAAGGCGCAGAACATGTCGAACAACTCCGCCGTGGTGGTCGGCCCGGACGGTCGCGGCGGCGAGCTGGGCCGCGCCCAGGCGATGCAGGCCGCCGCCTGCGGGCTCGACGCCGACCTGCGCTTCAACCCGGTGCTGCTCAAGCCGGGTAGCGACCACGCCAGCCAGGTGGTGCTGCTCGGCGAGGCGGTCGACACGGTCACCGCCGGCAACTACCACGAGGTACGGTCCCGGCTCGCCACCACGGCGTACGCGGCGCTGGCCGAGTTGCGGGCCGAGTACGACGTGGTGATCTGCGAAGGTGCGGGCAGTCCCGCCGAGATCAACCTGCGCGACGGCGACTACGTCAACATGGGGCTGGCGCGGCAGGCGGGGCTGCCAACGATCGTGGTCGGCGACATCGACAGGGGTGGCGTGTTCGCCTCGATGTTCGGCACCGTCGCGCTGCTCGACGCGGCCGACCAGGCGCTGCTGGCCGGGTTCGTGGTGAACAAGTTCCGGGGTGACCGCGGCCTGCTCCAGCCGGGGCTGGACATGCTGCGCCGGGTCACCGGCCGCCCGACGTACGGGGTGGTGCCCTGGGCACTGGACCTGTGGCTGGACGCGGAGGACTCGCTCGCGTACGGGCGGGTTCTCGGCCGCCCGGCGGCGCCCCGGGGCACCGACTGGCTCGACGTCGCCGTGGTGCGGCTACCGCGGATCAGCAACGCCACCGACGTGGAGGCCCTCGCGACCGAGCCGGGTGTGCGGGTCCGCCTCACCGTCGAGCCGGCCGAACTGGCCGCCGCCGACCTGGTGGTGCTCCCCGGCACCAAGTCGACAGTCGCCGACCTGGCGTGGCTGCGGGAGACCGGACTGGCCGACGCGGTGCGGGCGCACGCCGCCGCCGGACGGCCGCTGCTCGGCATCTGCGGCGGCTTCCAGATGCTGGGCCGGGCGATCCACGACGCGGTGGAGAGCCGCCGGGGCACCGTACCCGGCCTCGGGCTGCTGCCCGTCGAGATCACCTTCGAGCCGCGCAAGACGGTCCGCCGGGCCGAGGGCACCGCCGCCGGCGACGTGCCGGTGCACGGCTACGAGATCCACCACGGCCGGGTCACGGCCGCCGACCCGGGACTCGCGCCGCTGCTGCGTTACGCCGACGGCACCGGCGAGGGCGCACGCCTCGGCACCGTGTCCGGCACGCACTGGCACGGCGCCTTCTCCTCCGACGCGTTCCGCCGCCGGTTCCTGACCGAGGTGGCGGAGGCGGCCGGGCGTACCGGGTTCAAGGTCGCGCCGGACACGTCCTTCGCGGCGGCCCGGGAACGGACGCTGGACCTGCTCGGCGACCTGGTGGAGGAACACCTCGACACGGACGCGCTGTGGCGGCTCATCGAGTCCGGCCCACCGCCGGGGCTGCCGTTCGTGCCACCCGGCGCGCCACCGGCTCAGTAGCGCACGTCGGCCGGGCGGTCGGACATCGGCAGCCCGGCCTCCCGCCAGCCCTGCACCCCGCCGATCATGTCGGTGGCCTGCCGCAGCCCCAGCGTCTGGAGGCTGGCGGCGGCCAGGCTGGAGCTGTACCCCTCCCGGCACACCACGACGACCTCGCGGTCGTACCCGGTGGCCTCCGGGATGCGCCACGCGCTGGCCGGGTCGAGCCGCCACTCCAGCACGGTGCGGTCGATGACGATCGCGCCGGGCAGCTCACCCTCCTCGCGGCGCTGCGCCTCGGTACGCGTGTCGATAAGCAGCGCGCCGCCACGGACCGCCTCGACGGTCTCGTGCGGGGTCAGCCGGCGGAGACCGGCGCGGGCCTGTTCCAGGAGGGCGTCGACGCCCGGACACATCACGTCATGGAGCACCCCCCGATGATGCCCAGCGCGCAGCGCCGCCGCTCGGCGAAACGGTCCGCCCGGGTCGCAGTTTCCAGCGGACGGGGGAACGTTAGCGTCGGTCGGGTGAACGTGGCGGTGATCGAGGCGTACGCCGGGCTGGCCGGTCGGGTGCTGGCCGGTCCGGCGCGGTTGGGGCGTACCCGGCTGGTCGCCGTCGACGGGCCCAGCGGCGCGGGCAAGAGCCGGTTCGCGACGCGCCTCGCGGACGCCCTCGCGGAGCGGGCGGGCGGCGTGCGCCCGCCGCTCGTGCACACCGACGACCTGCTCGACGGCTGGGACGACCAGCTCACGTTCTGGACCCGGCTGGAGGAGCAGGTGCTCGGCCCGCTGCGGGCCGGCCGGGCGGGCGGGTACCGGCGCTACAGCTGGGTGCGCCGGCGCTTCCTGGACCGGGTGGTGCCGGTGCCGGCCGGTCCGGTGCTGATCGTCGAGGGGGTGAGCGCCGCCCGCGCCGCGGTGCGCCCCGAGCTGACGCTGTCGGTGCTGGTCACCGCGCCGGCCGAGCTGCGGTTGCGGCGGGCGCTGGCCCGCGACGGGGAGCAGGTCCTGCCGGAGCTGCGCCGCTGGCACGCGGGGGAGCGGGCGCACTTCACCGCCGACGGCACGGCGGCGGCGGTGGACCTGGTCGTCGACGGCGCCCCGGACCTGCCGCACGACGCGGGCCGGTACTACGTGCGTGCGGGGCGGCGATCGGGCTCGGGCGACGTGGTGGGGTAAGGCCAGCATACGATTCCGGTCATGACCACTCCGATCCTCTCCGAGTCCGAGGTGCGGGCCGCCGTCGAGCGGGAACTGCCCGGCGTCCGTGCCGACCTCGAGCGACTCGTCCGCATCCCGGGCATCGCCTTCGAGGGCTTCGACCACTCGCACGTGGAGCGTTCCGCCGAGGCGGTGGCGGAGCTGCTGCGCGGCTGCGGCCTCGACACGCGGATCGTCCGGTCCGGCGGCCAGCCCGCGGTGATCGGTACGAAGGCGGCCCCGCCCGGCGCCCCCACCGTGCTCATGTACGCGCACCACGACGTGCAGCCGGTCGGCGACCTGTCGCTGTGGGAGTCGGACCCGTTCGAGCCGGTGGAGCGCGACGGCCGCCTCTACGGCCGGGGTGCCGCCGACGACAAGGCCGGCATCATGGCGCACGTCGCCGCGCTGCGCGCGTTCGGCGACCGGCTCCCGGTCGGCGTGGTGCTGTTCATCGAGGGCGAGGAGGAGTACGGCTCGGACTCGCTGGAGCGGCTGCTCGCCGAGCACCGCGACGACCTGGCTTCGGACGTCATCGTGATCGCCGACTCCACCAACTGGGACGTCGGCGTGCCGGCGCTGACCACCTCGCTGCGCGGCATCGTCAACTGCTTCGTGGAGGTGCGCACGCTCGACCACGCCGTGCACAGCGGCATGTTCGGCGGCGCCGTGCCGGACGCGCTCACCGCCCTGGTGAAGCTGCTCGGCACGCTGCACGACGAGGCCGGCGACGTCGCGGTGGACGGGCTGGTCGGCCGCGAGGGCGCCAGCGTCGACTACCCGGAGGACCGGTTCCGGGCCGAGGCCGGCCTGGTCGACGGCGCGACGCTGTTCGGCACCGGCCGGATCACCGACCGGCTCTGGACCAAGCCGGCGCTGGCGATCCTGGGCGTGGACGCGCCGTCGACCGGCGAGGCCCCGAACGCGCTGGTGCCGTCCGCGAAGGCGAAGCTGAGCGTACGGCTGGCGCCGGGCGACGACCCGAAGAAGGCGTACGCGGCGCTGACCGCGCACCTGGAGCGGCACGCGCCGTGGGGCGCGCAGGTGTCGGTGACGTTCGAGCACGACGGCGCGCCCTGTGTCATCGACGCCTCCGGGCCGATGTTCGACGCGGCCCGGTCGGCGTTCCGGACGGCCTGGGACGGCACCGACCCGGTCGACATCGGGGTGGGCGGATCGATCCCGTTCATCGCCACGTTCCAGGAGATGTTCCCGCGGGCCGCGATCCTGGTGACCGGTGTGGAGGACCCGCACGCGCGGGCGCACGGCCCGAACGAGAGCCTGCACCTGGGCGAGTTCGCCCGGGTGTGCCTGGCCGAGGCGCTGCTGCTGGCCCGGGTGGCGGAGGCCGGAAACCGCTCCTGAGGTGTCGAAACCGTAACTTCGGGGCCGATGTCGGAGTTTGTGGTGTGTCGGCGGGCGGGGTGTTATAGCCTTTCGAACATGCGTACGAACGACGAGATGGAGCGGCTTCAGGCCGCCGTCCGTGCTCTGGGGGACGTCGACGTCTCCGCGTGGTCCGAGGACACGCTCAACGAACAGATCGGCGAGCTCTCCGCCGCCCTGGTCACGCTCGACGCGCTGCTCACCCGGGTCGCCGAGGGCGTGCGCGGGCGCGGCCTGCGCATCGAGGAACCGGTCTCGGCCTGACCGTCGGCCCGGCGGCCCCGGCGCACCCTTGCGGTGTGCCGGGTCGCCGGATCCGCCCCGATGTCACAGGCGGCTGGCAGGATGTGGACGTGCGTTTCGCGGAGCTGGCGGCCACCTCGGCCGCGGTCGGCGCCACCAGCGGCCGTCGGGCCAAGGTGGAGCTGCTGGCCGCCGCGCTGCGCGGGCTGGAGCCGGGCGAGATACCGGCCGGTGCCGGCTACCTCGCCGGTGAGCTGCGCCAGCGTCAGACCGGTGTCGGCTGGGCGGGCCTGCGTGACCTGCCCCCGCCGGCCGCCGAGCCGACGCTCACCGTCGCCGCCGTGGACGCGGCGATCGAGGAGATCTCCCGCGTCGCCGGGTCCGGTTCGCAAGCCCGCAGGCGGGACCTGGTCGGCCGTCTCTTCGCCGCCGCCACCGCCGACGAGCAGCGCCTGCTGACCGGCCTGTTCCGGGGCGAACTGCGTCAGGGCGCGCAGGCCGGGCTGCTGACCGACGCGATCGCGCGCGCCGCCGACGTGCCGGTGACCGCCGTGCGCCGGGCCCTGCTGCTCGCCGGTGACCTGCGGGCGGTGGCGGTCGCGGCGCTCACCGGCGGCGCCGCCGCGCTGGCCGGTTTCGGGCTCCAGGTGGGCCGGCCGCTCGCGCCGATGCTGGCGCAGAGCGCGCCCTCGGTCGACGAGGCGCTCACCGCCACCGGCGTGCCGGCCGTGGTCGACGTCAAGCTCGACGGCATCCGCATCCAGGTGCACCGCTCCGGGGCGGACATCGCGGTCTTCACCCGCAGCCTGGACGAGATCACCGGCCGGCTGCCCCAGGTGGTCGCAGCCGTCCGCGCGCTGCCCGCACGCGAGCTGGTGCTCGACGGCGAGGCGATCGGGCTGGACGCCGCCGGCCGGCCGCTGCCGTTCCAGGAGACGTCCAGCCGGGCGGCCCGTCGCACCACGCCCAGCACCACCGGGCCGACGCAGGTCGCGCCCGCCGTGCTGGCCGCCGCCGAGCGCACCGGCGAACCGGTGCTCACGCCGTACTTCTTCGACCTGCTGCACCTCGACGGCGCCGACCTGATCGACGCACCCGGCCGGGAGCGGTGGGCGGCCCTGGCCCGCGCTGTCGACGGTTCGCTGCTCGTCGACCGGGTCGAGGTGGACGACGCGGAGCAGGCGGCCACGGCGTTCGCCGCGGCTGTCGACGCCGGTCAGGAGGGCGTGGTCGTGAAGGACCCGGCCGCGCCCTACGACGCCGGTCGGCGCGGCTCGGCCTGGGTCAAGGTCAAGCCGCGGCACACGCTCGACCTGGTGGTCCTCGCGGTCGAGTGGGGCAGCGGCCGGCGGGAGGGCTGGCTGTCCAACCTGCACCTCGGCGCCCGCGATCCGCGCACCGGCGAGTTCGTCATGCTGGGCAAGACGTTCAAGGGGCTCACCGACGAGCTGCTGCGCTGGCAGACCGAACGGTTCCTGTCGCTCGCCGTGGAGAAGGGCGACTGGGTGGTGCGGGTCCGGCCGGAACAGGTGGTCGAGATCGCGTTCGACGGGGTGCAGACGAGCAGCCGGTACCCGGGCGGCATGGCGTTGCGCTTCGCCCGCGTGCTGCGCTACCGCGACGACAAGACCGCCGCCGAGGCGGACACCATCGACGCGGTCCGCGCCATCCACGCCGGCCGGGTCACCGGCTGACGGCTCAGCCCGCCGACAGCGACCGGGCGTAGTTGACCTGGTTGTTGAGCTGCTGCACCTGGAACTGGTCGGTGACCGGGATCCGCGCGACGTACTGGTGCCCGCCGCTGCTCACCGTCACCTGCACGGTGCCGTAGTGCCGCGTCTCCTTGATCAGCAGGAACAGGAGGCTGAACACGGTCAGGCAGAAGAAGCCGAGGATCGCGGCGACGACGGCCCAGGGCGCGATCTTCTCCTCCTTCTGCCAGTAGTCGGTCACGTACCAGGAGGCGCCGGCGAGTGGCAGGACACCGGCCGGGGTACGGATCACCGGCGGCGTCACCACGATCTCGGCGATCTGCACGGCCACCGCCGACTGCGTGGGCGGCACCGGCCCGGGCGGCACCGGCCCGGGCGGCGGGTACGCCCCGGGTGCGGGCCCGTAGTACGGCGCGACCACCCCGGCCGCCGGCACCGGCGGCGCGGAGAACTGGGCAGGCGGCGCCGAGTATGGGGCGGGCGGTGCGGAGTATTGCGCGGGCGGTGCGGAGTATTGCGCGGGCGGTGCGGAGAACTGCGGCGCGGCCGGGAACTGCGCGGTGGGCGGCGGCGCGGAGAACGGTGCGGGGGTGACCGGTGCGTCCGGCGCGGCGATCACCGGGAACTGCTCGGTGGGGGGCGCGACGGCCGGCGGCATGGCCGACCACGGGTCGTACGCGGGTGGCTCGGCGGCCGGGGGCGTCGTGGCGTCAGAGGTCACCGCGACCCCCACGATTGACGATCATCCGCGGACCCTACCAACGTCCCCGCCGCCCGGTGTGCCGCCGGATCCACGGCCCGCCCTGCGCGGAAGCCTCATCGCTCGGAACGGATATGCCTGAGAGGCATAAACATGCCTCTCAGGCATATCCGTCGTGAGGAGTCCTTCGTCGATGGCGGCTACGGCGAGTAACGGGCGCCTGTGCAGAGGATCGACGAGGCGGGCCGTGCCCGGTGAGGCCTGTTCAGGCGGAGGTGGGAGTGGCCGGCTCGGCGGCGCGGTCCACCGGCTCACCCGGGGTGTCCAGCCCGGCCCGGCGGCGGGCCTCCCGGCGCGCCACCCAGCCGTAGCCGAACAGGCTCATCACCGCGAAGATCCACCACTGCCACACGTAGCCGAAGTTCTGCCAGTTGTTCGTGTGCCCGATCTGGACCGCCTGGAAGGCCGGGTCGGCCGCCGGCGTCTGCCCGTCGAGCAGCACGTAGCCGCCGGTCACCGGGTAGGGGAGCTGATCGGCCAGGCGGGGGATGTCGATGCGCCGGGCCTCCAGCTTGCCGTCGCGCCGGCTGACCGCGCCGCCGCCGCTCTCGCTGCCGACGACCCGGCCGGTCACTGTCACCTCGCCGGTCGGCGCCGCCGGCACCTCCGGCTGGACTGTCGCGCCGGCGCCCGGCACGGGCGGGATCCAGCCCCGGTCGACGAGCACCGCGGTGCCGTCGGCCAGCACCAGCGGGGTGAGCACCTCGAAGCCGACCGTCCGGTCGAGGGTCCGGCCCCGGATCAGGACGGTGTTCGCGCTGTCGTACCGGCCGGTGGCGGTGACCCGGCTCCAGGTGAGCTCCTCGGACGGTGCGGGACCGACGTCGCCGCCGCTGGGCGCGGGGAGCGCGTCGCGCAACGGCGCGGGTGTCATGGTGGCCCCGGCGTCGATGCGCTCGTTGACGGCCGTGCGCCCCCGGTAGCGGTCCAGCTGCCAGTTGCCCAGGAACACCATCACCGTGGCGGCGACGAGCGTGAGCGCGAGGTAGCCGAGCCAGCGCGGGGTCAGCAGGAACCGGTACACGTTGGCCAAGGCTACCCGTATGAGCGATGCCACTCGCCGCTGCCAGGCAGAAACGGCGGTGTGCGCGGCTCTCGCGCGCCGGGCCGGACGGGTATGGTCACGCGGGCGGAAACCACCCACATCAGGAGTCGATGATGACCGACGTGCCGCGCGTCGTGCTGAGTGCGCCCTCCTCGGGGCACGGCACCGGCGCCGTCTCCCTCGGCCTGCTCGCGGCGCTCACCGACCGGGGGATCCCGGTGGCCGGGTTCAAGGTCGGGCCGGACCAGGTGGACGCGGCGTATCTGGGGCTCGCCGCCGGGCGCGCCGGGCGCACGCTTGATCCGAGACTGGTCGGCCCGGAGCGGATCGCCCCCCTCTTCGCGTACGGCGCTGATGGCGCCGGGTTCGCGCTGGTGCAGGGCACGATGGGCCTCTACGACTCGGTCGCCGGACGACCCGAGAGCGAGTCCACGGCGGCAGTCGCCACCGCGCTGCGCAGCCCGGTGGTGCTCGTGGTGGACGTGGCAGCGATGGGCCAGTCGGTGGCCGCGCTGGTGCACGGTTTCCGGGCGTACGACGACGAGCTGTGGCTGGGCGGCGTGATCCTCAACCGGGTGGCCTCGCCCCGGCACGAGGCGCTGCTGCGTGAGGCGCTCGACGACGTGGGCGTGCCGGTCTACGGGGCGCTGCGCCGGCACGAGCTGCCTCCGGTGCTGCCCGCCCGCCGGTACGGCACCGGGCCCGTGGTGCGCGCCGACGCGGACGCCGAACGGGGCGTACGCCGGCTCGGTGAGGCGGTGGCCGCCACCGTCGACCTCGACCGGCTGCTGGCGCTGGCCCGCTCCGCCCCCGCGCTCACCGTCGAGCCGTGGTCGCCGGAGCCGGCCGACGCCCCGCAGCCGTCGGGGGAGCGCCCGGTGGTCGCGCTGGCCGGCGGTCCGGCCGGCGCCTACAGCCACCCGGAGACCGCCGAGCTGCTGCGCGCCGCCGGGGCCGACGTGGTCACGCTCGACCCGCTGCGCGACGAGGCGCTGCCCGCCGGGGCCCGCGCGCTCGTCGTCGGCGGCGGGCTGCCCGAGACGTACGCGGAGCAGCTCTCCGCCAACCGCCGCCTCTGCATCGCGGTGGCCGAGCTGGCCCGTTCGGGCCGCCCGGTGATCGCCGAGGGCGCGGGCCTGCTGTGGCTGGCCCGCGAGCTGGACGGCCTGCCCATGTGCGGGGTGCTCGACGCGGTCGGCACGGTCCGGGACGGCCTGGTGGTCGGCTACCGCACGGCCACCGCCGTCACCGACAGCGTGGTGGCGGCGGCCGGTGCCACGGTGACCGGGCACAAGCAGCACGCCGCAGTGCTCACGCCGCGCGCCGGTGACCGGCCGGCCTGGCGCTGGGAGGGTGGCAATCCGGAGGGCTTCGTCCGGCAGGCGGTGCACGCCTCGCAGCTCGTGCCGCACTGGGCCGCGCATCCGGACATCGCGGCCCGGCTGGTGGCCGCCGCGCTGGCACCGGTGGGGGCGTCGGCGTGATCGGGCAGGTGGCGGTACGCCGCTTCCCGGCACTGACCGTCTCCACCCCGCGCATCGAGGTGCGGCACCTCGTCGCCGCCGACGCGGAGGCGATGGACGAGGTGTTCGCCGACCGGCAGACGCAGCGCTGGCTGCCGCTGGCCGATGCGTCCGGGCAGATCGACGGGCGGGCGTGGTGCACCGAGCTGGCCCGGCAGCGGCGGGACAGCGGCGACGGCGACCACTGGGCGGTGGTCCGCCGGGAGGACCAGCGGGTGGTCGGCTCGCTCTGGGCCCGCCGTACCGACTGGGGCGCCCGGCTCACCGAGTTGTCGTACGCGATCGCGCCGCACGCCCGGGGCTACGGCCTGGCGGTCGAGGCGGTGGACGCGGTGGCCATCGCACTGATCCTCGAGCACGGGTTCCAGCGGGTGGAGCTGCGGGTGGCGGCCGGCAACGTGGCGTCCCGGCGGGTCGCCGAGAAGGCCGGCTTCAGTTACGAGGGCCTGCTGCGCAACGCCGGTTTCGTCAGGGGCGCCCGGGTCGACCTGGAGCTGTGGTCCTTCGTAGCCGCCGACCTCCGCTGACCGCCCCCTGCGCCCCACCCGCCCTTCGACGTCGATCAAGGAGTTCGCGTCTGCGGATCGGGCGATCCGTGACGCAAACTCCTTGATCAACTACCCGGGCGCACCCCCGGGCGGATCAGGGCGGGTCAGCCGACTATCCGGTCCGAGGGTGGGGTGAACTGGCGGGTGGGCTGGCCCTTCAGGGAGTCCCGCAGGGTCTGCGCCACCGCGTTCACCGGGATCTGCGACTGCCCGTCGCCCACCGCGTTGAACGGATTGTCCGGGTCGGCGATGAAGCTCGCCGCCGCCAGCTCCGGCGTGTAGCCGACGAACCACGCCGACCGCGTGCTGTCCGTCGTACCCGTCTTGCCGGCGACCGGGCGGCCGACCGTACCCCGGACGCTGTCGGCTGTCGACCAGCCGCCGCAGCTTCCCTTGGCCGGGGTGTCGCCGGTGGGGCAGCGCGCCGCGTCGGTGGCGGCGCGGGCCGCGTCGGCGTTCACCACCTGCCGGCACCGCGGCTTGGCCACCTCCCGCTGCACCCCGCCCGGCGTGGTGTACGTGGCCGGCGTGCCGTCCCGGTTCATGATCGCGTTGACCGGGATGGCCTCGCAGTAGCGCCCGTCGGCGGCGATGGCGGCGTACGCGTTCGCCATCTCCAGCGGGGTGGCGTCGGAGACGCCGAGCGTGAACGCGCCCCACTTCTTCGCCTTGCCCGGCGACGCCTGTTCCTTGTCCACGTCGGTGCGCCAGCGCAGCCCCAGTTGCTCGGCCAGGCGCACCCCGGCGTCCGCGCCGATCTTCTCCTCCAGTTGGACGAAGTAGGTGTTCACCGACTTGCCGAACCCGGACCACATGGTCTGCCGGCCGGTCATCGCGCCGCTGGCGTTCGACGGCGCCCACCCGTCGTAGACGGCCGACTTGTACGTGTACGGCGAGTCGTACGCGGTGGACAACGGCATCCCGGCGTTGAGCGCGGCGAGCATCGGGAACATCTTGAACGTCGAACCGGCCTGGTAGCCCGGTAGCGTCCCGCCGCCGAGCAGCGGCGCCACCGTGTTCGGGTAGTTCGCCTTGACCTTCGGCCCGGCCTCCGGGTTCGAGCTGTTCGGGTTCTCGGCCAGGTCGAGCGAGTAGTTCCGGTTCACCGCCATCGCCTTGATCCGCCCGGTGCCGGGCTCGGCGACCACGATGCCGTTGGCGAACGGGCTGCCGGTGTTGTCCTTGGCACCCACGTTCTTCTCCGCCGCCGCCTGGGTCTTCGGGTCGAGCGCGAGCACGATCCGGTAGCCGCCACGGCGCAGCTTGTCCATCCGTTCCAGCCGGTTCTCGCCGAACGCGGGCTGGGAACTCCACCAGTTCTTCAGGTAGTCGCAGTAGAAGCCCCAGGCGCGGTGCCCGCCGTCGATCGCGGCGCAGTCGTTGGGCGGGTCGGTCAGCTTCAGCTTGATCGGCTGGCCCTTCGCCGCGGCGGCGGCGTCGGGCGACAGGTAGCCGAGGCGGGACATGTTGTCCAGCACGTAGTTGCGCCGGCCGGTGGCCTCCTTCTGGTCGGAGGTGATCGGGTCGTACTCCGACGGCGACTTCACCAGCCCGGCCAGCGTGGCCGCCTCGACCGGGGTGAGCGTGGCCGGCGTCTTGGAGAAGAAGATCTGCGAGGCGGCGTAGATCCCGTACGCCCGGTGACCGAAGTAGGCCGAGTTGAGGTAGCGCTCCAGGATCTGCTCTTTGCTCAGGTGCTTCTCGATGTCCAGCGCCATGCGCATCTCCTTGACCTTGCGCAGGCTGGTCTGCTGGGTCGCCTCCTGGACCTCCTTGGGCGTGGTCGCGCTGTCCCGCAGCGCCATCCGCACGTACTGCATGGTGATCGTCGAGGCGCCCTGGGATACGCCGCCGGATCGGGCGTTGGAGACGAAAGCGCGCGCCACGCCCTTCGGGTCGACGCCGTGGTGCTGGTAGAAGCGGTTGTCCTCGGCGGCGACGATCGCCTGCTGGATGTTCGGCGACATGTTCTCGATCTTGGTGTACTGCCGGTACTCCTCGTAGAACATCGTCAGCACCGTCTTGCCGTCGGGCGCGTAGACGTACGAGGTCTCGGCCGGCAACGCGGTCTTGAGGATGTTCGTCTTCTGTTCGATCGCGTGCGCGGTGGCCTTGGCCCCGATGCCGGTGACGGCGACCAGCGGGTACAGGGCGGCGGCGACCACGATGCCGGCGATCAGCCCGGCGCGGAGAAGGGGAACGAGACGGCCAGCGGAAGCAAGGGGACGACTGCTCACGGGGTCAAGCTATGACATTTCCGATTCGGAAATGAGAAGAACTCATAAACCGGCGGACCGTGACGCGACCCACGCCGGGATGCGCTGTCCCGGGCGGCGGCTACCCGGCAGGATCGCGGACATGCCCGCAGCACCGACCGGGAGCGCCGCCGCGCTCGACGAGCCCGACCTGGGCCACCACGGGGACGCCGAGGCCACGCCCGGCCTGGTGGACCTGGCCGTGAACGTGCGCCGCGCCCCGATGCCGGACTGGCTGGCCGACCCGATCACCGCCGCGCTGGGCGACCTGGCCGCGTACCCGGACCCGGCGCCGGCCCGCGCCGCCGTCGCTCACCGGCACGGGCGACCCCCGGAAGAGGTACTCCTCACCGCCGGCGCCGCCGAGGGATTCGTCCTGATCGCCCGCGCGCTGTCCGGCGTCCGCCACCCCGTGGTGGTGCACCCGCAGTTCACCGAGCCGGAGGCCGCGCTGCGGGCCGCCGGGCACCGGGTGGACCGGGTGCTGCTCGACCCGGCCGACGGCTTCCGCCTGGACCCGGCCCGCGTCCCCGGCGACGCCGACCTCGTCATGATCGGCAACCCCACGAACCCGACCTCGGTGCTGCACCCGGCCGACACCATCGCCGCGCTGGCCCGCCCCGGCCGGGTACTCGTGGTCGACGAGGCGTTCGCCGACACCACCGCCGCACCCGGCGTCGACGGCGAGCCCGAGTCGCTCGCCGCTCGCCGCGACCTCCCCGGCCTCGTGGTGGTGCGCAGCCTCACCAAGACCTGGGGCCTGGCCGGGCTGCGGATCGGCTACCTGCTCGGCGACGCCGCGCTGCTGGCCCGGTTCGCCGCCGCGCAGCCGCTCTGGGCGGTCTCCACCCCGGCGCTCGCCGCCGCCACCGCCTGCGCCGCGCCGGCCGCCGTCGCCGCCGAACGCGCCATCGCCGCCGAACTCGCCGCCGACCGCGACCACCTGGTGGCCCGCCTGTCCGGCCTGCCGGGGGTACGCGTGGCGGGCCGCCCCGCCGCCGCCTTCGTCCTGATCCACGTGGCCGGCGCCGCCGACGTACGCGAGCGGCTGCGCGCGCACGGCTGGGCGGTACGCCGGGGCGACACGTTCCCCGGGCTCGGCCCGGACTGGCTCCGGATCGCCGTACGCGACCGGGGCACCACCGACGCGTTCATCGAGACGCTGGCACGGATCCTGGAGGCATGATGCTGGAGTCCACAGTCGCGGCGATCCGGCCGCTGGACGAGGACGCCATGGCGGCGGCCCGCGAGTTGCAGGGGCGGCTGACCAAGCCCGCCGGCTCGCTCGGCGCCCTGGAGCCGCTCTCGGTACGCCTCGCCGGGCTGGCCGGCGCCTGCCCGCCGCCGCTGCCCGAGCCGGCCGCGGTGGCGATCTTCGCCGGTGACCACGGCGTGCACGCCCAGGGCGTGACCCCGTGGCCGCAGGAGGTCACCGCCCAGATGATCGCCAACTTCCTGGCCGGCGGCGCGGTCGTGAACGCGTTCGCCCGCCAGGCCGGCGCCTCGGTCACGGTGGTGGACGTCGGCGTGGCCACCCCGATCCCCGGCGCCGAATCCGCCGATCCGGCCGGCCCGCGCCTGGTGTCCGCGAACGTCCGCCCCGGCACCCGCGACATGACTGTCACCGCGGCGCTCACCCGGGACGAGGCCCGTACCGCCGTCGAGACCGGCATCCGGGTCGCCGGCGAGCTGATCGACGCCGGGGCGGGCATCCTGCTCACCGGCGACATGGGCATCGGCAACACCACCCCGTCCGCCACGCTCATCGCCGCGTTCTCCGGCGTGGACGCCGAGGCGGCCACCGGGCGGGGCACCGGGGTCGACGACGAGACGTACGCCCGCAAGGTGGCTGTGGTGCGGGCCGCGCTGGCCCGGCACGAGCCCGACCCGGCCGACCCGCTGGGCGTGCTGGCGACCGTCGGCGGGCTGGAGCACGCCGCGCTGACCGGCCTGATCCTCGGCGCCGCCGCGCGCCGCGTGCCGGTGCTGCTCGACGGCGTGATCGCCGTCAGCGCCGCGGTCGCCGCCGCCGCGTTCGCGCCGGACGCGGTGGGCGCCATGGTCGCCGGGCACCGCAGCGCCGAGCCGGGCGCCACGGCGGCACTGCGGCACCTCGGCCTGGAACCGCTGATCGACCTGGGACTGCGGCTCGGCGAGGGCACCGGGGCGCTGCTCGCCCTGCCGGTGGTCACCGGCGCGGTCCGGGTACTGCACGAGGTCGCCACGTTCGACTCCGCCGGGGTGGCGGAGAAGTGACCGAGCCGGCCGGGCCGACGCCGCCCAGCCCGTACCCGCTGGGGTTGCGGCTGGGCGGGCGGCGCGTGGTGGTCGTGGGCGGGGGAGCGGTCGCCACCCGGCGGGTCCCCGCGCTGCTCGACGCCGGCGCGGACGTGCTGCTGGTGTCGCCCGAGCTGACCCCGGCGCTGCGCGCGCACGTCGACGCCGGGCGGCTGCACTGGGAGCCGCGCCGGTTCGCCCCCGACGACCTGGACGGCGCGTGGCTGGTCCAGGTGGCTGTCGACGACCGGGCCGCCGCCGCCGCGGTCAGCGCGGCAGCGGCCGAGCGGCGGATCTTCTGCGTACGCGCCGACGACCGGACGGCGGCGAGCGCGTGGACCCCGGCGGTGACCCGGCACGGCCCGGTCACCGTGGCGGTACTCGGCGGTGGCGACCCCCGCCGAGCGATGGGCGTCCGCGACGCCATCCGCGCCCTGCTCGGAAGGAGGGGCCCCCTTTTAACCCCTGCGGTAGAGGAGGGGCCCCCTGTTAACACCGGCGGGCGCGTCGCACTCGTCGGATCCGGGCCGGGCGACCCGGAGCTGATCACCGTGAAGGGGTGGCGGCTGCTCACCGAGGCCGAGGTGGTCGTCGCCGACCGGCTCGTGCCCGGCCTGCTCCTGGACGAACTGCGGCCGGACGTCGAGCTGGTCGACGCCTCCAAGATCCCGTACGGGCCGTCGCGTGCCCAGGAGGAGATCAACCGGATCCTGGTGGACCGGGCGCGGGCCGGCAAGGTGGTGGTACGGCTCAAGGGCGGCGACCCGTACGTCTTCGGCCGTGGCGGCGAGGAACTGCTGGCCTGCGCCGAGGCGGGCGTGCCGGTGACTGTGGTGCCCGGCGTGACGAGCGCGATCGCGGTGCCCGAGGTGGCCGGCGTGCCGGTGACGCACCGGGGCGTGGCGCACGAGTTCACTGTGGTGTCCGGGCACCTCGCGCCCGACGCGCCCGCGTCGCTGGTGCGCTGGGACGCCCTCGCCGGGCTGCGCGGCACGCTCGTTGTCCTGATGGGCCTGAAGAACCTCGCCGCGATCAGCGCCACGCTGATCGCGCACGGCAAGCCGGCGGAGACTCCCGCCGCGGTGATCCAGGAGGGCACCACAGCGGCTCAGCGGATGCTGCGCTCCACACTGGGCGCGGTCGCGCAGGACGTCGAGACCGCCGCCCTGCGCCCACCCGCGATCGTGGTGCTCGGCGACGTGGTCCACGCCCTGACCCCCGACGCCCCGACGCGCCTGACCTCGGCCTGACCTCGGCCTGACCTCGTCGATCTTGCACTTGGTGCCCACCAGGTGCCCGTTATGGCCCTTATGTCGGGGCGGTAAGTGCAAGATCGCCGGGCCGGGCCGGGCCGGGCCGGGGCGGGGACGGGGCGGGGGACGTCAGTCCCCCGCCCCGGTCGGGTCACTGCTTGAGCATGTTGTCGAGCAGCAGGGCGCAGCGGATCAGGCCGAGGTGGCTGTACGCCTGCGGGTGGTTGCCCAGCCCGCGCTCGGCCAGCGGGTCGTACTGCTCCGGCAGCAGCCCGGTCGGACCGGCCGTGTCGACCATCTGGGTGAACAGCTCCTCGGCGTCGCTGCGGCGACCGGTGCGCAGGTACGCCTCGATCAGCCACGACGTGCAGATGTGGAAGCCGCCCTCCCGGCCGGGCAGGCCGTCGTCCCAGTGGTACCGGTAGACGACCGGACCGCTGCGCAGCTCCGCCTCGATCTTGAGCACGGTGGAGAGGAAGCGCGGGTCGTCGCCGGCGAGCAGCCCGGAGATGCCGATCCACAGCGACGAGGCGTCCATCTCCTCGTACCCGTAGGCGACGCTGTAGGCCTCGGCCTCCGGGTGCCAGCCGTGCTCCAGCACGTTCGAGGCGATCCGGTCGCGCAGCTCGACCCACTCGGGCCGGTCCTCGCCGCCGTGGCGGCGGACGACGTGCAGCGCGCGGTCCACCGTCATCCAGAGCATGACCTTGGAGAAGACGTGGTGCCGCGGGGGGAGGCGGGCCTCCCAGATGCCGTGGTCGGGCTCGTGCCAGCGTCGGCGTACCGCCTCGACCATGTTCTCCAGCCCCCGCCACTCGTCGTCGCGGATCGAGCCCCGGGCGTCGGCCACGGCCGCGATCAGGTCCGCGACCGGGCCGAAGACGTCGAGCTGAAGCTGGTGGTTGGCGAGGTTGCCGACGCGTACCGGCCGGGAGCCGGCGTAGCCGGGCAGCGTGTCGATGACCGCCTCGGCGCCCAGCTCGAAGCCGTCCACCGTGTAGAGCGGATGCAGCCGCTCCGGGTGCCCGCCGGTGCGCTCGACCACGCCGTCGATCCAGCGCAGCAGCCCTTCGGCCTCCTCGGTCGAGCCGAGGTCGACAAGCGCGCGGGCGGTCATCGCCGCGTCCCGCAGCCAGCAGTAGCGGTAGTCCCAGTTGCGGACACCGCCCAGCTCCTCGGGCAGCGACGTGGTGGCCGCGGCGAGGATCGAGCCGGTCGGTTCGTGGCAGAGGCCGCGCAGGGTCAGCGCGCTGCGGGCGACCAGGTCCCGGGCGGTGGCGGGCAGCCGCAGTGAGGCCACCCAGTCCTTCCAGGGCTGCTCGGCGGCGGTCTGCCGCTCGTGCAGCGGCAGCCGGTGCGGCTCCAGGCTCTGCGTGCCGAAGCGCAGCTCCAGCACCACCTGGCCGCCGGCCGCCGACAGGTCGACCACCGCCTTCGCGGTCTCGTACCCGGCGTCGTTCGTGACCTCCCACTCGACGCCGGGGGAGTGCAGCGCGACCGGCTCGTTGGAGCCGAGTACCAGCAGCCCGTCGTCGAGCGGCTGGAGCTGCACCGCCACCTGGCCGAACTCGGGGCGCGGCGCGAACTCGACGCGGGCCCGCCCGGTGCCGCTGAGCACCCGGACCAGTGTCGAGTCGCCGCTGACCACTGCCGGGTCGTCCGGCGTGGTCTCGCGTACCGGCAGGTCGAGCCAGTCGGTCACGGTCAGGCCGGACCAGCGGGTCTCGACGGTCATCGTGTTGCTGCGGTAGCGCTGGCCCAGCGGGATGCCGCCCCGCTCCGGGCCGACCGTGAAGTGCCCGGCCGGGCTGCCGCCGACCAGGTCGGCGAAGATCGCCGCCGAGTCCGGCTTCGGGTGACACAGCCAGGTGATCTTGGCTTCCGGCGTGACGAGCGCGACGGTACGGCCGTTCGCGAGCATCGAGTGCCGCTCGATCGGCACCGCCCGCTCGCCGAACAGCCAGTGCCGCCGCGTCTCCAGCAGCAGACCCAGCGCGCGGGCCGCCTCGATCGGCTCGGCCACCCGGTAGTCGGCCCGCGTCTCCCCGGGACCGATCTTGATGCCGACGTCCGGCCCGGTCAGGTTGCCGAAGGCGTTCTCGTCGGTGACGTCGTCGCCGATGAACAGCACCGCGCTCGCGGCGAGCTGGGTACGGAGCTGGTCGACGGCGGTGCCCTTGTTGGTCACGACCACCGACAGCTCGATGACCTCCTTGCCCTGGGTGACTGTCACGCCCTCCCAGGTCGCGGGGCCGTTGCGGACCGCCTCGACGGCCCGGGCGGCGACGTGCGGGTCGACGCCGCGGGTGTGCACGGCCACGCTGGCCGGCTTGCGTTCCAGGCGGATGCCGGGGTGCTCGGCGGCGATCTCGCGCAGCGCCTCGCGGAGCCGGTGCCGGACCGCGATCAGCTCGGGGGTGAGCCGCTCGACGAAGCCGATGTCGAACTCCGAGCCGTGGCTGCCGACCAGGTGCACCTCGCTCGGCAGCCGGGAGAGTGTGGCCAGGTCGCGCAGCGCCCGGCCGGAGACGACGGCGACGCTCGTCTGCGGCAGAGCGGCGAGCGCGCGTACGGCCGCCACCGACTCGGGCAGCGGCACCGCCTTGCTGGGGTCCTCGACGATCGGCGCCAGTGTGCCGTCGTAGTCGCAGGCGACCAGGAGTTGCGGAACCCGGGCGATACGGCCGATGGCGGCACGCAGTTCGGGATCCAGCACGCCGCCGTGGGCGGCGGCGGGGGCGGGCGAGGTCACGCAGCCTCCGTATCGGGGACGCCGAGCTCGCTGAGGAACGACTTGGCCCAGTGGCCCACGTCGTGGCTGCGCAGATGGCGCTGCATGACGCGCATCCGGCGGCGGGCTTCGGGCTTTTCGACATGCACGGCCCGCAGCAACGCGTCCTTCACCGCGTCCGGGTCGTGCGGATTACACAGGAACGCCTGGCGCAGCTCTGTCGCGGCGCCGGCGAACTCACTGAGCACGAGCGCGCCGCCCTGGTCGGCGCGCGATGCGACGTACTCCTTGGCCACCAGATTCATTCCGTCTCGCAGCGGGGTCACCATCATCACGTCGGCCGCGACGTACATCGCGGCCAGTTCGGAGCGACTGTACGACTGATGCAGATAATGCACTGCAGGCACGCCGACCCGGCCGAATTCACCATTGATCCGGCCAACCTCGCGTTCCACCTTCACCCGAAGTGCCTGGTAGTGCTCCACACGCTCACGGCTGGGCGTGGCGACCTGCACCATAACCGCGTCCGGAACTGTCAACTTTCCGTCAGCGAGGAGTTCGCGGAAGGCCTTCAGCCGGAGTTCGATGCCCTTGGTGTAGTCGAGCCGGTCGACGCCCAGGATGATCGTCTTCGGGTTGCCCAGCTCCTCGCGGATCTGCTTGGCCCGGGCCTGGATCGCCGGGTCCTCGGCCAGCCGCTCCATCTCCTTGGTGTCGATCGAGATGGGGAACGCGCCCGCCTTCACCTGCCGGCCGTCGACCTGGATCATCTGGCCCTCGTAGCGCAGGCCGAGCAGGTGCCGGGCCAGGCGGACGAAGTTCTGCGCCGCCAGCCGCTGCTGGAAGCCGACCAGGTCCGCGCCGAGCAGTCCACGCAGGATCTCGGTGCGGAACGGCATCTGCATGAACAGCTCGATCGGCGGGAACGGGATGTGCAGGAAGAAGCCGATCCGCAGGTCCGGCCGCAACTCGCGGAGCATCGCCGGCACGAGCTGGAGCTGGTAGTCCTGGACCCAGACCGTCGCGCCCTCGGCCGCCACGTCCGCCGCGGCCTCCGCGAACCGGGCGTTCACCAATCGGTACGCCTCGCGCCAGCGCCGCTTGTAGGCGGGCGTCTCCACCGCGTCGTGGTAGAGCGGCCAGATCGTCGCGTTCGACTGGCCCTCGTAGTAGCGCTCCAGTTCCTCGGCGCTCAGCGGCACCGGGTGCAGCCGGATGCCCTCCAGGTCGAACGGCTCGGGCGCGGCGCCGGTGCCGCCGGCCCACCCCACCCAGGTGCCCTGGTGCTCGGCGAGCACCGGGTGCAGCGCGGTCACCAGCCCGCCGGGGCTGCGCCGCCACTGCCGTCCCTCGGGTGTGCTCACCTCGTCGACCGGCAGACGATTGGCCACTACGACAAAGGAGCTACGGACGGTCACGATCGGCCACCTCCGGGTACTGACGGGTCCACCGCGATGAGCGTACTGAGCGTAGCTGCGGCGTCTGATCCCCCGTGCCGGAGTTACCTACCCGTCCCAGAACCGCCGAACCCACCGCGTGATCTTGTCGACACCGGCGGCTCAGAGGTCGATGATCGGCCACTCCTTGGGGAGCACCTCACCGAGCAGTTCCCGCCGGTCCGTCACGATCGGCACGAGCGGGTTGGCGGCTGCCTCCATGGCCAGCTGCGCGAGGTCCATCCGGCCGGTCATCCGGCGCGACCAGCCGCCGAGATACGCACACATGTCCGGTTCCACCGGGGTGATCTGTACTTGCGGCAGCGCGGCCAGCAATTCGAGAAGCTCCCACTGCGCGGCCGTGGCCTGCTGATGCGCGTGCGCCAGGCAGAGGGCGGGCACCAGCACGTCACGCGCGTAGTCGGCAGCCTCGGCGATCCTCGCGCCGACGTCCTTGGCGCCCGAGGCGTAGGCCAGCAGTGCGGCCGTGTCGAGCGCCAGGCCGAACTGCGTCACCGGCGTGCCTTCGCCCTGGCCGCAAGGACCTCCGACTGGAGCTTGGTGGCCTGCTCGCGCAGCTCGGGCGTGATGCTCGCGGCGAGTTGCTGCATCTCCGCGTGGGCCCGGTCCACGTCCTCCTCGGCGATCGTGACACCGGCGCGAGCGAGCACCACCCGCGTCTGTTCGCCGGCCATCTGACGGCGCACGGCACGTGCCACGAAGGCGGACACATTCGGCTCCTTGGCCAGCCGCTCCGCGACATCGTCCGGAAGGCTCACGGCGATCTTCTTGGTCATACGTCAAGGCTATTCAGTCATACCTGCGCTGGCAACGCGGCACCCCGCCGTACCCCTGGGGTGGGGTGATGTGGGCGTGGCGGTCCGTACCTGTCAGGATTGACGGCGGCGTGCGTGCGGCCGGCTCCCGGCCGGCGGCGGCAGGCGGAGATCGACGCCCGCGCCCCGCACCCGACAAGCCCGCGATCGCAACCCGACGGAGGTAGCCCGCACCGTGGCCCAGTTCATCTACGTCCTGGACAAGGCGCGCAAGGCGCACGGCGACAAGGTCGTGCTCGACAACGTGACGCTGAACTTCCTGCCGGGTGTCAAGATCGGGGTGGTCGGTCCGAACGGCGCCGGTAAGTCCAGCCTCCTCAAGATCATGGCAGGGCTGGACCGGCCGAGCAACGGCGAGGCCCGGCTCATGCCCGGCTACTCCGTCGGCATGCTCGCGCAGGAGCCGCCGCTCAACGACGCCAAGACGGTCCTCGGCAACGTCGAGGAGGCGGTCGCCGAGACCAAGGCCAAGCTGGAGCGGTTCAACAAGATCGCCGAGCAGATGGCCACGGACTACTCCGACGAGCTGATGGAGGAGATGGGCAAGCTCCAGGAGGAGCTGGACGCCTCCGACGCGTGGGACATCGACTCCAAGCTCGAACTCGCGATGGACGCGCTGCGCTGCCCGCCGCCGGACGCCGACGTCACCAAGCTCTCCGGTGGTGAGCGCCGCCGGGTGGCGCTGTGCAAGCTGCTGCTGGAGGCGCCGGACCTGCTGCTGCTCGACGAGCCCACCAACCACCTGGACGCGGAGAGCGTGCAGTGGCTGGAGCAGCACCTGGCCAAGTACGCCGGCACCGTCCTGGCGATCACCCACGACCGGTACTTCCTGGACAACGTGGCCAACTGGATCCTGGAGCTGGACCGCGGCCGGGCCTACCCGTACGAGGGCAACTACTCCACCTACCTGGAGAAGAAGGCCGCCCGGCTGTCCGTCGAGGGACGCCGCGACGCCAAGATGAAGAAGCGCCTCTCCGAGGAGCTGGAGTGGGTCCGCTCGAACGCCAAGGCGCGGCAGACCAAGTCCAAGGCCCGCCTGGACCGCTACGACGAGATGGCCGCCGAGGCGGAGAAGACCCGGAAGCTGGACTTCGAGGAGATCCAGATCCCGCCGGGCCCGCGCCTGGGCAACACGGTCATCGAGGCGCAGAACCTGACCAAGGCGTTCGGTGACCGGGTGCTGATCGACGACCTGTCGTTCTCGCTGCCCCGCAACGGCATCGTCGGCATCATCGGCCCGAACGGCGTCGGCAAGACCACGCTGTTCAAGACCATCGTCGGTCTGGAGCAGCCGACCAGCGGCTCGGTCCGGGTCGGCGAGACCGTCTCGCTGTCGTACGTCGACCAGAACAGGCAGGGCCTGGACGGTGACAAGACCGTCTGGGAGGTCGTCTCCGACGGGCTGGACCACCTCATGGTCGGCAAGGTCGAGATGCCGTCCCGGGCGTACATCGCCGCGTTCGGCTTCAAGGGGCCGGACCAGCAGAAGCCGACGAAGGTGCTCTCCGGCGGCGAGCGCAACCGGCTCAACCTGGCGCTGACGCTGAAGATCGGCGGCAACGTGATCCTGCTCGACGAGCCGACGAACGACCTGGACGTGGAGACGCTGTCCAGCCTGGAGAACGCGCTGCTGGAGTTCCCCGGCTGCGCCGTGGTCATCTCCCACGACCGGATGTTCCTGGACCGGGTCGCCACGCACATCCTGGCCTGGGAGGGCGACGACCAGAACCCGGCCAAGTGGTTCTGGTTCGAGGGCAACTTCGAGGCGTACGAGAAGAACAAGGTCGACCGGCTCGGCGCCGAGGCGGCCCGTCCGCACCGGGTGACCTACCGCAAGCTCACCCGTGACTGACCGCTTCGTCTACCACTGCGCGCTGCGCTGGTCCGACCTGGACGCGTACGGCCACGTCAACAACGCCCGCTTCCTCACGCTCTACGAGGAGGCCCGGGTGGCGATGATGTTCGCCGGCGGCCGGGCGTGGGGAGTGGGCTCGTTCGCCGACGGGGTGGTCATCCGCCGGCACGAGGTCGACTACCTGCGCCCGGTCGACTACGCGCTCGGCCGGGCCAGCGCGGAGGCCGCCCCGACGGTACGGATCGAGCTGTGGGTGGACCAGATCAGGGCCGCCTCCTTCTCGGTCGCGTACGAGCTGTACGACGGCGACACGCTGGCCGGCACCGCCCGGTCGCTGCTGGTGCCGTTCGACCTGACGGCGCAGCGCCCGCGCCGGATCTCGCCGGAGGAGCGGGCGTTTCTGCTCCGCTACGCGCCGGGGCTGAGCGGATGACCGGGCACGGGTTGACCGGGACGGCCGACGCCGGGGCCTTCCTGGCCCGGCTGGTCCGGTTCGACCCGGCCACTGTGGTCCGGCTGCGGCCGGTACCGGGCGCGGGCCGTACCGCCCTCTGGGCGCGGCTGCCGTGGGGCGTGCTCGTGGTCCGTACCGTGCCCGGCACCGCCCCCGGTGACGTCACGGTCGCCGCGGGGGAGCTGCTGGCCGAACTCTCCGCCGGGGGCGAGGCGCTTCCGGTACGCCGGGACGACGGCTGGCGGTGGCAGCTCCCGCCGGCGGCGAGCCGGGCGGTGGAGGCGCTGCCCGGCGCCGAGCTGCGCCGGATCGCGGAGGCGGCGGCCGGGACGCTGCGCGAGGCGGCCACGCACGGCGTGGCGGGCCGCGCGGTCGGGCAGCGGGTGCTGCGGGACGCGCTGCTGGACCACGTCGCCGTGGTGGTGACCCCGGACGAGGCGCCGCGGACGCCGGTGGAGGTGTCGCAGCGACTGGTGCAGGCGCTGGTCCGGATGGGTTTCCTCGGCACCGGCGCGGACGACGTTCAGGTGCGGACGGCTGGTCGATGGGTCGGACTCGTCGGACCGTTCGGGGCAGCCTGGTCGCGGACCGTCGCCGATCTTGCACTCAGGCCGACGCCAGGTCATCCGAACGGATGACCCCGTGTCGTCCTTCCGGTTTGGGGCGGTCGTTGGGGGGATGCCTCAGGCCGCCTGTCCGGGTACCGTCCATCCTCGGATCCAACGCACCGTAGGCGTCCGGATCCGCTGGGGAGTGAGGTGCGCGAGCGATGCCGTGGTGGTCATGGCGCCCTGGTCCCGCCGCTGGCGGGGAGCCGGAGACTCGAAGCGGGACCACAGTGGATGACACCATCCGGGTCGGCCCACCGACCCCTCGCCAGCCGGGGGACGACGTGGCGCCACCCGAGCGGCCGGTCCTCGCGGACATGCCGGCCACCGTCGCGCCGGTCACGCTGAGCCGGGTCTGCGACGCGCTCGACCTGCTCGACGTCCGCTATCTGGCCGACGGCGACGGCAACCTGCTGGCCATGTGGGAGCGGCACGCCGTGCTGGTCGCGCTGGAGGGTCCGGAGGACGAGATCCTGGTGATGCGGGCCCGCCCGCACGCGACGGTCCCGCCGGACTGGGCCGACCGGGCCTACCGCGTGGTGAACGAGTGGAACCACACCCGGCGCTTCTGCAAGGCGTACATCGGTGACCCGACCGAGCGCGGTCAGCTCCCGATCTACGCCGAGTTGCAGGTCCCGCTCGGCGCCGGCGCCCACGACGCGCTGCTCGTCGAGATGCTCGACTGCGGCGCCGCGGTCGCCGTCACGTTCGTCGACTGGCTGCACGACGAGGGCGCCCTGCTCTGAGCCGGGCCGGGCTCAGCCGGCGGCCGGATCCTCCATCACGTTCACCATGAAGTAGGCGGCCCGCTCCAGGTAGTCCCAGAGGGCGGCGGCGAGCTGCGGCGGCAGGTCGAGCGTGTCCACCGCCCGGCGCATGTGCAACAGCCAGGCGTCCCGCTCGGCCGCGCCGATCCGGTACGGGGCGTGCCGCATCCGCAGCCGCGGGTGGCCCCGCTGCTCCGAGTAGGTGTGCGGGCCACCCCAGTACTGGACGAGGAACAGGGTCAGCCGGTCCGCCGCCGGGCCCAGGTCCTTCTCCGGGTACATCGGCCGCAGCAGCGGGTCGTCGGCGACACCGGCGTAGAACTCGTCCACCAGCTTGCGGAAGGCCGGTTCACCGCCGATCGCCTCGAAGAGGGTCATCGACTCGCCTGGGGAAGTCACGCTTCCATCCTGCCAGGTGCGGCCCGGCGCCTGCGCCCGCCCGTGGGGCGGCGCGGATCACGTCACCGCGTGCCGGCGTCGGCCGTGCTCCCGGTTCCGGTCACCGGACGCGGGGCCGGGCGCGTGGGAGTGCGCCGGTCCGCCACCGGCCGCCGACTCCGCGCGGGCCGCCGCGACGGCCTCGTGGATCACCTGCGGCCGGGGCCAGGCGAGCGCCGCCACCGACATGATCAGCACCCCCGCGGCGCTCCACACGCCGACCACCGACGGGACCGAGAAGCGCTCGGCGAGCGCGCCCGTGGCCAGCACCGCGGCGCCCTGGATGATCTGTGTGCCGCTGGCCATGACGCCGAACGCCCGGGCCCGGAAGCCCTCCGGGAGCGCTTGCACGAACAGGCCGTTGGCGACCGGGACGAGCCCGGCGACGGCGAAGCCGCAGCCGGCGGCCAGCAGCGCCACCACCGCCGGCGGCGGGTTGAACAGCGCGGGTACGAGCGTCGCCGGCGCGATGATCATCAACGGTCGCATCAGCGTCAGCCGCCGGTCCGGGCCGACGAGCCGGCTGATGGTCAGCCCGCCGAGGATGTATCCGACCGGGACGGCGGCCATGATCAGACCTTGGGCGGTGCCGGCGTCCATCCGGCCGTCGGTCCGGTCGGCGGCCCAGCCCGCGGCCAGCCCTTCGGGGACGATCGAGAAGAGCATCGCGCTGAACACCAGCACCGCGATGGCGCGCAGCACCGGCCGCTCGAAGACGATCCGGAAGCCCTGGACGGTCTCCCGCAGCAGGTGGCTGCGGTGCACCTCGGTCATCGCCGGTGGCCGCTCGCGTACGCCGAAGCGGACGATCGCGGCCGACACGGCGAAGGTCACGGCGTTGACGAGCAGCGCGGTGTTCGGGTTGAGCGCCGCCACCGTGGCGCCGATCAGGTAGCCGACGACCTGGGCGGCCTGGCCGGCGCTGGTGAACGCGGCCAGGCCCACGACCAGCCGGTCCCCGGTCAGGATGTGCGGCATCAACGCGGACCGCGCCGCCTGGCTCGGCGGGTTCGCGAGCGTGGCCAGGAAGATCAGCGCGAAGATCGACCAGGTCGGCATCCAGGGCATCGCGACCAGCGCCATCAGCGCCATCCGCAGCAGGTCGCAGACGACCATGACCCGGCGGTAGTGGTGCCGCTCGGCGAGCGCGGAGAGCAGCGGGCCGCCGACCAGCCAGGGAAGATAGCTGGCGGCGAACGCGGCGGCGGAGAGCGCGACCGAATCGGTCTCGCGCAGCACGAGCACGGTGACCGCGGCGCGGGCCAGATAGTCACCCACCCAGGAGAGGGTGTTGGCGGCGAAGATGGCGCGGAACTCCGACTGACCGAAGACGTCCCGGAATGTGGCCGGGGCCTCCCGGGCGGGTCGCGCGTCGGACACCGTCGCCTCCATCGTTCCTGGTCGACCACTTGTGATGGCCCGACCGGGAACCGTCGTCAGATCGATCGATCAGCGAGGACACGAGCACGCCCCCCGGTGGAGCGTGTGCACCGGATTCTGCCCGATCGTCTGACAACTGGCTAGGGCGAACGGATTGATCGTCGCATCTCCGACTGAACGAACGGACGATACCCGAGGGGCCGCGCGGTGCGGAACCCCGGAAATCGTCCGGCTCGTCCGGCGGCTCAGGTGGGTCCGCCGGTACCAGTACCCTCGGCGGCGGGCGGCGCCGGCGGCTGGACCGGGAGGCCGGGGAACAGCCGGGCAGCCGCGATCTGCGCGACGATCCCCGAGTTCTCCAACGCCTCCGCGAGGCGGCGGCGCAGCTCACGCCCGACCGCGAACTGCCCGTCAGCGGTGGTCTTGACGACGGTACGGATCACCGCGCCGTCGACAGTCATCTGCTCGACGCCCAGGACCTCCGGCTGCTCCACGATGCTCGGCGCCAGCTCCGGGTCCAGCGCCACCGAGGCCGCCGCGGTACGCAGCACGGCGGTGGCCTCCTCGGTGCCGGCGAACCCGATCGGCAGGTCGACCACGACGAGCGCCCAGCCCTGGCTCTTGTTCCCGACGCGGACGATCTCGCCGTTGCGGATGTACCAGAGCACGCCCCGGCCGTCCCGGACCGTGGTGACCCGCAGCCCGACCGCCTCGACCACGCCTGTGGCCTCGCCCAGGTCGACCGTGTCGCCGACGCCGTACTGGTCCTCGATCAGCATGAACAGGCCGGCGATCAGGTCCTTGACCAGGCTCTGCGCGCCGAAGCCGAGCGCCACGCCGGCGATGCCCGCGCTGGCCAGCAGCGGGGCCAGGTCGAAGCTGAACTCCTTGAGCACCATCAGCAGCGCGATGCCGAAGACGAACGCGGTGACCATGCTGCGCAGCACCGACCCGATCGCCTCGGCCCGCTGCCGCCGCCGCTCCGGCACGAACTGGTCCGGGTCGAGCGTGGCGCTGGGGATGCGTTCCCGCAGCGGGCGGAGCATGGTCGGCACCGCGCCCTGGGTGGTGGTCCGCACCAGCCGGTTGATGGTCCGGTGCAGCGCCCACCGGGCGGCCACCGCGATCAACAGGATCAACGCGACCCGTAGCGGCTTCAGCAGGACCCAGTAGCTGCTCTCGGCGAACCAGGCGGAGCCGGTGAGCCGGTACAGGAACTCGCAGGAACTGCTGCCCTGGCAGTCCGGCTTCCGGTCGGAGAAGGCCGACAGCAGGGCGGAGATCAGGTCGGAGACGTTCACCCTGCTTTCGTACCGCACCGGTGACGGGCGGCGGACACCGCCACCTCGGCGAAGTGTCGCTACCGGAGGGGGTAGCCCGGATTAGTACGTGCAATCCGGGGCGCGATCAGGGACTATTGGCGCAACGGACGTCGGTGATCCGGCCGGCGTCGGAGCCGTTCCGCGCTGTCCGCGGGGCGGTTCCGGCGCAGACGAGGCGGGAACGACTGGACCGGGAGGGTGAGCGCGATGCCTGACATACGACCCACGGCGGGCTCCGGTGCACTCGTTCTCAACGCCACCTACGAGCCCCTGTGCGTCGTGTCGGTGCGTCGTGCCGCGATCCTCGTCCTCAGCGCCAAGGCGGTTTGCGTCGCCGACGGCGAGGGCATCCTGCACAGCGCGCGCAACGCGTTACCGGTGCCCTCTGTGGTGCGCCTGACCCGCTACGTCCGGGTGCCGTACCGCACCCACGTCGGGTTGTCCCGGCGGGCGGTGTTCGCCCGCGACGGGTGGCGGTGCGCGTACTGCCGAGGGCCGGCCGAGACCATCGACCACGTCTTCCCGCGCAGCCGGGGCGGCCGGCACGCCTGGGAGAACGTGGTCGCCGCGTGCGCGCGGTGCAACCACACCAAAGGCGACAAGACGCCCGCCGAGCTGGGCTGGCGGCTGCACCACCTGCCGGCCGCGCCCAAAGGAGCCGCCTGGCGGGTGCTCGGGCACCGCGCCCCCGACCCGCGCTGGGCGGACTGGCTCGACCTGCGCGAGCCCGAGCCCGAGGCGGCCTGACCCGCCCGCTCAACGCGCCTTGACCAGCGCGGCGTAGACGACCAGGTTGTCCGCGTACCCGGTCTCGCCGCCCACCCAGCGCCCGCCGCAGGTGATCAGCCGCAGGTTGGGCCGGCTGAAGTCGCCGTAGACGTCCTCCACCGGCAGCTTCTCCTTGCCGTACCGCTCGATCGACGTCACCTCGAACACCGCCACCGAGCGGTCCTCGCGGGTCACCTCGATCCGGTCGCCGTCGTCGAGGTCCTTCAGCCCGTGGAAGACGGCCGGACCGGTGGTGGTGTCGACGTGCCCGACGAGCACCGCCGGGCCGTACTGGCCGGGCGTGGGGCCCTTGTCGTACCAGCCGACCTCGCCTGCGCGCTCCACGTCCGGCACCGCGATGCTGCCGTCGGGCGCGATGCCGACCCGGTGCACCGGCGCGCGCAGGTTCAGCTTGCCGATGCTCAGGTCCGTCGGCGGGCTGGCCGGCAGGACCGGGAACTTCTTCGGTGGCGGGCGCAGGCCGGCCACGATCCGGTCCGGCAGCACGCTGACGCCGGTCACCCGTTCCACGCCGAGCATGGCGACGATCAGGGCCATCACGCTCGCCACCACGAGCACCGGGATCCCGGGGCTGCGGCTCGGGGCGTACCGGCGGGTGGTGGTCCCGGCGGCGCGGGCCGGGACCGGCCGGGACTGCGGGTCGGCGGTGGCGACGCTGGCCGAGAACGCGTGCCCGGCGACGTGGGCGAACCGGCGCGCGGCGCGGGACGTCAGCCGCAGCGCGGCCCGGAGCCGGCCGGCGCGCTGTCGCGACCGGCGGCCGGGACGGGCGGCGTCGCGGCGTCTGCGGTCCGCCGCCGGGCCGGTACGGTCCCGGCGGCGCGATGAGCGGGCCATTGCGGCACCTCTCGTCAGGCACGGCCGCCGGTCTTACGGCGGGCACTCACACCGGCCACCACTGCCACCGCGACCAGACCGCCGACGAGCAGCAGCGAACCGGTGCCCCGGCTACCCGCGGTGCCACCGCCGCCGGTCGCCGGTCCCTTGCTCGGCTGCGCCATGTTGAGCACGGTGAGCATGGTCGAGGCGGTGTTGCCGTTGGAGCAGTCCAGGTTCACCGGGTAGTCGCCGGGCGCCTTGTTGCCGGGCACGGTGACCGAGCCGGTGAGGAAGCCGTTGTCCGGCCGCAGCGTCACCCGCCCGAAGGCGTCCGAGGTGACCTGCGCCTGACGGTTGTTGCTGTTGTCGCAGCCGGCCCGCAGGTTGACCCGGGAACCGGCCTGGACGCTGTTCGGCGTCACCTCGATGAACACGCTCTCCCCGGCCCGGGCCGGCGGCGCGGTGGTCAGGACGAACGCCGCCACCAGGCCGAACAGGCCCAGCAGGGACGACAACGCACGATGTGACAGGAGCCCTCGCATGGTTCCCCCCTCCCGGCGCGACGGTGCGCCGGACCACTGACGGGCAGCGGCGCCTGCTTTCCCGGAGGGCGGGGGAAGCTAACGGGGCGCCTTGACCACGGGGTGCCAGGCCAGCGGGGTGGAGAGCACCATCGTGCTGGACGGCTGCCCGTACGGCGCGAGGCGGTCGATGACCTCCTCGAACTCACCCATGTTGGTGGCGGCGACCTTGAGCATGCTGCACGCGTCACCGGTGATCCGGTGGATCTCCATGATCTCCGGCCAGCCCGCGACGTCGGGGTCGTTGAGGATGCAGCGCGCGCCGTAGCAGGACATCCGGATCAGGGCGAGCACCGTCCGCCCGGCCCGGGTGAGGTCGACGTGGGCGTGGTAGCCGGTGATCACACCGGATTCCTCCAGCCGCCGGACCCGCTCGGCCACAGCGGGCGGCGACAGGTGGACCCGGCGGGACAACTCGCTGTACGACAGCCGGGCGTCGGCCTGGAGCTCGCGCAGCAGCGCCCAGTCCATGTCGTCCACGCGCGGACCTTCCTTCCGTAAAGACAGCGACGCGAGATGGTTTCGGTTCGCGAAGTGAGACCACCATACCGCCGTTGAACAGGCATTCCATTCGGCCGCCCACCAGCGGGATCATGACGTCTACCCCGCGCACGGACGGAGAATGACTGTGGAACAGACGACGGCGGTGCGCCCGGTAACCCCCCAGGAACGGGCGGCTCGGGCGGCGCGCAACGGCGGCGAGCCGACGCTGGAGTTCGCCGACCGCGTGCCGTACGACGCGTACGTGCGGGCCAGCACGCTGCACCGGCTCCAGGAGCCGCTCAGCGACGACCCGGGCGAGATGTCCTTCCTGATGGTCAGCCAGATCATGGAGCTGTACTTCGGTCTGACCTGCCACGAGCTGCGGCACGCCAAGCGCGAGCTGCGCGAGGACCGGATCTGGGAGGCCCTGCCCCCGCTGCGCCGCGCCGCCCTGCACCTGGAGGGCCTCAACGCCGCGTGGCACGGCCTGCGCTGGATGAGCCCGGCCGACTTCAACCGCTTCCGCGACCGGCTCGGCGAGGGCTCCGGCTTCCAGTCCGCCATGTACCGGCAGCTGGAGTTCCTGCTCGGCCTGCGCGACCGGGCGCTGATCCGTCCGTTCCGCCGGCAGACCGAGGTGTACGACGAGCTGACCGCCGCGCTGGCCACGCCGAGCCTCTGGGACGAGGTGGTGGCGCTGCTCGCCCGCAAGGGCTTCGACGTGCCGGCCGAGCTGCTGTCGCGGGACGTGAACGCCGAGCACGAGGGACACCCGGCGATCGAGGCGGCCTGGGTCCGGATCTACGGCGACAACGGGCCGGACAACCACCTCCGCCTGCTCGGCGACGCGCTGACCGAGATCGCCGAGGAGTTCGGCGACTGGCGCTGGAACCACGTCAAGGCCGTCCAGCGCACGATGGGCGCCAAGGTCGGCAGCGGCGGTTCCGCCGGCCTGGCATGGTTGCAGCGCAGCATGGCCCGGGTGGTCTTCCCGGAGCTGTGGTCGGCCCGCACCGCGATGTGACGAGAGAGAACAGCATGCACACCCCCGAGAACGAAGCCCTCCGCCGCGACGCCGCAGACCCCGGCCACCGGCACCTGTTCCACATCCCACCCGCCGACGGCGGGCGCTACCCCGACACGGCGTACCTGGCGGGCAACTCGCTCGGCCTCCAGCCGCGGGCCACCCGGGACGAACTCCTCGCCGACCTGGACGCCTGGCAGCGCCTGGGCGTCGAGGGGCACCTGGAGTCGGAGCGGCCCTGGCTGCCGTACCACGAGCTGCTGACCGCGCCGGCCGCCCGCCTGGTCGGCGCGCTGCCCGCGGAGACCGTGGTGATGAACTCCCTCACGGTGAACCTGCACCTGCTGATGGTCAGCTTCTACCGGCCGGCCGGCGAGCGCACCCGCATCGTCATCGAGGACAGCGCGTTCCCCTCGGACAGCTACGCCGTGCGCAGCCAGGCCCGCTTCCACGGCCTGGACCCGGACACCACTGTGGTACGCCTCAAGCCGCGTCCCGGCTCGGACACGCTCGGCACCGAGGACGTGCTGGACTTCCTGGCCCGCGAGGGCCACACGGTGGCGCTGCTGATGCTCGGCGGCGTGAACTACCTGACCGGCGAGCTGATGGACATCCCGGCCATCACCGCCGCCGGCCGCGCCGCGGGCGCCGTCGTCGGCTGGGACCTGGCGCACGCCGCCGGCAACGTGCCGCTCGCGCTGCACGACTGGGACGTGGACTTCGCCGCCTGGTGTTCGTACAAGTACCTCAACTCCGGCCCCGGCGCGCTGGGCGGTGTCTTCGTCCACGAGCGGCACCTCGGCGACCCGTCGATCCCGCGGTTCGAGGGCTGGTGGAGCACCGAGGCGGCCACCCGGTTCGAGATGACCCCGGTGTCCCGGCCGCCGGCCACCGTGGAGGCGTGGCAGATCTCCAACCCGCCGATCTTCGCGATGGGCCCGGTGCGTACCTCGCTGGAGCTGTTCGACTCCGTCGGCATGCCGGCGCTGCGCGAGCGCAGCCTGCGGCTCACCGCCTGGCTGGAGCAACTGCTCGACGAGGTGACGCCCGGCCGTCCGCTCACCGTGGTCACTCCGCGCGACCCCGCCCGCCGCGGCTGCCAGCTCTCGGTGCGGATCGGGGTCGGTAGCGCCAACGAGCTGACCAAGCGGCTGCGGCACGAGCACGGCGTGGTCGCCGACGCCCGGGAGCCGGACATCGTCCGGTTCGCGCCGGTACCGCTCTACTCCTCGTACCACGACTGCTGGCGGGTCGCCGAGGCGCTGGCGGCAACTGTTGAGAAGGAGGGCTCGTGAGCGTGACGAGTGAGCGCGACGAGATCGCGGTGGTCGGCGCCGGGCTGGCCGGCTGTCTGCTGGCCTGCTACCTGGCCCGGCGCGGCTACCCGGTGGCCCTCTACGAGCGGCGGCCCGACCCGCGTACCGGCACCGTCGAGCGGGGCCGGTCGATCAACCTGGCGCTGTCCGAGCGCGGCCTGGACGCGCTGCGCCGCATCGGCCTGGAGGACGAGGTGATGGCGGACGCGCTGCCGATGCGCGGCCGCATGATCCACCCGGTCGAGGGCGAGCCGGAGTTCCAGTCCTACAGCGGCTCCGGGGACCGGGCGATCAACTCGATCAGCCGGGGCGCGCTGAACAACGCGCTGCTCGACGCCGCCGCCGCGCTGCCGAACGTGCGCGTCGCGTTCGACCACCGGCTGGTCGGGCTCGACCCGCTCGGCGGCGAGATGACGTTCGAGACGCCGCAGGGCAAGGTCACCGCCACCGCCTCGGTCATCCTCGGCGCCGACGGCGCCGGCTCCGCGGTGCGCGGGCAACTGCTCGCGTACGGCGGCCTGACCGAGAGCCTGGACTTCCTCGACTACGGCTACAAGGAGCTGACCATCCCGCCGCTGGGCGGGGAGTTCGCGCTCGACCCGGGCGCGCTGCACATCTGGCCGCGCGGCACCTCGATGATGATCGCGCTGCCGAACCCGGACCGCTCCTTCACCTGCACGCTGTTCTGGCCCACCCACGGCACCCGCAGCTTCGCGTCGCTCAGCAGCCCGGCGGCGATCGAGCGGTTCTTCGCCACCCACTACCCGGACCTGGTCCCGCTCGCGCCGAACCTGGTCGACGACTACCAGCACAACCCGGTGGGTGTGCTCGGCACTGTGCGCTGCACGCCGTGGCAGGTAGCCGGCAAGGTCGGCCTGATCGGCGACGCCGCGCACGCCATCGTGCCGTTCTACGGCCAGGGCGCGAACTGCGCGTTCGAGGACGTGGTCGAGCTGGACCGCTGCCTCGACGAGTGCGACGACGAGTGGGCCGCCGCGCTGCCGCTGTTCCAGCACCGCCGCCAGGACAACGCCGAGGCGATCGCCCGGATGGCGCTGGCGAACTTCGTGGAGATGCGGGACAAGGTCGCCTCGCCGGTGTTCCGTACCCGCAAGCAGGTCGAGCACGCGCTGGAACGCGCGCTGCCCGGCCGCTACGTCTCCCAGTACGAGCTGGTCTCCTTCTCCACCACCCCGTACGCCCAGGTGCGCCGCCGGGTGCGGCGGCAGTACGCCGTCGTCGGCGCGGTCGCCTCCGGGGTGCTGGCGTTGCTGGCCACCGCCGTCGGCGCGGCCGTGGAGCGACGCCGATGACGCTCTGGGACCCCCGGCTGATGGCCGGGCACGCGCCGGACGGCCCCGGCCTGCTGCGCAACTTCGTCGGCGGCGAGTTCGTCGATGCCGGTTCCCGGTTCACCAAGCGCAGCCCGGTCACCGGCGAGCCGGTGTTCGAGGTGGTCGAGGCGTCGCAGTCGACTGTGGACGACGCGGTAGCGGCGGCCCGGGCGGCGCTGCGCGGCCCGTGGGGCCGGATGGGGGAGCGGGAACGCGCCGAGGTGCTGCGCCGGGTCGCCGACGAGCTGGAGCGGCGCTTCGACGACCTGGTCGCCGCCGAGGTCGCGGACACCGGCAAGGCCATCTCGCAGGCCCGGACGCTCGACATCCCGCGCGGCGCGGCGAACTTCCGGGCGTTCGCCGAGATCGTGGCGACCGCGCCCACCGAGTCGTTCACCACAGTCACCCCGGCCGGGGGCCGGGCGCTGAACTACGCGGTCCGCAAGCCGGTCGGCGTGGTCGCGGTGATCGTGCCGTGGAACCTGCCGCTGCTGCTGCTCACCTGGAAGGTCGCCCCGGCCCTGGCCTGCGGCAACGCCGTGGTGGTCAAGCCCAGCGAGGAGACCCCCGCGTCGGCCACGCTGCTGGCCGAGGTGATGGCCGCGGCGGGCGTGCCCGACGGCGTGTTCAACCTGGTGCACGGCTTCGGCCCCGGCTCGGCCGGCGAGCACCTGACCCGGCACCCGGGCGTGGACGCGATCACGTTCACCGGCGAGTCGGCGACCGGTAGCGCGATCATGCGCGCCGCCGCCGACGGGGTGAAGGCGGTCAGCTTCGAACTGGGCGGCAAGAACGCCGGCCTGGTGTTCGCCGACGCCGACCTGGACGCGGCGGTCGCCGGTTCGGTGCGGTCCAGCTTCACCAACGGCGGCCAGGTGTGCCTGTGCACCGAGCGCATCTACGTGCAGCGGCCGGTGTTCGAGGAGTTCACCGCGCGGCTGGCCAAGCGCGCCGACGAGCTGGCGTACGGCTGGCCGGACGACGAGGCGACGGCGAACATGCCGCTCATCTCGCACGGCCACCGGGACAAGGTGCTCGGCCACTACGCGCTGGCCCGTACCGAGGGCGCCGAGGTGCGTGCCGGTGGCGGCACGCCGCGCTTCGGCGACGCCCGCGACGGCGGGGCGTACGTGCAGCCGACGGTGCTCACCGGCCTGGGCGCGGACGCCCGCACCAACCAGGAGGAGATCTTCGGCCCGGTGGTGCACGTCGCGCCGTTCGACGACGAGGACGAGGCGTTCGCGCTCGCGAACGGCACCGCCTACGGCCTCGCGGCGACGGTGTGGACGCGGGACGTGGGCCGGGCGCACCGGGCCGGCGCCCGGCTCGACGCGGGCATCGTCTGGGTCAACACCTGGTTCCTGCGCGACCTGCGCACCCCGTTCGGCGGAGTGAAGGCGTCCGGCGTGGGCCGCGAGGGCGGCGTGCACTCGCTCGACTTCTATTCGGAACTGACAAACGTCTGCGTGGACCTCACATGAGCGCGCGTGGGCAGAATGGCCGGAATCCCCAGCGACGTAAGCGAGGAGCCGCCATGACCGTGGACATCGAGGCCGCCAACCGGGAACTCGCCGTGGCCCGGCAGGACGGGAAGCCCTGCCCGCCGCTGCGCGGCCGGTTGCTGCCCGAGGGCGACATCGAGGCCGCGTACCAGGTGCAGCAGGTCTACACCCGGCAACGGCTGGGCAAGGGACACCGCCGCGTCGGCGCGAAGATCGGCCTGACGTCGCGGACCGTGCAGGAGAGCTTCGGCGTCTTCCAGCCCGACTTCGGGGTGCTCTTCGACGACATGGCCGTCGGTGACGGCGTCGAGGTGCCGATCGACCGGCTGCTCCAGCCGCGGGTGGAGGCGGAGATCGCCTTCGTGCTCGGCGCGGACCTGCCGGACGAGCGGGTCACCACAGTCGACCTGATCCGGGCGGTGGACCACGTGCTGCCGGCCATCGAGATCGTCGACTCGCGGATCGCGGACTGGGACATCTCCATCGTGGACACGGTGGCGGACAACGCCTCCAGCGGGCTGTTCGTGCTCGGCACCGCGCCCCGGCGGCTCGCGGACGTCGACCTGCGGCTGTGCGGCATGGTGCTGGAGCACGCCGGTGAGCCGGTCTCGGTCGGCGCGGGCGCGGCCTGCCTCGGCAATCCGCTGCACGCGTTGCAGTGGCTGGCCGCGACCATGGCCCGGGCGGGCGACCCGCTCAAGGCCGGTGACGTGGTGCTCTCCGGCGCGCTCGGGCCGATGGTGCCGGTCACGCCCGGCGCCGCGTACGAGGCGCGCATCTCCGGGCTCGGCTCGGTGCGTACCTGTTTCTCGCGGGAGGGAACGTCATGACTGTCGGAGTGGCGGTGCTCGGGTCGGGCAACATCGGCACCGACCTGATGATCAAGGTGCTGCGGCTGAGTGAGAGCCTGCGCATGGTGGCGATGGCCGGCATCGACCCGGCCTCGGACGGTCTGGCCCGGGCCCGCCGGCTCGGCGTGACCCCCACCGCCGAGGGCGTCGACGGCCTCGTGGCGCTGCCCGAGTTCGCGGACGTCCAGCTCGTCTTCGACGCCACCTCGGCCGGCGCGCACAAGCGTCACGACGAGGTGCTGCGGGCACACGGCCGCACCGTCGTCGACCTGACGCCCGCGGCGATCGGCCCGTACGTGGTGCCGCCGGTGAACCTCGACGAGCACCTGGGCGAGCCGAACGTCAACATGGTGACCTGCGGCGGGCAGGCCACGGTGCCGATCGTGCACGCGGTCGGCCGGGTCACCCCCGTCGCGTACGGCGAGATCGTCGCCTCGATCGCCTCGAAGTCGGCCGGGCCCGGCACCCGGGCCAACATCGACGAGTTCACCGAGACCACCGCCCGCGCCATCGAGGTGGTCGGCGGCGCCGAGCGCGGCAAGGCCATCATCGTGCTGAACCCGGCCGACCCGCCGCTGCTCATGCGCGACACGGTCTACTGCCTGTGCCCGGACGCCGACGCCGACCGGGTGAAGATCGCCGCCTCGGTGGCCGACATGGTGAAGACCGTGCAGGAGTACGTGCCCGGCTACCGGCTCAAGCAGGACGTGCAGTTCGACGCCGTGGACACGTACGCGCCGGTGCTCGGCCGGCACTTCACCGGCCTCCAGGTGTCGGTGTTCCTGGAGGTCTCCGGCGCCGGGCACTACCTGCCCGCGTACGCCGGGAACCTGGACATCATGACGTCGGCCGCGCTGCGTACCGCGGAGCGGCTGGTGGCGCTGCGTTCCCCGGAGGGGGCACCCCGATGACCGACCTCTACATCCAGGACGTGACGCTGCGCGACGGCATGCACGCCATCGCCCACCGCTACACGGTCGACCAGGTGCGTACCATCGCCGCCGCGCTCGACGCCGCAGGTGTGGCGGCGGTCGAGGTGGCGCACGGCGACGGCCTGGCCGGTTCCAGCGTCAACTACGGGCACGGCGCCGCCGCCGACGCGGACTGGATCGCCGCCGCCGCCGAGGTGCTGACCACCGCGCGGCTCACCACGCTGCTGCTGCCGGGCATCGGCACCATCGCCGACCTGAAGGCGGCGAAGGCGCTCGGCGTGACAAGCGTCCGGATCGCCACGCACTGCACCGAGGCGGACATCTCCGCCCAGCACATCGCGTGGGCCCGGGAGAACGACATGGACGTCTCCGGGTTCCTGATGATGTCGCACCTCAACGACCCGGCCGGGCTGGCCGCGCAGGCCAAGCTGATGGAGTCGTACGGCGCGCACTGCGTCTACGTCACCGACTCCGGCGGGCGGCTGCTGATGTCGGACGTGGCGCAGCGCGTCGACGCGTACCGGCAGGTGCTGGAACCGGAGACGCAGATCGGCATCCACGCGCACCACAACCTGTCGCTGGGTGTGGCGAACAGCGTGCTCGCGGTCGAGCACGGCCGGATCCTCGGCGACGGCCCGCTCGGCTCGCCGTCCGGGCGGACCGTCCGGGTGGACGCGTCGCTCGCCGGCATGGGCGCCGGCGCGGGCAACGCGCCGCTGGAGGTCTTCGTCGCGGTCGCCGAGCTGCACGGCTGGAAGCACGGCTGCGACGTGTTCGCGCTGATGGACGCCGCCGACGACCTGGTCCGCCCGTTGCAGGACCGGCCGGTCCAGGTGGACCGGGAGACGCTCTCCCTCGGGTACGCGGGCGTCTACTCCAGCTTCCTGCGGCACGCCGAGCGGGCCTCGGCCAAGTACGGCGTGGACGTCCGCTCGATCCTGGTCGAGCTGGGCCGTCGCCGGATGGTCGGCGGCCAGGAGGACATGATCGTGGACGTGGCACTGGACCTGGCGAGCAAGGAGAGCAACTCATGATCGGGCCGGACATCGCCGGCATCGCGGAGAAGCTGGGCGCGGCGGCCGACGACGCCACCGCGATCCCGCAGCTGGCCGCCGAGACCGGCCTCGACGTCGACGCCGCGTACGCGGTGCAGACCGCGCTGGTGCAGCGCCGCCTCGACCGGGGTGAGCGGCTGGTCGGCCTCAAGATGGGGCTCACCAGCAAGGCCAAGATGGCGCAGGTCGGCGTGGACGAGGTGATCTGGGGCCGGCTGACCGACGTGATGCGGGTACCGGACGGCGGCGGCGTCGACGTGGGCGACTTCATCCACCCCCGGGTCGAGCCGGAGGTGGCGTTCCTGCTGGACCGGCTGCCCGACCCGGGCGAACCGGTCGGCTCGTTCACCCGTGCGGTACGCGCGGTCGCCCCGGCGATCGAGCTGATCGACTCCCGGTACGCGAACTTCACCTTCTCGCTGCCGGACGTGATCGCCGACAACACCTCGGCCGCCGCGTTCGTGGTCGGGCCGTGGTCGCCGGTGCCGGACGGGCTGGACAACCTCGGCGTGCTGCTGGAGATCGACGGGCGGGTGGCGCAGGTCGGCTCGACCGCCGCCATCCTCGGCGACCCGCGCCGCGCGCTGGACGAGGGCCTGCGGCTGGCCGGCCGGCACGGCGTACGGCTGCGCAAGGGCTGGGTGTTCCTGGCCGGCGCGGCCACCGCCGCGGTGCCGCTGCGCCCCGGGGCGCACGTCCGCGCCACAGTGGAGAAGCTGGGTTCCGCCTCCCTGAAGGCCCTCCCATGACGGCCCGCGTGGTGGCCGGCAAGGCCGTGCCGCGGGGTGCGTTCCCGCACGTCAAGGTGGCCGGCGGGTTCGTCTACGTCTCCGGTACGTCGTCGCGCCGGCCGGACAACACGTTCGCCGGGGTGTCGGTGGACGAGTTCGGCACCACCGACCTGGACATCCGCGAGCAGACCCGGGCCGTGATCGAGAACATCCGCGACCTGCTCCGCTCGGTCGGCGCCGACCTGAGCGATCTGGTGCAGGTCACCAGCTACCTGGTCAACATGAACGACTTCGGCGGCTACAACGAGGTTTGGGCGGAGTTCTTCGACGCCACCGGGCCGACCCGGACCACAGTCGCCGTGCACCAGCTTCCGCACCCGCATCTGCTGATCGAGATGCAGGCCGTCGCCGTACTTCCGTCGGGAGGTTCCCATGAGTGAGATCGCCGAGCCGTTCAGCTTCTCCGGCTGGATCGGCGAGAACCAGCACCTGCTCAAGCCCCCGGTGGGCAACAAGGAGATGCTGCCCGGCAGCGACGACTTCATCGTCATGGTGGTGGGCGGCCCGAACCAGCGCACGGACTTCCACGTCGACCCGTACGAGGAGTTCTTCTACCAGGTCAAGGGCAACATGCACATCAACCTGATGCTGCCCGAGGGCCCGCGTACGGTGCACGTGCGCGAGGGGCAGATGTGGATGCTGCCGCGCAACACCCCGCACTCGCCGCAGCGCCCGGAGGCCGGCTCGATCGGCATGGTGATCGAGCGGGTCCGCGAGGAGGGCACGCTGGAGAAGTTCCAGTGGTACTGCGGCGAGTGCGACCACAAGGTGCACGAGGTCGAGTTGCAGGTTCGCGACATCGCCGCCGACCTGCCCCCGGTCTTCGCCGCGTTCTACGCCGACGAGAAGGCCCGCACCTGCGACAACTGCGGCGCGCTGCACCCGGGCAAGGGCTGACGCGTGCCGGTCGTGGACGTGCACACGCACGTCGTACCGAAGGGGTGGCCGGACCTCGCCGCGGCGTGCGGCGGGTCCGGCTGGCCCTGGCTGCGGGTGGACTCCGAGCGCGCCGCCATGATCATGGTGGGGGAGACGGAGTTCCGCCCGGTCGGCGCGCAGTGCTGGGACGCGCCGGCCCGGCTGGCCGACATGGACGCCGACGGCGTGGACGTGCAGGTCGTCTCGCCGACCCCGGTGTTCTTCAGCTACGACCGCCCGGCCGACCAGGCGGTCAAGGTGGCCCGGATCTTCAACGACCTCACGCTGGAGGTCACCGCCGGCGGTGGCGGCCGGCTGGTGCCGTTCTGCCAGGTGCCCTTGCAGGACCCGGACGCGGCCTGCGCCGAGCTGGACCGCTGCCTGTCGGCCGGGCACGCCGGGGTGGAGATCGGCAACCACGTCGGTGACCGGGACCTGGACGACGAGGGCATCGTGCAGTTCCTGACCCACTGCGCCGAGGTCGGTGCGCCGGTGTTCGTGCACCCGTGGGACATGCCCGGCGGCCCCCGGCTGGACCGGTGGATGGCCCGCTGGCTGACCGGAATGCCGGCCGAGACGCACCTGTCGGTGCTCGCGTTGATCCTCGGCGGCGTGTTCGACCGGGTGCCGGACACGCTGCGGATCTGCTTCGCGCACGGCGGCGGCAGCTTCCCGTTCTGGCTGGGCCGCGCCGACAACGCCTGGCACCGCCGGGGCGACCTGGTACGCGGCGCGTCGAGCGCACCGCCCAGCTCGTACGTCGACAGGTTCCACGTCGACTCGGTGGTCTTCGAACCGGCGGCGCTGCGGCTGCTCGTGGACACCATGGGCGCCGAGCGGGTGCTGCTCGGCAGCGACTACCCGTACCCGCTGGGGGAGCGGCCGGTCGGCGACGTGGTGCACCGGGCGGACTTCCTCACCGACGCGCAGCGGGACGCGCTGCTCGGCGGCAACGCGCTGCGGTTCCTCGGCCGCCGCTGAAGCCGGCGCGGGTGCGTCCGTCGTCGCCCTAGAGTCGACGGACGCACCCGGCGCTGCTCAGGACCGGCCGGACGTGTCGCCGGGCCTCCCGGCCGCCGGACCGGCAGGATGGACGGCATGGCCGAGCCGCACGACCTGACCGCGCTGGAACAGGCCGCCGCGATCCGCCGGGGCGAGCTGTCCAGCCTGGAACTGGTCGAGCACCACCTGCGCCGGGTCGAGGCACTCGGCGACACCGTCGGCGCGTTCGTCACCGTCACCGCCGAACAGGCCCGGGCCGCCGCCCGCGCCGCCGACGCGGTCGCGGCCGAGGAACGCTGCCCGCTGCACGGCGTGCCGACCGCGATCAAGGACCTCACGCTCACCGCCGGGGTCCGCACCACCTTCGGCTCCGCCGCCTTCGCCGACTTCGTCCCGCCGGTCGACGCCGACGTGGTCCGCCTCCTGGCCGACGCCGGCCTGGTCAGCCTCGGCAAGACCACCACCTCCGAACTGGGCTGCTCGCTCTACTCGGAGGGACTGGTGGCGCCGCCGGCCCGCAACCCGTGGGACCTCGCGTACACCGCGGGCGGGTCCAGCGGCGGCGCGGCCGCCGCGGTCGCCGCCGGGCTGGTGCCGGTGGCGCAGGGCTCCGACGGTGGCGGCTCGCTGCGCATCCCGGCCGCGCTCTGCGGGCTGGTCGGCTACAAGCCCAGCCGGGGCGTGGTCTCCGGCGGGCCGCTCGGCTTCGGCGGCTTCGGCCTGCCGGTGAACGGGCCGATCGGCCGCACCGTCGCCGACGTGGCCGCGCTGCTCGACGTGCTCGCCCGCCCGGTACCCGGCGAGCCGTACCTGCCGCCGGCCGCGCCCGCCGGCGGCTACCTCGGCGTCACCCGCGCCGCCCGCGTCGCCGGCCCCGGCCGGCTGCGCGTCGGCCGCTTCACCACGCCGATGCTCGCCGACGAACCGGTCCACCCGGACTGCGTGGCCGCCGTCGACCGGGCCGCCGCGCTGCTCACCGACGCCGGCCACGAGGTGGTCGACGTCCCCGCGCCGCTCGGCCCCGAGGCGTGGCCGCTGTTCGAGACCGTCTGGTACGCGCTGGCGGTCACCCCCGTCCCGGCCGGGCGGGAGGGCGACCTGCTGCCGCTGACCCGGTACCTGCGCGAGCGCGGCGAGGCGCTCGGCGCGGCCCGGCTGATGGCCGCGCTCGGCGAACTCCAGGCGCAGGTACGCCGTGGCGTACGCCGTACCGCCGGGTGTGACCTGCTGCTCTGCCCGACGCTCGCGGCCCCGCAGGCGCCGGTGGGCGCGTTCGCCGCCCTCGAACCGGCAGCGGACTTCGACCGGCAGCGGCGCTTCTCGCCGTACTGCGCGGTCTTCAACGTCACGGGCGATCCGTCCGTTTCGTTACCTCTCGGACAGACCGCCGACGGGCTTCCGGTCGGGGTGCTCCTCACCGGCCGGTACGGCGACGACGCGACACTGCTCGCCACTGCCGCGCAACTGGAGCACCGGAGTGACGGATGGGATCAGCACCCCGCAATCTGGCGGGCCGCCGACTCCGCTAACGTGAACATCACAAGTGACGTGGGGCGCGACCGGTCCTGACCGGCCGACCCGCACCATTCCTGGTCTCTCTTTCCGCCTGGGGGCGTTGGGATTGTCTGTTACCGAGACGTTGGTGGTCTTCGTCGGCATCCCGGCCGCCGCGGTGCTGCTGATCGCCGCCCTGGCGGCCGTCGGCAGCCGCGGCAACGGTGGCGGCGCCAAGCGCTACCGGCCGGGCCGGCCCTTCGACTTCACTCCGGTCTGGTTCCTGGGCCGTCCGGAGCAGCTGGCCGACTCGGCCGGCACGGCGCTGGCCGCCGGGGCGCAGGCGCCGGCGTTGACCAGCCGCAAGCAGGAGCAGGCCGGCCGGGAGGCGCCGGCCGGTGGAACCGGAGGCGCAAGTGACCGTTGGTGAAGCGCGGCCCACGACGGGGACGGGCACCCCGCCCGACGTGCTGGACGGACCGTTCTCGACCCGTCAGCTGCTCCGCATCGACGAGGCGCTGCGCCTCGCCGACCAGGGCACCGGCCTGGTCTTCTCGGTCTACGTCGGCGGCCTCGACGAGCCGATCCGGGAGCACGCCGAGCGGCTGCACCGCCAGCTCGCCGAACCGGACCGCTCGGTGCTGATCGCGGTGTCGCCCAACCAGCGGCAGCTGGAGATCGTCACCGGCAAGTACGCGCGCAAGCGCATCCCGGACACGTACGCCAAGCTGGCCGCGCTCTCCATGGTGGCCTCCTTCGGCGGCGGCGACCTGGCCGGCGGCATCATCCAGGGCCTCGACCAGCTCGCCAGCCACGCCGGCAAGGGCTGATCCCCGCCCGCACACACGACGAAGCCCGGCCCCGCGTACGCGGGGCCGGGCTTTCTCGTGTCAGCGGGGCGGGCCCCACGACAGCGGCCGGGGCCGGCGCGGGCTGCCACCCGCGCCGGCCCCGGCCGGCATGCCTCACTCAGGCGCTGCGCGCGTCCCGCTCTCGGGCCTTCAGCGCGCGGACCACGCCGTCGCGGCCCTCCGCCACCAGCCGCCGCAGCGACGCCGGCCGCCCGTCCTGGGCCAGCCACGCGTCGGTGGCCGCGACGGTGTCCTCCTCGACCAGGTACGACGGGTACGCGAGCTGCACGAACTCCTGCGCCGGCTCGCTGTCACGCTGCGCCCACACCTGGTCCACGGTGGCGAAGTACCGCTCCCGGTAGGGCGCGGTCAGCTCGACCTGCGCCGGGTGGGTGAGGCCCTGCAGCAGCGCCCGGTTACGCCAGTTCGGCAGTGCGTCCGGGCCGGTGAGCAGCGCCCACACCGCCGCCTTGTTCTCGGCGGTCGGCACCAGCGCGTGCGCGTACGCGGCCTCCCGCTCGCCGCTGGCGGTACGGTCGGTGGCCAGCTCCGCGTCCACGTCGGCCGCACCCGCCGCACCGTTGGCGACGAGCGACTGGAGCACCGTCCAGCGCAGCTCGGTGTCCACGGTCAGGCCCTCCGGCACCCCGTTGCCGTCCAGCCAGCCGCGCAGCGTCGCCAGGTCCTCGCCGGAGCGGGCCGACGAGGCGTACGCCCGGGCCCAGGCGAGCTGGAAGCCGCTGCCCGGCTCGGCCGCCGCGAGCGCGGTCCGTGCGGTACGGGACAGGTCGGCCCAGCCGGTCGGCGCCCACGCCGGGTCGGCGTAGAAGGTGAGCGCCGTGGTCGCCTGCCGCAGCGTCGCAGTCACCAGGTTGATGTCGGTCTCGGCGGTCAGCCCGGCCAGCACCAGCGCCACGTAGTCGCGGGCCGACAGCTCGGCGTCCCGGGTCATGTCCCACGCGGCGGTCCAGCACAGCGCCCGCGCCAGCGACGAGTCGAAGCCGGCGATGTGCTGCACCACAGTGGCCATCGACCGCTCATCCAGCCGCAGCTTGGCGTACGTCAGGTCCTCGTCGTTGAGCAGCAGCACGTCGGCGGCCCGCTTGCCGTGCAGCTCGGACAGCTCGGTCAGCTCGCCGGTCACGTCCGTCTCGATCAGCTCCCGGCGCACCAGCCGGCCGTCGGTCAGGTCGTACAGGCCCACGCCGATTCGGTGGGTACGCAGCGTCGGGTAGCCCGACGGCGCCTCCTGACGGACCACCACCCGCTCGTACGTGCCGTCGGCGCCGATGGTCACCTCCGGGCGCAACGTGTTGACCTGCGCGGTCTCCAGCCACTGGGCGGCGAACTTGCGCAGCTCCCGGCCGGAGGCCGCCTCCAGCTCGGACAGCAGGTCGTCGAACGTGGCGTTGCCCCAGGCGTACTTGCCGAAGTAGGCGCGCAGACCGGCCAGGAACGGCTCCTCACCCACGTACGCGACGAGCTGCTTGAGCACGCTCGCGCCCTTGGCGTACGTGATGCCGTCGAAGTTGACCTCGACGGCCTCCAGGTCCGGCATCTCGCAGTAGACCGGGTGGGTGGAGGAGAGCTGGTCCTGCCGGTAACCCCAGTTCTTGCGGATCGACAGGAACGTGGTCCACGCGTCGGTGAAGCGGGTGGCGTGCGTGTTGCACCAGTGGCTGGCCCACTCGGCGAACGACTCGTTCAGCCACAGGTCGTTCCACCAGCGCATGGTGACCAGGTCACCGAACCACATGTGCGCCAGCTCGTGCAGGATCGTGTTGGCGCGCTGCTCGTACTCGAAGTCGGTGACCTGCGACCGGAAGATGTAGTGCGACTCGGCGTGCGTGACGCAGCCGAAGTTCTCCATCGCGCCGGCGTTGAAGTCCGGCACCCAGAGCTGGTCGTACTTGGGCAGCGGGTAGCGGACGCCGAACTTCTCCTGGAAGAAGTCGAAGCCCTGCGTGGTGATCAGGTGCAGGTCGTCGGCGTCCATGTGCGGTGCCATGCTGGCCCGGCAGAAGTAGCCCATGTCGATGCCGTCGTGGCTGCGGCGCACCTCGTGGTACGGCCCCGCGCACAGCGCGGTGATGTAGGTGCTCATCCGCTCCGAGACGGTGAAGTGCACCGTCTTCAGGCCCTCACCGGCCGCCTCCTCGCGGGCCACCGGCATGTTCGACACGACCCGCCAGTGGTCCGGGACGGTGGCGTGCCAGGTGTAGACGCTCTTCAGGTCGGGCTGGTCGAAGCAGGCGTAGACCTTCTGCGCGTCGGCGGTCTCGAACTGGCTGTAGAGGTAGGTCTCGCCGTCCACCGGGTCGACCGTGCGGTGCAGGCCCTGCCCGCTGTTGGAGTAGCCGAAGTCGGCGTCGACCACCAGCACGTTCTCGGCGGCCAGGCCGCTGAGCGTGAGTCCCTTCTCGGCGGACCAGCCGGACAGGTCCACCGGCTCGCCGTTGAGCGTGGCCGACCGCACCGATTCCGCGGCTGTCTCGATGAACGTCGTCGCCCCCGGTTCGGCGCAGCGGAACCGGACCTCGGTCACCGAGCGGAACGTGCGACCGGTGGGCTGCACCGCGGTCGACAGGTCAAGGCTGATGTCGTACCCGGTCACCTCGAGCAGGCGGGCCCGCTCGGTAGCCTCGACCTGGGTCAGGTTGCGCACTCCCGGCACTGTTCGTCTCCATCCCACTCGTCTCGCCGCGCCCCGCGGCGCCGGTACTGCCCGGCCGCTCGTGACGGCCCGTCGAGAACCGAGTCTTCCATGCACGGACCGCTCTCGGTGGTCGAGGTCACGCTCTCATTCCGGTACCTGTCGATGCGGTACGGGGTGAGGATCGGAGGTGACCGCGCCGGAGCCCCGGCGCGACGATGTCGTGAAGGGAAGACACCGTGACCGAACGTGTCACCGCGGACATGTGGTTCGACCCGCTGTGCCCGTGGGCGTGGATCACCTCCCGTTGGCTGCTGGAGGTCGAGCAGGTCCGGGACGTGGACATCCGGTTCCACGTGATGAGCCTGTCCGTACTCAACGAGGGCCGGGAACTGCCGGCGGAGTACCAGGACCTGATGGTCAAGGGCTGGGGCCCGGTGCGGGTGTGCATCGCCGTCGAGCAGGCGCACGGCGCCGAGGCGCTGGCGAAGCTCTACACCGCGATGGGCAACCGGATCCACCTCAAGAAGGAGGAACTGGGCCGCGACATGCTCGCGGGCGCGCTCACCGACGTCGGGCTGGACCCGGCGCTCGCCGACGCGGCCGAATCCACCCAGTACGACGAGGCGCTGCGGGCCAGCCACGAGGCGGGCATGCGGCCGGTCGGTACCGACGTGGGCACCCCGGTGATCCACGCGCCCGGCCCGGACGGCAAGCAGGTCGCCTTCTTCGGCCCGGTGATCACGCCGGCACCGAAGGGCGAGGCGGCCGGCCGGCTCTGGGACGGCGTACTGCTGGTCTCCGCCACCCCCGGGTTCTACGAGCTGAAGCGCACCCGCGAACAGGGCCCGATCTTCGACTGAGGTGAAAGGAAGGGCCCCTTCTTAACGCCTCCGGTAGAGGAGGGGGCCCTTCTTAACACCGCGCCCAACGCACCCCGAGCCCCGCACCGCCCGTCACCGGGCCGGTGCGGGGCTCGTTTCACCGGGTGTCCCAGCCGACGGCCCGCGGGGCCGCAACACGGCAGCTCCTGGAGGCGTTCCCATGGCCAAGCACCGCCACATGTCCGACGACGCGCCGCAGCAGGCGACCGAGGACTCCGGTGCGACGTACTGGTCGGTGACCGAGAGCGACTGGCCGGCCGGCCCGGCCGAGGTGGCCGACCTGCTGGCCCCGCCGATCGTGGTCGGCGTGGCCCGGGTGGTGGCCACCTCGCGGATGACACCGCCGGCCGAGACCGTCCGGCCCGCCCGCGCGCCGTCGCGGTCCGGCCCCGCCGCCCACCCGGCCGCCGCGGGTGCGACGACGGTACGCCTCAACGCCGGCTCCCGCCCGGCCCCGCCGGTGCGCCGCCCCGCCCCGGGCCGGCACCGCAACCCCACCGCCTGAGCCGCCTTCCTTTCACCTGGTGGTAAGCGGGTGAGTCCGGCGGCGGGGGCGATCGGGGCCCGGGTAGCGTCAGCGGACATGACGGTCGTGCATCCGATCGCCCGGGCCTGGATCACCACTGGCGGCACCGGCGCGCAGAACTACGACGAGTTCGCCGACGACGCGGAGATCACCTCCATCGTCGAGGCGAATCCGCACAGCGCCCTGGGCATCGAGATGCCCCACCGGGCGCCCGGCAGCCTCGGGAAGTCCTTCCTCGACGCGCTGCCGGACGCGGTGGCGCGCCTGGCCGAGGCGAAGGCGGACGGCAGCTACACGCCGGCCGAGCAGGTGGTGGTGCTCTACCGGATCAGCGCGCCGGGCGAGGAGAGCGCGTACGGGCTGTGGGCCATGGTCGACACCGACCAGATCTCCACCCGCGCCGACGAGCCGGGCCTGGTGATCCGCAACGAGGACGTGTTCATCGCCAAGGTGCGCGAGCGCGTCGCCCTGGCCGAGGCGCTCGGTCACCTGCTCTCGCCCGTACTCCTGCTCCAGACCGGTAGGGGCGACGAGCTGCACGCCGCGCTCGCGGCGGCGACCGACGCGGCCGGCGCGCCCGCCGCGACGGACGTCGACCAGTCCGGCCGGACGCACGCGATCTGGCTGCTCGGCCCGGGCCCGGCGCAGGACGAGCTGACCGCCCTCGCCGGCGGCGGGGATCTGGTGGTCGCGGACGGCAACCACCGCAGCCTGGCCGCGCAGACCGGCGGTTTCCCGCGTTTCCTCGCGGTGGTCACCACGCCCGCGTCGGTCGCCATCCAGCCCTACAACCGGCTGGTCAGCGAGCTGACCACCACGCCGGACGAGCTGCTCGACCGGCTGCGCGCGGCGGGCGCGGAGATCACCCCGGTGGACGGGCCGGTCGGCGTGCCGGCCACCGGCGGCGTCGTGCATCTCCATCTCGGCGGCCGGGGGTACGCGGTGACGCTGCCGCACGTCGGCGCCGGCCGGCTGGAGAACCTCGACCACGCGCTCGTCGAGCGCCTGCTGCTGCGCGACGCGCTGGGCCTCGACCCGGGCGACAAGCGGATCACGTACGTGGGCGGCGACTACCCGGCGAGCTGGCTCGTCGGCGAGGTCGACGCCGGCCGGGCCGAGCTGGCGGTGCTCGTCGCGCCGGTGACCGTCGACGACTTCGTCGCGGTGAACCTTGCCCGGGAGAAGATGCCGCGCAAGAGCACCTGGTTCACCCCGAAGGCGCGGGCCGGCCTGGTCGTGGCCGAGCTGCCGCACTGACCGTGTGACGTACCGCCTCCGGGGCGCCGCCGGTTCGCCTGCCCGGGGGCGGGCCTGTCAGACTGCGCGGTATGCGCGTCTACCTGGGATCCGACCACGCCGGTTTCGAGTTGAAGGTGCACCTCGCCAACCACCTGGCCAAGCAGGGCTACGAGGTGGTGGACGTGGGACCGCACGTCTTCGACCCGGACGACGACTACCCGGCGTTCTGCCTGCACACCGGTGACCGGGTGGTCGGTGACCCGGGCAGCCTCGGCGTGGTGATCGGCGGTTCCGGCAACGGCGAGCAGATCGCCTCGAACAAGGTCGCGGGCGTCCGGGCGGCGCTCGCCTGGAACGTGGACACCGCCCAGCTGGCCCGTGAGCACAACGACGCGAACGTCGTCGCGATCGGCGCCCGGCAGCACACGCTGGACGAGGCGACAGCGCTCGTCGAGGCGTTCCTGACCACGCCGTTCTCCGGCAACCCCCGGCACAGCCGGCGCATCGAGCAGGTGGCCGCCTACGAGCAGAGCCGCCAGCTGCCCGAGCTGCCCGCCTGAGCGGACACCTCCGGGCTCACCGCCCGTTGCGGGGCAGGTCCTCGCGCGGCACCCAGTTGCGGCGGATGAGCACCACCCGCTGTTCGGCCTCGGCGAGGTCGTCCGCGGTGGGGCGGGCGGCGTCGCGTGCCCGCAGTGCGGCCGTCACGCTCACCTGCGACGAGCCGGAGCCGACCAGCCCGCGTAGCCCGCGCTCGCCCTCCTCGGCGGGCGGGGCGGCGCGGCGTCCGCGGGTCTCCGGCTCGCCCGGCCGGCCGCCGCGCGGGGACCGGGGCACCACGTCGTCGTGTACGGGGGCGGTGCTGGCGGTGGTGCCGCCGGTGCCCGTGCCGTCGGCACCGGTTCCGGCGGTCTCCGTCGGCGGGGCGGCCTCGCCGTGATGCCGCAGCCGTCGTCGCCGTCGCTCCGCCTCACCCATCCCCCGACCGTACCGTCCCCGAGCCCACCCGCGCGCCGCTAGCACCCCGCGCGGCCCGCCGACCCAGCCGTCCCATACCCGCTCCCGGCACACCCGATCCCGCCGGCCTCCGTCGATCTTGGAGTTGTGGCGCCCGGAGTGCCCGGTCAGCGAGGTATGTGAGGT
>NZ_JALJRJ010000012.1:0-12743 GCF_024519755.1 Micromonospora sp. Mcm103
GGTTCGACGGGTCGGCCGAAGGGCGTCGGGGTGACCCACCGCAGCCTCGCCAACCGGGTCGACTGGAGCGTCCGCCGCCACCGGATGTCGGCGCAGGACCGCACGCTGCAGAAGACGTCGATCGGGTTCGACGCGGCGGGCTGGGAGGTGTTCGCGCCGCTGGCGAGCGGCGGGACCGTGGTGGCGGCGCCGGCCGGTGTGGAGCGCGATCCGGCCGCGCTGGTGCGTGCGGTCGCCGAGCACGGCGTGACCGTCCTTCAGGTCGTGCCCTCCGTCCTCCGCCTGCTCGTACAGACGCCCGGGTGGCGGGACTGCGGCGCGCTGCGCGTGTTGACGGTCGCGGGCGAGCAGCTCGAATCGGAGCTGTGCCAACGCTTCCTGGACCTACGGCAGGCAGAGGTGTGGAACACCTACGGCCCGACCGAGTGCACCATCGACGTGACGGCGTACCACTACGCGCCGGACCGACTCGCCGGGCCGGTGCCGATCGGCCGCCCGTTGCCGAATGTCACCGCGTACGTGGTGGATGCCGCGATGCAACCGGTGCCGGTCGGTGTGGTCGGTGAGCTGTACGTCGGTGGGGTGGCGGTCGCCCGGGGCTATCTCAACCGGCCCGGCCTGACCGCCGGGCGGTTCGTGCCGGACCCGTTCGGGCCGCCCGGGTCGCGGCTGTACCGCACCGGGGACCTCGTCAGCCTCAGCGACGACGGCGCGTTGACGTTCCGAGGCCGTGTCGACGATCAGCTCAAGATCAACGGAGTGCGGATCGAGCCGGGCGAGGTCGCCGCCGCCGTGCGGCAGCTGCCCTCGATCGCGGCGGCGGCCGTGGTCCCGTGGCGGACCGGCGACGGCGAGGTGCGGCTCGCGGCTTACGTCGTGCCCGAGGACGCCGGGCAGTTGGACCAACGGGCGCTGCGACGGGGGCTCGCGCGGACGCTCCCGGATGCGATGCTGCCGGCCGTGTTCGTGCCGCTCGACCGACTCCCGCTCACCGCGCACGGCAAGCTCGACCGCCGTGCGCTACCGGAGCCCGAGTTGACCAGCCCGCACGCGCGCGTCCCCCCGTCGACCCCGACCGAGCGCGCACTGGCCCAGGTCTGGTCGGCGGTGCTCGGACGCGAGCGGGTCGGCGTGCACGACACGCTTCTGGACGGCGGCGCCAACTCCTTGACGATCATCAGGGTGATCGCCGCGGCTCGGCGGCGCCGGATTCCCCTGACCCTGCGGATGTTCTACGAGAACGACACCCTGGCCGATCTCGCCGCGGCGGTCGACGCGCTGCCTGCGGACGCACAACCGGCCGAAGAACCGCCTACCGAAGACAGGAGCATGACGACGGACGGACGGTCGACGGGCCCGGCCGAGGCGGCCGGCGCCGCTCTGATCGAACCGGGGGCTCTGATCGAGGTGATGGCCCGCCACCACGTGCCCGGAGTGAGCGTGGCGTTGCTTCGAGGCGGCGAAGTGGTGCATGCGCAGGGCTACGGGGTGACCGCGGCGGACCGGCCGGAACCAGTCACCACCCGGACGCCGTTCCAGGTGGCGTCGATCAGCAAGCACGTCACGATGCTCGGGGTGTTGCGGCTGGTCGCGGACGGCGTGCTGAACCTGGACGCGGACATCAACGGGTACCTGACGTCGTGGCGGGTGCCCGGGGACGCGGTCATCACCCTGCGGGAGTTGGTCAGCCACCAGTCGGGCCTGAGCCACGTCCCGGCGACCAACCACCTGCCGGGCGAGACGATGCCCACCGTCGTGGAGATCCTCAACGGGTGCCCGCCGGCCCGCAACGAGCCGGTTCACGCCCAGCACCGGGCCGGAGACGTATTCAAGAAGACCAATATCAACTACTCGGTCCTGGAACAGCTCCTCGTCGACGTGACCGGCGAGCCCTTCGACGCGCTGATCCAGCGGCTCGTCCTCGACCCGTTGGAGATGACGGACAGCAGCTTCGACCAGGACCACCCGCAGCGGTCGACGATTCCCGCGGCGATCGGTCACGATGCGTACGGCGATCCGATCGCGGGCCGGTGGAGAGTGCGCAACGAGGTCGCGGCCGGCGGGCTCTGGGCGAGCGTCCGGGACCTCACCAAGGTGGCCCTCGCGGTGCGCCGCTCCTACCAGGGCCAGCCGGGTGCGTTGCTCACCCGACCGCTCGCCCAGCAGATGGTCACGGTCTGGCACCCGGGGAGCTTCTACGGACTCGGTACCGTCGTCGATCCGAGCGACGGTGACGTGGAGTACGGCCACGGGGGGAGGACGGTCGGTTTCCGCTGCATGACGGTCACCCGGGTGGTCAGCGGTGACGGACTGATCGTCCTGGCGAACGGCGAGAACGGAAAGCGGGCCCACCTGGCGTTGGTCGAGGCCCTGCGCCGTGCCGACGCGTCAGCCGCCGCGTCACCGTTCGGCAGGTCGTGGGCGGAGACCCCGGACGAGCCGGTCGAGGCGCCGGGGCGGCCGGCGCATGCCGGTGGGCTGCGGTGAGCGGCGCGGCGCGACCGGCCGACGCGGCCGGCGGGGACGCGTTCGCCGCGGTTCGTCGGGTGGTCGGGCAGCGGCCGGACGACGAGGCGACGGCGGTGGTCGTCCGGTTGACCGGTCCGGACGGTCGCTGGCAGTGCGCGTCCGGCGTGGCCGATCTCGCCACCGGCGCGGCCGTCCGGGACGACCAGCGGTTCCGGATCGGGGGCGTTACGAAGACCTTCATGGCGGCGACTGTGTTGAGCCTCGCCGCCGAGGGTCGCCTCGGCCTCGACGATCCGGTGCGCGACCATCTGCCGGACCTGCTCCCGGGCGCGGTCACGGTGCGCCGGCTCCTCGACCACACGAGCGGTCTCGCGGACGAGAGCGATGTCCGCTACAACGACACCGAGTGGTTTCTGGCGCACCGGTTCGACACGTTCACCCCGGCCGACCTGATCGCCCGGTCGCTGCGGCGACCGCTGCTGTTCGAGCCCGGCACCGCGCAACAGATCACCCGGGCGAACTACGTCATCGCCGGGATGCTCGTCGAGCGGGTCACCGGCCACCCCTATGCGGACGAGGTCGAGGCCCGGGTCCTGCGGCCCCTCGGCCTCACGGCCACCTCCCTCCCGGGGATCGACCCAACGATGCCGGAGCCCCACGTCCGCGGGTACGACCACGGCGTCGACGTCACCGAGCACAGCCCGTCGATCCACGGGGCGGCCGGGGAGATGATCTCAACCGTGGCGGACCTGGACCGGTTCCTCGCGGCGTTGTTCGCCGGTGAGGTCCTGTCCCGGCCCTGGCTGGCGGAGATGCTCCGGGTGCAGCCGGTGCCGTACGCCCGGGGTGGCCCGGCGTTCTGCGGCGCCGGGCTGGACCGGGCCGAACTGCCGAATGGTCTGACCGTCTGGGGCATGGCTGGGATCGTGCACGGCTGCCTCAGCGGCATCGTGGCGACCCCGGACGGGCGGAGCCGGTTCGTCTATCTGGTCGCCCCCACCAGCCGTGGCGGGCTACGCGTCCCTCCCCTCGTCCAACTGCTGGTCACCACCGCGTTCGCCCTCTTCCCGCCGCCGTCTCCCGGGGGAGCCGGATGCGAGTAGAACCTTCCCGCGTCGTGCTGGCGCCGGTGTCGATCACCCCGACCAAACCGTTGACCCCTACCCATGTGAAGGGCCTTCTCTGGCTCGACGTGGCTTACCGCGCGACCCAGCGAGTGAGGTCCGTCGACTACCTGTGGAATCAGCGGAGCGCCACCCTGACCGCGCAGACCGTGGCGTTCTGGGCCTACCTGGACCGCGTCGCCGCGGGGCGTCAGTGGTCGGCGGTGACCGGGAACGAGATAGGTGAGCTGTACGTCCGGTCGCACGCGGAGGGAAGCCGTCCGAGCCGCGCCGTCCTGGCCCCGTACCTGGAGCGGGTGGACGCCGAGGGTTGGATCCACCCGGCCAGTGTGCGGCTGCTCGAACTGTGGCGAGACGAACTGCGGCTACTGGGCGTCGGGGACCCGGGGCTGACCGCGGACCGCCCGATGGCGCTGCCCACGGACGAGACCCTCGACATCCTCGCCGAGCGGGACCTCCTGGTCGACCATCGCCGATTCGGCGGACCGGTCCTGCTGGACGGTCCTCGGTGGGGGCTTCCACTGCGTCAGCTTGTCGGCCCGGACGGGCACCCCAATTACCTGGTCCCGATCCTGCGGGACCTGATACCCCGGGCGCGACACGCCGAGCGGGTCGTACTGGTGCACGACACCGAGCTGACCCAGGACTACACGACGCTGGACCGGGTGCTGGGAACCCTCGGGGCGACCGTGTCCCGGCTGGCCCTCGGCCGGGTGCCGATCGGCGGGGCGATCCGCTCCAGCCGGCACGGCGACTGGGCGGGCGTCACCCTCGACCACATCTCGCGCGCCTGCCTGGAGCACGTGGAGCTGCCGGTCTACCAACTCGGCATGCGGATCTACTTCATCGCGGTGCTCCAGCGCGGCTCGCGTCGCTCGATGGAACCCGAACTGCTGCGGCGTTGCCTGTGGAAAGCCCGGCGGATCCTGTCGAGGGTCGAGCAGGGCGGCGACACCGGTGCCACCGCCGGCGCCGCGCTGCTGACGAAGCTCTGCGACGACCGGGGCTACGTCGACCCGTACGGGCTGACCTGCCGTCTGCTCAGCAGGCGGCGCAGGACATCCGCCGGGCCACTCCTACGACAGGTCTACCTGTGACCGGGACGACGGAGGAGCAGCGTCTGCTGCGTACCTGGCTGGTCGCCCACTACCACCGTGTGACGGGTGCCGGGGCACCCGGCCGGCCGTCGCCGTCGCCGCCCGAGCGCTCGACCCTGCGCGCCGTGGCCGTGCTCCGTGACCTTGACCTGACGGCGCTCCTGCACGGCACGCTCGCCTTCGCCGTCGCGGTTCCGGACGAGCTGGCCGGCCCCTGGTACGGCGCCTTCACCCGAACCCTCTTCCTCGCCGGCAACCCGGCGAGCCTGGTCCACCGGGTGCGGTTTCTCCACCGCACCGAGGACGCCATGATGGCCTGGACCGCGCCGGTACACCCGGAGCGGGACCCGGCCCGGCAGCTCAGCCGGATGCTCAAGCTGTTTCACGGGCCCGTCGTGTGGCCCGGCGAGCGCCGGCGGATCACGCTCCAGGTGCCCGGTGCTGGCCGGGACGGCCGGTCGGCCCTGCTCCGGGTCGCCACGGCCAGGGTCAGCGCGGCGGAGTACCTCATCCATCTCAACCACGTGCTGTGTGAGTCGGTGCTGTCCGGGCTGCTGCGCCCGGGAGACCGGCTGGCGATCGACCACCCGGCCGAGCTTGATCCGCGCGACGTCGACGTCGCGCTGGGCCCCGCGCCTCGCGCCCCGGCCCACTTCCGCATCGCGCAGGACCCGCACCGTCCCGGAGCCCTGCGACTGTACGCACATCTGGCCGTGACGGAACAGACGGGGGAGTGACCATGAACCAGCAGGACCACGCCGTCCGGCTGGCGCGACGCATCCGAGACGAGAAGCAGCGCCTGCTCGCGACGCTCGACGATCCTCGCCGGACGCAGGAACTCGTGCTAGCCGACGTCCTCACGCGCAACGGCGACACGGCCTTCGGCACCGAGCACGGCCTGTCTGCGGTCGCCGGCGTGGACGACTACCGTCGCGCCGTGCCGATCCGCACCCACGAGGCGCTGATGCCGTGGATCGAACGGAGCATCGCGGGCGAGCGCCGGGTCCTGACCGCGGACCAGCCGGTGGCGTACTTCTCGTCCAGCGGCACGACCGGCCGGGAGAAGTTCATCCCGGTCACCCCCACCTACCTGCGTACCACGTTTCTCGCCTTCTACTACGCCGGGTTCGCCGGTGTGCTCGATCGTCACCCGGAGTTGATCGGCGCCGAGGAGAAGGTGCTCAACCTCTGGCAGGATCCGACCACCCGGATCAGCCAGACCTTCGGCGGGCAGCCACACATCGGGCTCAGTCAACTCGACTACCGCACGTACGGTGAGCCGTTGGCGACCGGACCCGGCACCGGCGGTGGGTGGACCGAGGTGCTCGACTCCTATCCGGACGGCGGACCGTGGGAGCGGGCATACCTGCGGCTGCGACTTGCCGTCGAGCGTGACGTCAGGTGGATCATCGCGGTCAACCCGGCGATCGTGGCCGCGCTGCCCTACCAGCTCGCCCAGTGGTGGCCCCGCATGGCGGCGGAGCTGCACGCCGGGACGCTGGGCGGACGACCGTACGGCGAGCCGAACCCGGCCCGGGCACTGGAGCTACGGCAGGTCGCCGAACGGCGCGGCACCCTGCGTCCGGTCGACCTGTGGCCCAACCTCCGGGTGATCCTGTCCTGGAACACGGCCCTCGCCTCGCTCTACCTTCCCCCGCTGCGGGAGGCGTTCGGCGCCGACACCATCGTGCTGTCACCGCCGATCGCCTCCTGCGAGGGACCGGTGGCCATCCCCCTGGGGGCTGACCCCGCCTCGGGACCGTTGTTCCTGCCGGGCTGCTTCTACGAGTTCGTGCCGGCCGACCGGGACATCGAGCCGGACGGCGACACCCTGCTCGCCGACGAACTGGAGGAGGGCCGCGACTACCACATCGTCCTCACCCACGTCGGTGGCCTGTACCGGTGCGCCACGCTGGACATCGTCCGCGTGGTCGGCTTCGCCGGGCGTACCCCGGAAGTGGCCTACGCCGGTCGCGGCACCATCAGTTCCGGCTCCGGCGAGCGGCTCCGGGAGCCCGACCTGATACGCGCCCTCGGTGCGGCCCTGACCGAGGTTGGCCTGGAGATCCGGAACGCCACGGCCCGACGGACGGGCTGGTCCCCCGCCCGCTACGAGGTGGCGCTGGCCCTGGTCGCCACCCCGCCGAGCGACGTGGTCGCGGCGCTCGCCGAGGCTCTGGAGCGACGGCTGGCTGAGCAGTCGCCGGGCTACCGGCGGGCCCGAGCCTCCGGTGGGCTCGGAGCGGTCCGGCTGACGGTGACGCACCCGGACGCGTTCCTTGTCGAATGGGAGCGCCGGGTCAGGGCCGGCGAACGGCCGCCGCGGGTCAAGGACCGGGTCTTCCAACCGGATCCGAACGTCTGGGACCGGATCACCACCAACGCGCCGACGATCGTCGGGAGCCAGCGGTGAGCGCCATTCCCGGCCGCGGCCGATACACCGAGTCGGCCCGCATCGAACGGCTGGAATGGCTACGCCGTCGCAGCCGGATGCCGCTGGCCTCGCTCGGCGCCGACAGTATCCTCGCGGCGGAACAACTGACCGGCAACATCGAGAACTTCATCGGCACCGTGGCACTCCCCGTGGGCCTGGCCGGTCCCCTGCTCTTCACCGGCGGTGAGGTCCACGGTTCGGTGGTCGCACCGCTGGTCACCACCGAGGGTGCCCTGGTGGCCTCGGTGTCGCGCGGTGCCCGGGCGATCACCCGCGGCGGCGGCGTGGCCACCCGGACGTTGGGCCAGCGGATGACCCGGGCGCCCGCCTACGAGTTCAGCGACCTCGCCGCCGCCGCCGCGTTCGTCGACTGGCTCGGCACCGTCCGGCCCGGCATGGAAGGGCAGGTACGGGAGGTCTCCCGGCATACCACGCTGGTCTCCGTCGAGCCGTTCCAGATCGGGCGGTACGTGCACCTGCTTCTCGGCTACGAGACGGCGGACGCGGCAGGACAGAACATGACGACCGTCGCGACCTGGCGGATCTGCCAGTGGCTCGACGAGGCCCTCGTCGGGCGGCCCGAGATCACGCCCGTCCGCTACTTCGTCGAGGGCAACCTCAGCGGGGACAAGAAGGTGAGCCATCTGTCAATGACGGGCGGTCGTGGTACCCGGGTGACGGCCGAGTGCCATCTCGACCGCGCGACGGTGGAGGCCACGCTCAAGACCACACCCGAGTCGCTCATGGCCCTCTATCACTGCTCGGTACTGGCCAGCCAGCAGGCCGGAATGGTGGGGCACAACATCAACGTCTCGAACGTCATCTCGGCGATGTTCATCGCCACCGGACAGGACGTGGCGTGCGTACACGAATCGGGCGCCGGGATCTTCTCGCTGGAGCCGACCGACGGCGGGCTGCTCGCCACCCTGCTGTTACCGAACCTTGTGCTGGGCACAGTGGGCGGTGGTACCGGGCTACCGCAGCAGCGGGATCTGCTCGCGGTGCTCGGCTGTGCGGGGGAGGGGACCGGGCGGCGGCTGGCCGAGATCATCTGTGGGTTCGCCCTGGCGTTGGACGTCTCGACGTGTGCGGCCGTCAGCGGCGGGCAGTTCGCCGACGCCCACCAGCGGCTCGGTCGGGCCCGTCGGGTGAACTGGCTGACCCGGGAGGAACTGCAGACGGTGATCGCGCCGCGGTTGTTGAGGGGGACGATCCCGTCCGACGAGGTGACGGTGACCGCCGCCCCGGCCGAGGAGTTCGGCGGCTCGGGCATTCTCAGCGACCTCGCGGCCCGCGGTGAGCGGCGAAAGTTCACCGGTCTGCATCCGTTGCGCGTCGACTGTGTCGGCCTCGACGGCCAGCGGCAACGGCTCGGTGTCGTCGCCAAGATCAAGGCGCTGGACGACGAGGTGCTGGTCGAGATCGGCAAGATCGCCTCGTTGGGGGGTCAGCGTCTCGGGGCCGCCTGGCGGCGTCATGGTCGTGCGGTCGGTGGCTTCTCGGGTGCGCACCGGCGGGAACTGGCCATCTACCGCAGCCAGCATCCGTCCCTGGTCGATGTGCTTCCGCGGTGTTACGGATGGCACGACGACCCGGATCGGGAGGCGTACGTCCTGCTGTTGGAGGATCTGCGGGAAAGTGCGGTGCTCCTCGATCCGGCGGACGGCATCAGGGGGTGGACATCGGCGCATGTCGGCGCCGCCATTGCCGGGATCGCCGGCGTGCACAGCGGGTGGCTCGAGCGTCGGGAGGATGCGGCGGCACTCGGGGTGAGCGACGGGCTGCCGGGCCTGGCAGCCGCCGGCGAACTGTGGACGGCCTTGATCGACCACAACACCGCGACCTATCCGGACCTGCTGAAGGCCGGTTCGTCCGGTCTGGACCTGGCTGCGCTGGCCCGCTGGCTCGTGGAGCGGATCGCCAGCTGGACCGCCGAGTTGGCGGCGATGCCGAGGACACTGGTGCACCACGACTTCAACCCCCGCAACATCGCATTCCGGCCGAACGGTCGCCTGCCCATCGTGTACGACTGGGAGTTGGCTACCTGGCACGTGCCGCAGCGCGACCTGGCCGAGTTGCTGACCTTCGTGCTGACTCCCGAGGCATCGCCGGACGAGGTGGAGTCCTATCTGGTCATGCATTGGGAGCGACTCGGCGGCCCGGCGTGCGGCGCGGACCTCACGCTGTGGCGGCGCGGCTACCAGTTGGCTCTGTGGGATCTGCTGCTGAGCCGGTTGCAGCTGTACCTGCTGGCACACGAGCATCGGGAGTACCCGTTCCTGGAACGCGTCGTGGGTACCACTCGCCGGCTGTGCGAGATCGAGGCGCAGGTGGGACGGGTGGGGGTCGGCCATGGCTGACCGGGCGCCGTACCGGGTGGCGCTGGTCGGCATCGACGGCAGCGGCAAGACTGCCGTCGCCCAGGGCTTGGCCGCGCGTGCGGCCGGCTCCGGGCACCGGGGCGACCTGGCGGTCCTGCACGCGGTTCGACCGCACGAGAACGGTGAAGGGCCCGCGCGGCAGCTGTCCCGGCATCTGCATCGCGTGTCGCTGGTCGCCGATCAACTCGGTAGCCCGGAGCTGAAGATCGGGACCTACTATTTGCAGCTGCGTACGTACTCCTCGGTCGAGCGGCATGTCCGCGACCGACGCCAGCCTCGGGTGATCCTGGCCGAGCGGCATCCGCTCATCGACACCATGGTGTACCTGCCCCTCTACGGACGGATGGCCGCAGCACGGCCGTCGGACGCCATCTCGCCGGACGAGTTCGCGCGGCAGGCGGCGACCGTCGGTCCGCTGGCCATGCGAGCGGTCCTGGACTGGGCGGAGCGGGTGGGTGCTGGGCGGGATCTCTGGCTGCTCGGGCGCCGCCTGCTGGCGTTGCACGACCTGCCGCCGGAACTGCTGCTCAAGGAGTTCCGGAAGCTGATGCGCACCGAGCTGCCACACAAGATCATCCTGCTTGACATCGGGGTGGAGCAGGCGCTTGCCCGGATCGCCGGTCGGCGACAGGGCGCGGAGATGCACGAGACCGGCGCGCGTCTGGCGGCGGTGCGAGACCGTTACGACCTGGTCCTGGGCTGGCTCGCCGACGCCCGCGGGGTGCCGGTGCTGCGGATCGGCAACAACGGCACCCCGGTGGCCAGAACAGTCGACGTGATCTACTCCGGTCTCACCGAGGGCCGGTGACGCAAGGGTCGGTGACGTCCCGGGAGGATGCTCACCGGGACGATCTCGGCAGCGGCGAAAAGCCCGTCTGCGTCACCGTCGGGCGACCACGATGCCCGCGGGCGCCGGTCCGGTCGGAACTCGGTGTTCCGCAGTCGGTCACGGAGTTCCTCGACGGTCCTGAACGCGTCGCGGAAGGCTTCCGGCTCCTGGTCGAGCAGTTCTCAATAGCTCCGGACGGATTCGTCGCAGCCGGCGAGTGCGGTGGCGCGATCCACGCGAAAGGCCTGCCGGACATGGGCAGCGGTCCAGAGCGATCCCGCCAGTGCTTGCGGGTGCCGCCCGGCCCTGCCCAGCCAGCTAGCCATGGTGTTGATGGTCGCCGTCCTCATCCAGCGCATGGACCTGTCCAGCATGGCGGACGGGCTGGACACCCCGCTGTACAGCCTGCAGGCACCCGGCCTGGACGGCAAGCGCCCGCTGTCCACGTCGCTGCGCGAGGCCGCCACCGTGTCGCTCGAACACATCCGCTCGGTGCAGCCCACCGGGCCGTACCATCTGCTCGGGTGGTCCCTACGGCGGGTGCTTGCCCACGAGATCGCGGTGCAGTTGCAGGCCGTCGGTGAGACGGTCGGCGCGCTGATCATCCTGGACCAGTATCCCAAGGACCCGGGGATCCGGACGGTCATCGGGGACGAGCCCGCCCCCGACGAGGAAGCTCAGCTCGCCGCGCTCACCGAAGTCGTGCGCAAGGAGGCCGGTGCCGTGCTCGGCAACGCTCCCGACGAGGAGCTGCGCCGCTTCGCGGTCCTCCGGCGCAACAACTTTACCTGCATCAACGCCCACGAGTACGGTCGGTTCGACGGTGACGCGCTGCTCGTCGTCGCCGATCGGAGCATCCCGGAGCGCGCGCCGACGGCCGAGTTGTGGAAGCCGTACATCACCGGCGAGATCAGCGAGGTCCGACTGCCCTGCGGGCACGAGGACCTGAACACCCCGGCGATGCTGGGCCAGATGTGGGCAGTCGCCGCACCGTGGTTGGGTCGGAGCGGGGACGCGCCCAGCAGCTGACCTGCGGCCGGGGGTCGCCGCGGCACGCACACGGCGGCCCGGCCCCGCGCCTGATCGGGCGCAAGCGCAGCGGGCGTGGCACCATCACCTAGGCGCTGCCTGCTGCTGGTGTCCGACCTCATGCTGGTGGCAAACCTCTTGGTGGTCGCACAAACGGCAACGACGGCTGGTGCCCGGGCACCTGGGCCCGGGCACCAGCCGGCGTCTACGCGTTGACGCAGGGCACGCTGCGTGTCAGCCGTCCACCCAACCGTGGGACCGGCTGAATTCGATGAACCTCTTGCGTACCTCGATGATCTGGGAGCCGGTCAACGATGGCGCGCACTGCAGGAGCATTTCGGTCACGGCCCCGACGAACTCGGCGGACGCGAGAACGTCGCACATCTCTTCGTCGCCGTCCGTGCGGACCCGGGATCGGATCTCGTCTCCGTTGGTCGACGCGTGCGGCGTCTCGGTCGTTTCCAGAACCCGGACCGACCGGGCGCGCAGGCCGCGGTCGCCATCTATAACGTCGTACTCGATCGGCAGGCCGATCCGCACCAGCTGGCGTTGCTCGCCGAAGTCATTGGCATGAAAGAAGACGTCATCACCGCCGCCAGTCGGGGCGATGAACCCATAACCACGCACATCATCGAACCGGATGATCTTACCCACAGAAGACATCACACCACCACATATGCTCAAACGCCTGAACGCTCACCGACAAGGGTGCCATCCGGGGTTCACACAGTTGACCCGGTTGACAGTGAAGGACCTGCGGCGTCCTTCGGTGACGCCCTGTTCAATTCCCGTACTTGAACATGCGTCCATTCCCACAAATTTCCGCACTCTTGCCCAGCATCTCCGAGGGGCGGTCCCCACGCCATTGCCTGGGCTGTCGGGGCCTATTCCGTGGCCCCAGGATGACGATTCTCCACTGCCCTCCTCAACTTGGTCAGGTTCACCAGGTCGACCACGCCCAGGAACCCGATGGGCGAGGATCACGCAGCGAACCATGGCGCGATCATCTTACGTCGGTGGACCGGAACTTTCTGCGAGGAAGCATGGGCAACGCAGCGACGAGCGGGTCAACTCCCGCAACGGCTACCGGCAGCGCGAGTGGGACACCCGGGCCGGAACGATCGACCTGGCGATCCCCAAGCTCCGCCAGGGCAGCTACTTCCCCGACTGGCTGCTGACGCACCGACGGCGGGCCGGGGACTGCCTGGTGGTGTGTCGGCGCTTGCCGGGCCGTATTGGCCTGCGGGGTCAAGAGCCGGCCGTAGGCCTGCGGCCAGCGTGTAGCGAATGAGTAGGCACACAGTTCCCTTGGTGACGGGTGTTCTGCTAATGGGGGAGCGGGACGCGGTGGACTGACGACGCCCCTGTCGGCCCCCCGTT
>NZ_JALJRJ010000012.1:12750-141026 GCF_024519755.1 Micromonospora sp. Mcm103
TTTTTTTTTTTTTTTCCCGAAAACCCCCGCGCATGGTTGACGACCAGTGACAATTGGCGATCATCCTCTGGCCATGTCTGGGCAGCTCAACGCCTACTTCTGATAGTCATTGACATGGGCAGGATGGCTACGGACGGTAACAAGGGGTCGTCGGCTCGAATCCGGCCGTCCCGACAGAGAGGGTTTCCACAGGTCGGCGACTTGCGGAGGCCCTGTTTTGATCGCTGTCGGTCGATTCCATGGCGAGCATGCCGCCGTTGGGACCCTCAACTCGGCGGTCTACTGAGTTGATCTCGGTTGGGGCTTTGGCCATGGATGGCCTGGTAGATCGCGTGCGTTTGCGGCGTCGCGCTCATTGCTGGACTCCTTGCCGACGGAGCAACTCGGGACAAATAGGTGCCGATTCCCGTGGCGCTGCCACCCTGAGCCCGATAGGCGGTTGGCGAGCGGCCTGATGACTGCCGTGGTCTCACGAGCGCATGAACGGAGCCCCGCAGACGGAACTCGGGCGCGGCGCCGCAGTCCCCGACTGCTGCCCGACACGGGAAGCTGGCCGCATCCTCGATGAACCAAATTCCCCGCACACCGCGATAGTCCTTGTGTGCGACGAAGAAGAAGCCAGTCACCGGAGCGGTCCGTCAACGAGCTGAGCAGTGACGCCGAGCTGCTGCGTGCCGTTGCAGCCGAGCGGGCCGAGGCTCTCCGGTTGCTGCATCATCGGCACGCGCCCTGGCTGCGGGCCCGCCTGCGCCGGCGCTGCGCGGACCCCGATTTGGTCGATGCCGCGCTCCAGGACACGTTCGTCGCCATCTGGACCGACGCCCGACGGTACGAGGCGACTGGTGCCGATGCCGCGGGATGGATATGGACCATCGCTGTCAGGCGGCTGGTGTCTGCGCTGCGTGGTCCCGCGCATCGTTGGCTCAGTGGCGCCAACACCGAGTTGCCCGACGTCGCCACGGCGCCGTCAGCGGAGGAGTTGGTCCTGCTGGGCATCGAGCACGGCGACCTGGGCGGAGCGCTCGATCGGATCCCACCGGAGCTGCGGGCGCTCATGCAGGCCACGGCTATCGACGGCTTGACCGTACGGGAGGCGGCCAAGCTGCTCGGTATCGCGGAGGGCACGGCAAAGACCCGGCTGCTGCGCGCCCGGGCCCGGTTGAGGGAGCTGCTGACATGACCGACTGGCACATCGATGCGGGTATGCTCGCGGACTACGACCGGGGAGCGCTCGATCCGAGCCGAGTCATGGCCGTCGACGCCCATCTGCTGGCCTGCGCCTCCTGCCGCGGACGTGTCGCGGTCGACACGGTGTGGCTGACCGGCAACTGGGCGGCCGTCTTCGACGCGGTCCATGCGCCCAAACAGCGCGCGCTACGGCGGCTCCTGGGCCGGCTCGGGCTGCCTGAGCATCGGATCCAGCTGCTCGCCGCGACGCCGGCGCTGCGCTGGTCCTGGTTGGGTGCGACCACGGCGGTGCTGGCCCTCGCGGTGGCCGCGGCGTATCTCGATCAGACCGGGGCGCGAGTCAGCGACGCCCTCTTCCTCGTCTTCGCGCCGATCCTGCCGGTGCTAGCAGTCGCCACCGCGTACGGGCCGCCAGCCGACCCGATGCACGAGATCACTGATACGACGCCGGCGGCAGGGCCGCCGCTGGTCCTCTGGCGCGCCACCGCGGTCGTCGCCGTTGCGGTGGCCATGGGCATGGCGGCGGCGGTCCTGCTGCCCGGACCGGGTTGGTACGCCGTGGCCTGGCTGCTGCCCGCACTGCTGCTCAGCGTCGGGAGCTTGGCGCTGAGCACCATCGTTTCGCTCTCGACCGCCGCTGGCCTGCTGGGCAGTGCCTGGCTGATCGTCGTGGGTACCGCGGCCACGGTCCACCGTGAATCTTCTCTGCCGGTCATCTTCGGTGGCACCGCGCAACTCGGCTACCTGCTCGCCGCGGCGGTGGCCGTCGCGGTACTGACCGTGCGGCGAAGCCGCCTCGACTTGGGGGAGACTCGATGACCACCGTCAGCATCGGCGGGCTCGGCAAGCGTTACGGGGCCACGGCCGCGCTTGACGACCTGGATCTGGAGCTCGGGACGGGGGTGACCGGCTTCCTCGGTCCGAACGGCGCCGGCAAGACCACCCTGCTGCGCTGTCTGGCCACCGCGCTGGCGGCCGACCGGGGCCGGCTGCGGATTCTCGGTCTCGACCCGGCGGTCCCCGCGCAGCGGACCGAACTGCGCCGGCGGATCGGCTACCTGCCGCAGAATCCGGGGCTCTACCCCCAGTTCACCGCCTACGACCTGCTCGACTACGTAGCGGTGCTCAAGGAGATGACGGACGGCCGGCAGCGCCGAGCCGAGGTGCGCCGGGTGCTCGACCAGGTCGAGCTGACCGACCGGGCCAGGACCAAGGTACGCAAGCTCTCCGGCGGAATGCGGCAGCGGCTGGGTCTGGCCCAGGCCCTGCTCGGCGAGCCCCAGCTGCTGATCCTTGACGAGCCCACGGTCGGCCTCGACCCGGAGCAGCGGATGCTCTTCCGGGCCTTGATCTCCCGGGTGGGCGAGAGCCGCACCGTGCTGCTGTCGACCCATCAGACCGAGGACGTGGGGGCACTCTGCGAACGGATCGTGGTGATGAACTCCGGGCGCGCGATCTTCGATGGCAGTCCGCGAGAGCTGGTCGCTGTCGCCGACGGCCGGGTGTGGCTGTCGACCACGGCTCCGTCCGGCTCCCAGGCGTACTGGCGCAATGCCGACGGGCTGTACCGGACGCTCGGTGACCGACCCGCAGACGGCGTGCCGGCCTCCCCCTCCATCGAGGACGGCTACCTGCTCCTGCTCGGCTCGTCGACGCGCGAGGGGGTGGCCCGATGACGACGCTCGCACCGGCACCGGTCCGACCCAGCGGTCGGGTGGCGGTGGGCGCGCTCGCCCGCGCCGAGGCGCGCCTGGTGCTGCGCAGTCCGCTCCTCTGGGGCGGCATGGTGCTATCCCTGGCGCTGTGTACGGCATGGGGGTGGACCACGATGCCGACGTGGGAGACCTTCGCCGAAAACGCGGGGATGTCCTCGCTCGTGCTGGCGGGTGCGCTTCTGCTGGCCGGGCATTTGGCGGCGAGCCGGGATCGGCGCGCCGCGGCGGAGGGTCTCGAAACAGTGCCGACGACCGCCGCTCGGCGCGGCGTCGGCCTGCTCGCGCTGGTGGCGGTCTCCGGCGCCGCCGGCGCTACCCTCTGCCTCGCCGGGCTGCTACTCATGCTGCCGGCCTGGCCGGTCGGGCGATTGGACCCCTGGGTGCTGCTGGTGATCGTGGTGGTTCCGGCGATCGGTGCGGCGCTCGGGATCGTGGTGGGGCGTTGGCTGCCTGCGACGGCCGCCGGGCCGCTGACAATGATCGCGATGGCGGTCGTCCTCACCAGCTTGCTGGCCACCGGCTCCGACAGTGTGCTCTTGCACCTTTTCCCCGTGCCGGACGCACCATGGGCGACCGGGGCGGCGCGTCCCACCGGGTGGCACCTGGTCTATCTGATGTCCGTCCTGGCCGTGATCGTCGCGCTGCTGTGGTGGAGACACCGCCGGATCATCGCGATCGGGGTGATCCTCACGGCGATCGCGACCTCAGCGTTCGCCACCGACCAGCAGGCGCGGGCGACCCCGGCGGTGATCTACCCCGAGATGAACGACGCGCTGGCCGGTCCGGCGGTGCTCGACTGCGAGATGCACGGCGGTGTGCGCTACTGCGCCCTTCCGCATTTCGCGGGCTGGATTCCGCTCTGGCGGGAGGCGGTCGAGCCGGTCGCACGGAACCTTCCGGCCGAGGCCACCCGTCCGACGGTCCGCCAGCTCGCCGGCATGGACAATGGCGTCGTCCTCGTTCCCGGGGTGCCGGAGATCGCCACCTGGCCGCGCTGGGGGCGGCACGGTCGCTGGGCGGAGGACTCCCGTACGCAGCTGACCATCACCTACACCACCGCGGCTACCGGATTGTTCGGGCGCGGGCTCACGCCGTTCGACGACGATGCCCGGTCCGGTTGCGTCGGTTCCGGTCAACATCGCACTGTGGTCGCCCTGTGGCTGCTTGCCCAGGCTCTGCCGGATGGTGCGCGCCACCTCCCCGATGGCGGCCTGAGCCTTGGGCGAGTCCGCTACGACCGGGCGGACGCGCACGCCGCAGCCGCGCTGCTCGCCCGGCCGCATGACGAGGTGGCCGCATTCCTGGTCGCGCACTGGGCGCAGATCATGGACCCGGCCGGGGCGGCTCTCGCTCCGCTGGGGGTGACCGTGAAGCCGCCGGCGATCCCCACCGTTGACGAGCCGGCGGCATCCGGATCGTCGGACCAGCCGAGGATTTGCCGGTGAGCGCCATCCGCATGGGGATGCTGCTGACCCGGCCGCTCGCCCGGGCGGTGCCCTGGTGGCCCCTGGCCGCCGCGGCCGCACTCGCGGTGCTGAGCCAGCTACCTGCACTGCTCGCCGAGCCGACGCCGGGCCTCGCGCTGCCCGGCCTCCGACTGGCTGCGGCCGCGCTGGGCGCGGCGGTCTGCTTCGCGCTGCCGGACCGGATGGCATCGACGGTGATGGCGCCGTCCCCGCGATGGATACGGCAGTGGCTGAGGGTGGCCCTGGTCCTGCTCCCGGCCACCACGGTGTGGGTGCTGCTCTACCTGGCGATCGTGGCGGTCAACGGCCAGATCGTCGTCGGGCCCATCGGCCCCGTCACCATGCAGGCGGCGGTGTGCGGGTTGATTCCGCTGGCCGCGGCCGCCGTGGCGGCGCGATACCGCGACGATCTCGGCGCGGCGTCGGCCGGGCCGCTGGTTCAGGGCGTTGCGCTCGTCGGGACGCTGTTCTTCACAGGTACCAAGTCGCCATGGCCTATCCCGCAGGAGACGGGGTGGACGAATGCCCAACTGTGCTGGCCTCCAGCATTGGCGTTGAGTGCGGCTGTACTGCTGCTCGCCAATCGGGAAGTGTTCCGATCCTGAACCCGTGACGATCGCCGCCTGCTGCACGGACGGGACCACCGTAGGGTGTCCTTCCGCCACGTCCTGGCCGGACGGGCCGTTTACGACGCCATCGACGAACGGGACCGCCGTACGCTGCACGAGCGTGCCGGGCGGGTGCTCGAAACCGTGACCCCACGACCGCTGGCACAGCTCGCGCGACACTTCCGGCAGTCCGGCGAGGTCGTCGCGGAGAAGGGGGTCTGGCTGTGGGGCGCCGACCTGGTGCCCGCCCGCGTCCAGGCCCTGCTCGCCGTCGGAGCCACGGCACAGGCGCAGGACCTGGTCGACGCGTTCGCCCGAGGGCTGCCCACCGGGCGGTTACCGGCGCCGCGGGCCGCCGTGCTGGACTGCCGGGGCCTGCTCGCCGAGGCCGCCGGCGACCACGCCTCGGCGGCGGGCCTGTTCGGCCGGGCCGCCGCGGCCTGGGCGGCGCTTCCCCGGCCGTACGGCGCGGCGCTCTCCCGCGAGCGGCAGGCGGGGTGCCTGATCCGGGCCGGGGCCGTCCCGGAAGGGCTCGACCTGCTCACCGACGTCCTGGATGGACTGTCGTCCCTGCCGGCGAGCCTCGACGTGGACCGCGTCGCCACCTGCCGCTGTGACCAGTCGCGGCCGCAGCCCTCACACCCCTGCCGGAGGAGGATCCCCCATGCGCCCAGCGGCCACGGTGCTCGCACTGAACGGCAGACCCCGCCGCGCCGGCGGAAACTACACCGCGAGCTACCAGGCCCCGCGCCTGGCCGCCACCACGGGCACGGTCAGCATCAGGGCCAGGGCGGAGGACGCCGCCGGCAACACCGTCGAGCAGACCGTCCTCGACGCCTTCCGCCTCACCGCGCGCTGACGCGCTGTCGGATCCGCCGGGCACGTCGCGAACGTGCCCGGCGGGCCGGCACCCGCCCGGCCGAGGGCGGCCGGCACCGACGGACCGTCCGCCGGGGCCATCCCTGGCCTCCGGCACGGTGACCGCCGACGACGAGCCCGGCCACGCAGCACGCGGCCGGGCTCGGCGATCTGCTCGGCGGTCGGAGTGGCTATCGCCGCAGGTCGGGCCAGCGGCGGTGGGTCCATGCGCGCAACGCCCACTCGAAGGGGCCGTACCGGAACCGCCGCATCCACCACGCGCTGGTCGCCACCTGCACCGCGAAGATCGTCAGTGCGATCAGCAGCGTCTGCGCCGGCGAGGTGTGACCGGCCAGGCCCAGCCCGACGCCGGTGAACACGAGCACGCAGAGGAGTGACTGGCCCAGATAGTTCGTCAACGCCATGCGTCCGGCGGGCGCCAAGGCGTCCGCGACGCGCGGTCGCCTGGTGAACAGACGCAGCAGGGTCGCGGCGTAGGCCGCGGCGAGGAACGGCGCGGTGACGGCGCTGACCATCAGCCCGGTCATGCTCGCCGAGCCGCCACCGACCGTGAACACGGCGGCGCCGGCGAGACCGACCGGATAGCCGACCCGCTCGCAGTGGCGCAGCAGGTTCTCGTGGGTGGGCACGGTGGCGAGCGTCCGGTGCCTGCCGGCGGCGAGGCCGACCAGGAACGCGGCGAAGGCCAACGGCCCCTGCACGGCGAGTGCGCCGAGCATTGACGGCAACGAGCGCAGGTGCTCCAGGACGACATCACCGAGCCCGCCGCGTAGGGCCTCCGTCGAACGCGCACCGGCGGCGACCGCGGCGGCCTCGTCCGGGACCACCGTGGCGCCGAGGACCGCGGCCAGACCGATCGCGGTCGCGACCACGCCCACGATGACCGCCGCTGCGAGCAGGGCGGCGCGCGGTTCGGTCCGCCGGGCGGCGAGCAGCACGAGACCGAGCAACGCGTACGTGGTGAGGATGTCGCCGTGGTACAGCAGCACCGCGTGCAGCGCCCCGAGCACGAACAGCCCGGACAACCGGCGCAGGAACGACGGGCCGAAGGTCACCCCACGCCGGGCCGCTGAGTCGAGTTGCAGGGTGAAGCTGTAGCCGAACAGGAATGAGAACAGCAGGTACGCCTTCATCACGAACAGCAGTTCCGCCGCACCTGCGACCAGCCGGTCGACCGTGCCGTGCGCCGGATCGTCGACCAGGTGGAACTCGAATCCGGAGCTGAAGTACCACACGTTGGCCAGCAGGATGAACAGCAGCGCGATCCCGCGCAACGCGTCCACGACGTTGATCCGGGCGTCGTCGTCGTGGGCGGCTGCACCTCGGGCGCGGCCCTGCCGGTCAGGTCGGAGCGCGCTCATGACGCCGACCCTCCCGCGACCACGAGGGGCACGTGCCGCCTCTTCGTCGCGGCATTCCGGTGGCCGTCGGCTCGGTGCCGTCGGCGAACATCCCCCGGGGCGCGCTCGACGGCGACGCCGTCGAGCGCGGCCACCGGGTCGTCGTAGGTCCTACGCTCCGGGTCCAGCTGCACGATTTCAGTCATGTTGTACACCGTACGAGCGCACTACGACGGGCAATAGTCAGGCTGTCCCCCGTATTCGCTCTCAGGGTATCGTCACTGCACTAGTGCACGGGAGGCTGCTGTGGAGGAACCGCCGTACCGCCGGATCGCCGCCGATCTCGCTGGCCGGATCGCGTCCGGCGAATTCGCCCCCGGAACGAGGATCCCGTCGACGAGGCAGCTCATAGCCGAGTACGGGGTGGCGATGGCGACCGCGACGAAGGTCCTGGCCACCCTGCGCGAGCGGGGTCTCGTCGAGCCCGTACGGGGCGTCGGCACCGTGGTGGCCGCCGATGTGGGCAGAGCACCCGGCCCGGACCGTGCGCAGGTGGTCGCCACCGCCGTGGCCACCGCCGACGCCGAGGGGCTGCACGGCCTGTCGATGCGCCGGCTCGCCGGTCGGCTCGGCATCCCGACGATGGCGATCTACCGGTACGTGGCCGACCGCGACGAGCTGGTGATGTTCATGATCGACAAGGTCATGGCCGACAATCCGCCCCCGGCCCTCACCCCGGAGCGCGACGGCTGGCGGGCCTGCCTCGAGGCCATCGCCCGGCTGCAATGGGCGATGTACCGTCGGCACACCTGGCTGGCCGAGGCGGTCTCCTTCACCCGGCCGCTGCCGGCCCCGCACGCGATGGTCCATACCGAATGGATGATGCGGGCCCTGGACGGACGCGGGCTCGACCTGAACGCACAGTTCACGGCGGCGGTGACGGTGGCCAACCACGTTCGCGGCACGGCGGTGAACCGGGCCGAGGAGGCGCAGGCCGAGCAGGACAGCGGCCTGACCGACGCCCAGTGGTTGGAGGCCCAGGAAGGACGCATCGGCGCGGTCCTGACCGACGGGCGGCTCCCGCTGCTGGCCCGCTTCATCGCCGCCGACGACGGGGCCTGGAACCTGGACACACTCTTCGAGTTCGGCCTCCAGCGCCTCCTCGACGGCCTCGCCCCGCTCCTGCGGTGACGGCCTCCGCCTCGCGCGCGGCCACGACAACCACCGGGATTCGGGCCACCGGAACCTGCCAGCGAGCGCCGCGAGCGCCCGGCGCGGGCAGGTCCGCCACACACATTGTGGATGATGGCGGCTCGTGCGCGCGGTCTCCGCGCGCCAGAGCAATTGGAGGTACGGGTGCGCGGATCAGCGCGACGACTGGCCGTCTCGATCGTTGCCGCGATCCTCGCGGCGACAGGGCTCGCCTCGCCCGCCTGGGCGGCGACGAACCCGTTCACCGCGGCGCAGGCGTGCAACAACGACTTCGGTGGCTCGTGGGCCTACGCGAGTGACGGCCACCGGTCGATCAACGCCTCCGACGGCACGAAGGTGGGCGACGTCTACCTGTTGTGCAACGGCGCGACCGGCTACAACTGCGTCGTCACCCTCAAGCGGGTGGCCGTCGGCTCGACGACCGGGCTGGCGGCGGGCATCCGGGTGGAGGGCGGTTCCTGGGTCGAGGACTCCGGGAACTACAAGTACTACGCCGCCATCCAGCGCTCCGCCGTCGACAAGTGCGTGATGTATCGCGGCGAGGTCTTGTACTTCACCAGTTGGCAGGTCGCCGGCCGGTACAACTGGGGCTGAGTTCCCGCGACGGGGGCGGCCCCGGGCGCGCGTCGTATCGGCGACCGTCCGGGGCCGCGGTTGTCGTCGCGGTCGGACCCGACCCCGCGCCAATCGCCGCACAACATCAGACTGGATCACGCGATGGCCGTCTTTTGCACCACCAGCGCGGACGTGACCTCCGTCGTCGCTGAGAGTGCGTCGTTGAGGATCAGGCTTGGGGTGCTGACGCGGCCGCTACACGACGCGGATGTGCAACGCCGTGGTGTCCGGTTCCGCGGCGACCCGTGCAGCAAACTTGTCCTGCAACGAGAACAGCTCGGCCATGGGCGCCGGCCGTCGTGTGGTGCCAGCGAGGTCCCGATGTGCTTCGCGCGACCAGAGGAACGGGTAGACCGTCATGCCGTGCGACAAGGGCAACCGGCTTGTCTCATCTTGCCAGCCTGGCCAGCGCAGCGACTCGTAGAACTGGCCGGTACCACCCTCGGTGATCCACGACAGCCAGTCGCCGTGACCAGCGCCGAGGGACTCCCACTCCAACGTGTCCGGCCCGAAGTAGCACACCTCTCCGGGCTCCCCGGGGCGGCCGATAATCGCCGGGTCGGGGCCGTTGACCTCGAACCGTCCGCCAAGCACGTCGTAGCCGACGACCAGCGCCGCAGGCGCTTGCTCCTCGCCCGGCAGGCCGTTGGCCTCCGCCAGCGAGGGCAGGCCGCGCTCACCACCGCCGCCGAGCACACGCAGCCAGCCGCCATCGACCAGCAGACCGCCGGTGTGCAATGCCAACGCGCCCATCCGCGACCGATTGGAAACCTGCAGGCGGTGCAGGCTGTGCCGCCCGGCGGCTGCAGAGACCGGCAAGATGGAGATCTGCGGATTCGATAGCAGTTCCATCTCGAGCGCCGGCCACGCCGGATCGGATGTAGTGGTCAGCTCCTCCAGGGTGCGCACCCGATCATCATGCCCGGGCCGCTGCACGTCGGCGACATCCGTACGGATGCGCTTTCATCTGCCGCTGAGTACGCGCTACCTCGACCTAGAGGTGGTCGCAGTGCGGAGAGCAACGACGACCGAGGCCGTGGCCGTGGCCTTAGCCTTCGACCGGTCGGCGGCCTTCTTGAGGCGGACCAACCGGAGCGGTGGCTGGCTGGTGAAGCGATCGTTACGGCCTTGACCGTGGAAGTGCCAGATGCCACTCACGAGTGCTCGGACGTCGGGAAACCCGGCTCTCGGACCGTTCCGGTGGGCGGGAGATGAGCACGACACCCGTTCTTACCGATGAGCCGGAAGGTGTGGCCCAGATCCCGTGACGGTGGGGAAAGCTACACGCCGAACTGGGCCGTACCGTCGATGCCATGTAAAGGGCGAGTCGGGCATGATCATTTGCATGTCTGTGGAGGAGAGGTACGGGACCACATCGGACAGGGGCGAGGGCGGGCTGGCCAGGCGGTGGACGGCCGTGCGTGGCTCGCTGGTCCTCACGGCCCATCTGGTCGCGGTGATGGCGATGACGGTCGTCACCGTCGCCGTCTTCTGTCTCGTCGCGCTGGGCGTCGGTGTGCTGATCTTCCCCGGCTGCGTACGCGTGCTGCATCGCCAGGCCGAGCGACTGAGCCGGGCGCATCAGCGTTTCACCGGCACCGGTTTCGCGGTGCCGAGCCTGCCGGACCCCGCCGGGTCCGGATTCGCCGCCCAGGCACGTCAGTGCTGGCGGCTCCTCACCGACCGTGCGTTCTGGCATCTGATGCTGTGGGCGGTTCTCGACCCGTACACCGGCATCGTGCTCGCGATCGCACCATTCGGACTTGTCGCCTGGGGTCTGTACGGTTGCGTGGCCATGCCAGTCCTCTACCTCGGTCTCGGCCTGCAACCGACGGAGTGGTACGCGTTCATCCCAGTCATGTCGGCCAGCACGGTGCCGTACGCCGCCGTCCTCGGCTGCGGTTTCATCGTGTTCGGCGCCCGCAGCGGACCCTGGTGGTTGCGGGTACAGGGCCGCTGGTCGTCCGTGCTGATCGGCAGCCGCCTGGTCGACCTGCAGGCTCGGGTCTCCGCCCTCTCGGCCACCCGCGACGAGGCCCGCGACGACGCGGCCGCGCAGCTTCGCCGCATCGAACGGGATGTGCACGACGGCGCTCAGGCCCAACTCGTGGCGATCGGCATGAAGCTGGGAATCGCCGAGACCCTCATGGCCAGCGACCCGAACGCGGCGCTCGCCCTCATCTGTCAGGCGCGTGAGGACTCCTCGAACACCCTCGGCGAACTGCGCGATCTCATGCGCGGGATCCACCCTCCCGTCCTCGCCGATCGCGGACTGGGCGCGGCGATCGAGGCGATGGCCATCGAGTCGGCACTGCCGACGACCACGCAGGTACGGCTACCCGGACGTCTGGACTCCTCGCTCGAGGCTGCGGCGTACTTCGCCACCCGCGAACTGCTGACCAACGCCGCGAAGCATTCCGGCGCGGCTCACCTCGTGGTGACGGCAGACATCGAGAAGGATCACCTCCGAATCGGGGTGCGCGACGACGGCAAGGGGAGCGCGGTCATCGTGCCCGGCGGCGGGCTCGACGGTATCCGTCGGCGGCTGGCCGCCTTCGACGGCACCCTCGCCGTCAGCAGCCCGGCGGGCGGCCCGACGGAAATCGTGATGGAGATGCCGTGCGCGTCGTAGTCGCAGAGGACCAGATGATGCTGCGCGCCGGCCTGGTCGGCCTGCTCGAGGCCGCCGGCCATCAGGTGGTCGAGCAGGCGGGTACGGGACCCGAGCTGTGCCGGGTTCTCGGCGACTGGCGGGCCGATGTCGCGATCGTCGACATCCGCCTGCCTCCGTCGCACACGGACGAGGGGCTGCGCGCCGTGCTGGCGGCACGACGGGTCCAACCCGCTCTGCCGGTCCTGCTGTTCTCGCAGTACGTCGAGCAGCTGTACGTACGCGAACTCCTCGCCGACGGGGCCGGTGGAATCGGCTACCTGTTGAAGGATCGGGTGTCCCATCCGCGTCAGTTCATGGACGCCCTCACCCAGGTCGCCGCCGGCGGCACCGTACTCGACCCCACGGTCATCAGCGCGCTCATCAACCGTGTCGAACGGCGCGGGCCCGTCGGCACGCTCACGGAACGCGAGCGGCAGGTCCTCGACCTCATGGCGCAGGGGCGCTCGAACACGGCGATCGGCGGCGAGATGCATATCAGCGAGAGCGCGACGACCAAACACATCTCGAACGTGTTCGCGAAGCTCGGTCTGCACCCGAGTCTCGACGACAACCGACGGGTCCTGGCGGTACTGGCGTACCTCAACGAACGCTGAGCCCGCTGGTAGGGAAAACTGCACCCAGCCGCACGCCCAGCTCCAGTGTCTGACGCCGTCGCCTGGCCGAGGCTGGACGCATGACGAAGACGAACATTGTTCCTCCGCGGGGAGCGGGTAGGCCGCGCGTGACAACGGTCGTCGTCGCGTTTCTGGTGGTGTCGGCCGCCGCCTCGCCGTTGTTCACGCTGGCGCAGGGGGTGACCGGGCTCGACCCGACAATCCTGGTGCTCACCCAGTTCTCCACCGCGTTCGGCGCCCTCGTCATGTACGCGATCTGGCGAGGCCGCCTGCCCTACCCGCGTACGACCAGGCGAGGCGTCCTCGCTCCACTCTGGGCCGCCGTCGGGCTGTCGTTGGCGGTCGTCGTCCTTCTCTGGCTTCTGGCGATCGTCGAGCCGCGCCGCTGGCAGTCGCTTGACACCTCGACGCTTCCCGCACCGCTGGCCCTGATCCTGTTCGCGCAGTTCCTCGGCGCGGCCGGCGAGGAAGTCGGCTGGCGGGGCCTCGTACAACCCCTGCTCGAAACACGCATGCCGACGTTACCGGCCGCCGCCGTCACCGGCATGCTCTTCGGGCTCGGCCACTTCCACGTGGCGGGCGCCGGAATCGCGGTCTACTCCGTCTTCGTCGTCTCGACCATCGGACTGTCCATCACCGCGGCAGCCATCACGGCCGGGCGCCCATGGTGGGCTCGCATCCTCGTGGCCACCGTCCTGCACTGGGGCGTCAATACCGGGATACTCGTCGCCTTCTCGAACGCCGATGAATCCATGCGGTGGATGACCGATACCGCGATCGCGACGGGTCTCGTCGGCGCGGCCTGCGTTCCCCTCGTCATCCGGTCGAAGCACCGTGCGTCGAACGATTCGCCGGCACCATGTGCGGCCGTCGGCGCCTGATCAGCTCGCGCGTCGTCCCGCACCGCGCGGCGCCCGTACCGAGCGGCACAGGTCGCGCCGGGCGCAAGTCGGCTCACCGTTCCTCTCCGCCGGCTGATCGCAACGCTCACCGACGACGACGTGCTCATCGGACAGCACAGCAGCTCCGGATCCGGCACTTGGCTCGTCTAGGGCTCGAGCGTGGCGGGCATGCTGAAGGCGGCGACGTGACGGGCCCCGATGAAGGCGTTGCTCTCGACGATCTTCCCGTTCTCGATCCGGAGTACGTCGACGACCAACGCCTCGTAGTGCGGGCTGCCGGGCCGGCGGAGATAGTTGATCAGTGCCGGGCGCCCGTTGGCCGAGGTGGGGAACGTACGCCAGTCGAGCGGTCGGCCGAGGAACTCCGCGGCCGCGTCGATGCCGACGACCGGCGGCTCGGGCGGCATCGTGATCCGTACGTCCTCGGCGAGCAGTTCCCGGATCGTCTCCGGGTCCTTCGCGTCGGCGTAGCGGCGCAGGATCTCTTCGTCCGCACTGGTGAGTTGCGGGCGGCGCCAGTCCTTCGGGTCCGACGGAGCGCGCCGCCGGAGGGTGTGGCGGGCCCGCTGGAGGAGGCTGTTGACGGCCGCTACGGCGGTGTCGAGCGTGGCGGCGATCTCCTGCGGCGTCCAGCCGTAGACGTCGCGCAGCACGAAGGCCGCCCGCTGCCGCGGCGGCAGGTACATGAGCGCTGCGATCACGGCCAGCTCGACGGTCTCCCGGGCGGCGAGACCGGCCTGCGGATCGTCGGCCAGCAGGGCGTCGGGATAGGGACCGAGCTCGGTGGACCACTCCAGCGGATCACCGTACGGTACCGTCCGGTGACTGGCCGCCTTGCGGCTGTCGAGGAAGACGTTCGTGGCGATCCGGTAGAACCAGGTGCGCGCCGACGCCCGCCCCTCGAAGCGGTCGCGAGCCCGCCAGGCACGCAGGAAGGTCTCCTGCACCAGGTCATCCGCGTCGGTGACGTTCCCGGCGAGGCGGTAGCAGTGGACGTGCAGCTCACGCCGGTGCTCGTCGAAGGCGCGCTGCAGCCAGACCGCCTTCCCACCCGGCGAGTCGGACATGTGATTTCCCCTGGGCTGAGTGGTTCTCACCACCGTACTGACGACCGCGGAGCCAGCCGTCATCGGTCACCGATGACGATCGCCGACTCGGTCGTCTGTACCTGTGACCGATCCCCACTCCACGAAGGAGACAGCCATGACGGCAACCCCCGCGTCCAGCGCCGCCGCGCCCCCGGTCGTCGACCGGGAGACCTGGCTGCGCGAGCGCAACGAACTGCTGGTCCGGGAGAAGGCCCACACCCGCGAAGGAGACGCGATCGCAGCCGCTCGTCGTCAGCTGCCGATGACCCTGATGCCGCCGGTGACGGTGCGGGGCCCCGGCGGAGACACCCCGTTGGTGGAGGTGTTCGAGGGCCGCCGGATGCTCATCGCCTACTTCCACATGTGGCACGACGGCAACCCGTACGAGCATCAGTGCGAGGGGTGCACCTACTCGACCTGTCACATGCAGACGCTGGACTACCTGCACGCTCGGGACGTCACCTACGCCGTGTTCTGCGAGGGTCCCTACGACGAAAGTGCCCCGTTCGCGGAGTTCATGGGCTACCGGTTCCCCTGGTATTCGGCGAAGGACTCCGACCCGGCTCTGGCCGACGGTCGTGACTTCGGGTTCATCGCGTGCTACCTGCGCGACGGCGACAAGGTCTACGAGACCTACTGGACCACCGGGCGGGGCGTGGAGGCGTTGATGACCACCTACCACGTCCTGGACCTCACGGTGTACGGCCGGCAGGAGAACTGGGAAGACTCGCCTGAAGGCTGGCCGCGGATCGCCGGGCACCCATGGCGTATCAACGGCCGCCCCACCGCACAATGGTCACGCCCCGGCGTCGCACCGCGATGACGTCCTGATGATCGAGGTGATCATGCTCGCGTCGCCCGAGGGGTCAGCCTTCTGCTGCGTCGTGCGTCGTCGGTGGTCCGACCGAGCGCGGCCCGGAGCCGGAGTGGTACCGAACGGCCCGGGCCGTGCTCATGGCGCTCGCCGTGCGCCAGTCCGTCGGCACCACACCGGCGGCGGCGTGGTCCGGGGCGAGGCGGCCTGGCTCGAACCGTATCCGGACCGGCTTGTCCCGTCCGTTCAACCGGATCCGGAGACCCGCGCGATCGCGAGGGAGACCATGGAACTCGCGCTCGTCGCCGCATTGCGGCATCTGCGGCCGCGGCAGCGTGCCGTACTGCTGCTGCGTGATGTCCTCTGGTTACTCCGCCGAGGAGACCGCCGGGATGCTGGGCACCACGGTCGCCGCGGTCAACAGGGAGAGGATGAGCCATGCTCGAGGCCTTCGTAGCAGAACCACCGTGCGCGGTGTGCGGGCGACCGGCAGCACGCATCGAACTCGTCGCACCCGGTACCCGGCCCGCAGACTGGCCGCGCTGGTCACCGGCGCAGCGCGACGCCTATAACGCTGCCCGAGAGCGCGCCGGAGGCCAGCAGTGGTGGCTGCTGTTCACTGGGGTCGCGGCGGGCAACGGATCCGGTCTGCCGGTGGACCTGGAGCATGTGGATCGGATCGCTGCCGCCTTCACCCAGCCGTACCGGTACGCCGCCGTCACCAGTGCGGGCTTCTACGACGATGCCGGATTCTGCGGTCAATGCGACGCCTCGTTCTGCTATCAGCACTGGAGCGTCTCGAGCACTGGCTACGGAACCTGCCCTCAAGGCCACGGCAAGAGCCTCGATCCACACTGGTTGCCCGATGATCTCTAGAGCCCTGGAGTCCGTCGGCCGGCCTGGCCCACAAAGACGCTCCTTCAGGACAGCGCTCTACACGTCGGCACCCGAACTGGTGCGAGCTGCTCGTAGCGGCCGAAAAGCCTGTCTGCGTGTGCTCGCCTGGCACCCGTCAGCCTCCGCGACGCCGGAAAGAACGCCGACGAACTGGATCGCACACTGGCACCAACCGCTGTGTGTGTGAATCGGCACCGCAGCAGAACTCGCTTGGCTGGCTGCTCCTGAAGCGGTGTGCTCGAGAGCGCTCGTTAAGGGCAGCGCTACTGAAGGTGAGAACAGCTGAAGGATTGCCGCAGCGAAGTACAGCAACCGGCCACACCAATCGGAACCACAGTGAACACCGTCAGACCGCCGACCAGCGGTGCGATCAGCACCGGACCGCCTTGCGATTTCCGGGGGGTCAAGGGGTCGTCGGTTCGAATCCGGCCGTCCCGGCAAGGAGAAGCCTTGACCAGCGGAACGTGGTCAGGGATCCGACTCTCGTCGATGAGGACGTGAGTCGCCGCCCCGACCACCGGCTGGTGGGGGATGGCGTCGCGGCGTACGGCCGAAGCGAACACCTGATTGAGCACGGCTCCCACGCCTCTGGCGGCTGAGGGGCGGTCCTTGGCGATGTCGCGCAGGAACGGGTCCAAGCGTCCGGTGCCGGCGTCCCGGATTCGGAGGTCGCCGAGGGCGACGGTAGGGGAGCTGACCGCTTGCGTCCTCACGGGACATCGATGTCGCGCTCATCATGCATACTCGCTCTGTGGCAATCAGCGACCAGCACAACCGGAGGTTCGCCGTTCCGCAGCACTCGGCCATTGCCGTCGTTCTCGTTGTCGGCGCTTTCGCGCTGCTCGCGGTCGCCCCGGCACAGGCGGAAGCCGTCGCCACGCCGATCACCTGCTGCTGATGGCCCCGCCGACAGGTAACGCCGCAGCTGTCATCCACCTCGCCGACGGCGGCGCCATCGACCCGGCGACCATCGGTCGCGAGGTCGACGTGCCGGTCCGGCCGCCCGGCGTGCGGGTGCTGCGCCTCGCCGCCGGGAGCGAGACCGGCGTGCTCCAGCCGAACGTCGACCTGGCGCTGCAGGTGACCGCATGTCCTGCGGGATCGTTCGACGGCAAGGTCCTCGACCAGTCCGGGCGCCCGCGGGTCGCCCTCTGCCAGTGGGGCGGCTAGTGGACCGTAGCCGGGACCTCGCCGGGTGGTTGGTGACACCGCTGTTCACCCTCGTGGCCGCGCCGGTACTCGCCTGCGTCGCCGGCGTACTGGCGACTTTCGCGGCCGAGAACAACGGGACGCCGGCGCTGTGCGCAGAGAGCAAGCCGTACAACCTGTGCGAGGAGACGATCCTCGGTGTGGCCGGCCTTCATGTGGCGATTTCCGGCGGCATCTGGTTGCTGCTCTGGGTGCTCCCCTGGTGGCGGGGCCTCCGGACCGCCCGGGTCGTGCTCGCCGTCGCCGCCACCGTCGTGCTGGTGCTGCTGCCGGTGCGGATGGCGGCATAGGCCGGTCCGAGGCGCTGGGGGTGAAGGGCTGCCCGACCGCGGCCCGGCGTCGGGTCGGTGATCGGATCGTCGTCCGGACCAGGATCGAGGTGCGTGGGCGTCGGCTTGGTGCTGTCGACCCACCGATGGCACTCTGCCGAGATGGGAGAACATCCGGGAGGCCCGCTCACCGACGCCGAAGTGGCAACCATGTTCCGCTTGGTGGCGCGGTTTGCTGAGCACGACCTGGACCAGTGGGACAACTGGCGGCTGAACACGTCCTACGGGCCGGTGTACATCAATGTCAGCCGAGCGCTTGCACCGGGCTGGCAGGACGACGATTTCACCCCTGTTTGGCCGCTGCTGGCACGTTTCAAGGAGGCCGGCCGGGGTGATGCCTCCGGCGGGTAGAGCATCCGGCGGCCGTGCTACTCGCCCCGAACCCCGGCACGCGCCTCGTCGGCCGGGGCCCGGCCCGAGGCGGCCCCGGCGACCGTTGCCGGGCCGTGTCGGGACGTGAACGAGCGAGCCGCCGGTGACATCCTTCGCGCAGATTCGTGCCGCCTGCCCCGAAACTTTCGGCGCTGTGCCGATCGGGAATCCGCCCTGTCGTCATGCGATCTTGCTGGCAGCAGCCCTGTTGACGGATGTCGGGGCACTTAGTAGCCTCAGCGCACGAGATCGTGACATGCAAATATCTCGATAATTTTCGGAGACGTCGAGCTGACCGACGACGAGGCGACGACCGGCCCGCCGGCGTGCCCGCGCTGTGGACAGGCCGTCGCCCTGGTTCGTCGCCGCCACCCCACCACCGCCGCTCACGATCACACCGCTGGAGGGCCGTTGAAACGCGTCCGGACCACCACCACAGCCGTCATGGCCGCCGTCGTGCTCCTCCTCGCCGGCTGTGGCGGATCAGACGGCAAGTCCGACTCGAAGACCTTCGAGTTCTGGTCGTTCGCCAACATCAACCAGAAGGCCGACGTCGACGTCTACACCAAGGCGCACCCCGAAGTGCGCATCAAGCTCACCGAGGTGGGCAGCACGACCGAGACCGCGCAGGCGCTCACCGCCGCGCTGGCCGGGGGCAAGGTGCCCGACCTGGTGCTGATCCAGGCCGACGACCTGCCGAAGTTCATGCAGTCTCCGGACAACTTCGTCGACCTCACCACGCTGGGCGCGAACGACATCAAGGGCAACTACCTCGACTGGGTGATGGCGCAGTCGACGACGAAGGACGGCAAGATCATCGGTGTGCCGACCGATGTGGGCGGCTTGGCGGTGGCCTACCGTACCGATCTGTTCAAGGCGGCCGGGCTGCCCACCGACCGGGAGGCGGTCTCCAAGCTCTGGCCGACGTGGGACGCGTTCATCAACGTCGGCAAGACGTACGTCCAGAAGACCGGCAAGCCGTTCGTGGACAACACGCCGACCAGCGTCTTCTTCCAGGCGGTCAACCAGGGCAGTCAGCGCTACTACAGCGCCGACCGCAAGCTGGACTACGACAACGAGCAGGTCAAGGCGGCGTTCGACGTGACGCTGAAGGCTTTCGGCGCGGGCATCTCCGCCAAGCAGGGGTCGTTCTCGTCCGGCTGGAGCGCGGCGATGAAGAAGGGCGACTACGCGGTGGTGTGCTCACCGTCGTGGATGCTCAGCCAGATGAAGACGAACGCCCCCGAGACGAACGGCAAGTGGGACATCGCCACCATTCCCGGGGGTTCGGGGAACTGGGGCGGCAGCTTCCTCGCGATCCCCAAGCGCGCCAAGAACGCGAAGGCGGCCTGGAACTACATCTCCGAGATGCAGTCGCCGAAGGGGCAGCTGGACCACTTCCTGATGCAGGGGTCGCTGCCCACCACCCCGTCGGTCTACACGGACCCGCAGCTGGTCGGGAAGACCGACCCGTTCTTCAGCAACGCACCGATCGGCAAGATCTACACCCAGTCGGTGCTGGGGATCAAGCCCTTCTACTTCGGTCCGCAGGACGGCCCCATCGGCACCGAGTTCCTCAACACGCTCACCAGTGTCGAGCAGGGCAAGGTGGACCCGGCGAAGGCCTGGGACACCGCGCTGACGAACGTCAAGAACGCCGTACGCGAATGACCGAGGGCTGATGCGCGGCGGCCGGGTACCGCCCGGCCGCCGCCCATCGGGAGGGTGACGCTTTGACCACCATGCTCGGCCCGGCCCCGGTACCACCGGACGTCCGGAGGCCCGCTCGCAACCGGCGGATCCAGCAGGGCGTACGGGAGTTCCTGGCGCCGTACGCGTACATCTCGCCGTTCTTCGTGCTCTTTTTGATCTTCGGCCTCTTCCCGTTGCTGTTCACCTTCTACATCTCGCTGTTCGACTGGGATCCCATCGGCGAGCACCGTTTCGTGGGGCTGGACAACTTCTCCGAGCTGCTGGACGACCCCCGTTTCTGGGGGGCGCTGCGGAACACGTTCAGCATCTGGGTGCTGTCGACGGTGCCGCAGTTGCTTCTGGCGCTCGGCCTGGCGCACCTGCTCAACCACGCGCGGCTGCGGCTGGCCGCCCTGTTCCGGATGTCGGTGCTCGTTCCCTACGTCACCTCGGTGGCGGCCACGACGATCGTCTTCGCCCAGATGTTCGACCGTGACTACGGCATGATCAACTGGTTCCTGGGACTGCTCGGCTTCGAGCACATCGACTTCACGGCGTCGCTGTGGGGCAGCCACATCATGATCGCCACGATGATCGCCTGGCGCTGGACCGGATACAACACACTGCTGTACCTCGCCGCGCTGCAGGCGGTGCCCCGGGAACTGTACGAGGCCGCGGCCGCCGACGGCGCGAACGGCTGGAAGCAGTTCCTGCACATCAGCATCCCCTCGTTGCGGCCGATCATCGCGTTCACCGTCGTGACGTCGACCATCGGCGGGCTGCAGGTCTTCACCGAGCCGCTGCTGGTCAACCCGGTGGGCGGACTCACGTGCGGGGCGGCACGGCAGTGCCAGACCGTCACCCTCTACCTCTACGAGCAGTCCTTCGGGCAGTTCCACTTCGGCTACGGGGCGGCGGTCGGCGTCGCGCTCTTCGTCATCGTGGTGGCCTTCTCCGCACTCAACTATCTGCTGACCACCCGAATCCGTTCGGAGCGCCCATGAAGCCCGTAGCACCGACCGCCGCGCCCCGGCGGGCCCGGCGGCGCCAGGCCAACCGCGTCCCGATCCCGGTGTACGCGCTGCTCACCCTCATGGCGCTCGTCAGCGTCTTCCCGCTCTACTGGATGTTCGTGGTGGCGACGACGGACTCCGCCACCGCGACGACTCTTCCCCCGACCCTCACACCCGGCGGCAACTTCCTGCACCTGGCCGAGCTGGTCTTCACCATCGTGCCGTTCGTGCAGTCCCTGCTGAACAGCCTCGTCGTCGCCGGCACGATCGCCGTGGGTCAGGCGGTGCTCTGCGCGTTGGCCGGCTTCGCCTTCGCCAAGCTGTCCTTCCCGGGCCGTAACACGCTGTTCCTCATCGTCGTGCTGACCATGACGGTGCCGGCGCAGCTGGCAGTGGTGCCGCAGTACCTGATCATCTCCCAGTTGGACTGGGTGGACAGCCTCCAGGCGGTGATCGTTCCCGGGCTGGTCAGCGCGTTCGGCATCTTCTGGATGCGCCAGCACATCGGCAGCACCATCGACGACGAGCTGATGCAGGCGGCGCGGGTGGACGGCGCGACCACCTGGCAGATCTTCTGGCGGATCGCCTTCCCGCTGGTCCGCCCCGCGGCGTACGTGCTGGGGCTGTTCACGTTCGTCTACGCCTGGAACGACTTCCTGTGGCCGTTCATCGTGTTGAAGTCGCCGGAGAACTACACAGTCCAGATCGCCATCAAGGCGCTGCAGCAGAACCGGGACATCGATCTGGGGCTGGCCATGTCCGGTTCCTTCCTGGCCACCATTCCGCTGCTGGTGCTGTTCGTCTTCGTCGGGCGCCGTCTGGTGCAGGGGATCATGGAAGGCGCGTTCAAGGGGTGAGGGATGACGAGCCTCCGCCGCCGACTGACCGGCCGGCTCCGGAGTGCCCGCCGCAGCCCGTACCCCGTCACGGTGCGGCGCGGGCTGCGCGTGCCGATGGACGACGGCGTCGACCTGGTCGCCGACCTCTACCTGCCGCGCGGCCCGGTGGAACCGCCGCTGCCCACGATCGTCATCCGCTCGCCGTACGGCCGGCACGGCTCGCTCACAGACGCGCCGGCACTGGCCGGCGAGGGGTTCACGGTGCTGGTGCAGAGCTGCCGCGGTACCGGTGGCTCGGGTGGCACCTTCCGGCCGCAGCTCGACGAGCAGCGCGACGGCATGGCCACCCACCGGTGGGTACGCCGCCAGCAGTGGTTCACCGGCACCGTCGCGACGTACGGCGAGAGCTACCTCGGTTACACCCAGTGGGCGGTGGCGGGACGGATGTGCCGGGACGACCCCGGGAACGCCCCTGACGCCCTGTGCCTGAACGTCACGATGGCTGACTTCGGCGCGGTCACCTGGACCAACGGCGTCTTCTCGCTGGGCGGCTCGCTCGGCTGGTCGCGACTGATGGCCCTGCGGGGCATGCGCGGCGCCCTGGTCCGGGCGCGGCTCGCGCGGCGGCCGGACCGGAAGCTGGCCGAAGCCGTCGACGTCCTGCCGCTGTCCCACGGCGACACGGCGGTGGCGGGCCACCCGATCGGCTGGTACCAGGACTGGCTGGCTCACGAGCAGCTCACCGACGACTACTGGACCCGGCAGTCGCACACCGCGTCGGTGCCCGACGTGACAGCGCCCGTCTACATGGCCACCGGCTGGTACGACATGTTCCTCCCCTGGCAGCTGCGCACCTACGCCCAACTCGTCGCGGCCGGTCGCCCGCCCCGGCTGACCATCGGCCCGTGGGGCCACCGCACCGATCAGAGCCCGTTCCTCGCCGAGTCGATCGCGTTCCTCAAGGAACACTTCGCCGGCGTACCGGCGGGCCGGCCCGCGCCCGTGCGCGCCTTCCTCACCGGCGCGCGGCAGTGGCACGACCTGCCCGCGTGGCCACCGCCGGGCACCGCCGTGCGGCGGTGGTACCTGCACCGGTCCGGGCTGCTCGACCTGGCCCGCCCCGGCGGGGGCGGCACCCGCTACACATACGATCCCGACCGGCCCACGCCCGCGCTCGGTGGTCCCGGCCTGGGTCCGTCCTGCGGGCCGGTCGACAACAGCGCCCACGAACGCCGTACGGACGTGGTCGTCTTCCGCAGTCCACCGCTGGAGCACGCCGTCGTCCTCGCCGGGGAGCCGATCGCCCGGGTCCGGTTCCGCTCGACGGCGGCCAGCGCGGACGTGTTCATCCGGATCTGCGACGTGCACCCCGACGGCCGCTCGATGAGCGTGTGCGACGGCATCCGCCGCATCGGCGGCGTCGGCACCGCGGTCGCCGACCCGCGGCCCGGTGAGGACGGTTTCGTCGAGCTGGACGTGCCGCTGTGGCCGGCGTTCCACCGCTTCGCCGCCGGCCACCGCATCGCCGTGCAGGTCAGCTCCGGAGCGCACCCGCGCTACGCCCGCAACCCCGGCACCGGCGAACCCGCCGCCACCGCGACCACCACCGTACGGGCGCAGCAGGAGATCTCCCACGACGGCGTCCACCCGTCCGCGATCGACCTGCCGGTGTGGACGTGAACTGGCGCGGACGCGCCGGCCGCCGCGCCGAAGGCATCTCCATCAATCGACGAGGAGGCTCCCCGGATGACATCCGTGTTCCATGTGGCGATCACCGGTTCGGATCGCGCCGACGGCTGCGCCGAGCGGCCGTTCCGGACGATCAACCGGGCGGCGGGCGTCGCGCAGCCCGGTGACACCGTGGTGGTGCACGCGGGGGAGTACCGCGAGTGGGTGAAGCCACGCCACGGCGGTCTCAGCGACTCCCGCCGCATCACCTACGAGGCGGCACCGGGCGAGCACGTGGTGATCAAGGGATCGGAACGCGTCACCGGCTGGGAGCCGCTCGGCGGGACGGTGTGGCGGGCGGTCGTCGACAACGCGCTGTTCGGCTCGTTCAACCCGTTCGCCGAGGAGGTGACCGGCGACTGGATCGTCTACCGCCCGGGTGCGCCACGCCGGCACCTCGGCGACGTCTACCTGAACGGCCTGAGCTTCTTCGAGGTGGGGAGCCGGGCGGAGGTCGACGATCCGCCCCGGCGCACCGAGGTCGTCGACGACTGGACCAGACTGCCCCGTCCGGTCGGCGATCCCGACCGGACCCGGCTCGTCTGGTACGCCGAGGTCGGTGAGCGGACGACGATCTGGGCCAACTTCCAGGGCGCCGACCCGAACACGGAACTGGTCGAGATCAACGTACGCCGCAGCGTCTTCTACCCGGACCAGCCGCACCTGGACTACATCACCGTCCGTGGCTTCGAGCTGGCGCACGCGGCCAGCCCGTGGGCGCCGCCGACCGCCGACCAGCCGGGACTGATCGGGCCCGGCTGGGCGAAGGGGTGGGTCATCGAGGACAACGTGATCCACGACGCCAAGTGCGCGGCGATCTCGATCGGGAAGGAGGGGTCGACCGGGCGGAACTTCTCGGCTCTGCGCGGTGACAAGCCGGGCTACCAGTACCAGGTGGAGTCGGTCTTCGCGGCCCGCCGGATCGGGTGGGACCGGGAGCACATCGGCTCGCACGTGATCCGCCGCAACACCATCTACGACTGCGGCCAGAACGCGATTGTGGGCCACCTCGGATGTGCGTTCTCCACTATCGAGGACAACCACATCCACCGCATCGGCGTGAAGCGCGAGTTCTACGGTTACGAGATCGCCGGCATCAAGCTGCACGCCGCCATCGACGTGGTGATCCGGCACAACCGGATCCACGACTGCTCGCTCGGCACCTGGCTGGACTGGCAGGCGCAGGGCGCCCGGCTCTCCCGCAACGTCTACCACGACAACTCCCGGGACCTCTTCGTCGAGGTCAGCCACGGCCCCTACCTGGTCGAGCACAACATCTTCGGCTCGCCCGCCGCGCTGGAGCTGTTCAGCCAGGGCGGCGCCTTCGTCTGCAACCTGATCTGCGGCACGGTGCGGCTGGAGCCGGTGCTGGACCGCGCGACGCCGTACCACCTGCCGCACAGCACGCAGGTGGCCGGCTACGCGGTGATCTACGGCGGCGACGACAGGTACGTGGGGAACCTCTTCCTGGGCGGCGACCCGGGCGCGGCCTACGGCCCGGGCGCGGAGGGCGCGGGGCCGCCGCTGGCCGGCACCGCCGGCTACGACGGGCATCCGGCGTCGTTCGCGGAGTACCTGGCCCGCCTCGCCGACCAGCCGCCGAGCGACCAGCAGAAGTACGTCGAGGTGCGCCAACCGGTGTACGCCCGCACGAACGCCTACGCCGCCGGGGCCCGGCCGTTCGAGGGTGAGCACGAGCCACTGGTGCTGGGTGCCGCGTCGGCGACGGTCGTCGACGAGGGCGACGGAGTCTGGCTCGTCACCGACCTCCCCGAGGCGTTCGACGATGCCCGGGTCGGCGTGGTCACCGGCCGGGACCTGGAACGGGTCCGGTGCGCCGACGCGGAGTTCGAGGAGCCGGACGGCAGCCCCGCCGTGATGGACGTCGACCTCACGGGCGAGCCCCGGCAACCCGGGCGGGACGGCGCCGTCGGCCCGATCGCGGGCCTTGCGTCCGGGACACGCCGTACACGCGTGTTCTGACGGCGGACCCGCGCGTACGCGGACGGGGACGGTGGCGCCGGCCGGCGCCACCGTCCGCATCGAACTCAGCCGCGTTCGGCCCAGTCGCCGAGGGCCCAGTCGCGGACCTCGGGCATGTCCTCCAGGTGCTCCACCACGTACGCCTCGTGGCGGTCGAGCTGACTGCGGCACCACGCCTTGAGGTCCGCCGCACCGCGCGGCAGACGCTTGGCGTTGTTGATGGCGTCCATCACGAGGTGGTACCGCGACGCCTTGTTGCGCACCGTCATGTCGAACGGGGTGGTGGTCGTGCCCTGCTCGATGAAGCCGCGCACGCGGAACCGGTCCGCGTCCGGGCGGCCGTGGACGAGCTGGTGGATCGCGCCGGGGTAGCCGTGGAAGGAGAAGACCACGTCGACGTCGTCGGTGAACAGCTCGGTGAACAGGGTCTCGCTCATGCCGTGCGGGTGGTCCTTGGGCCGGACCAGGGTCATCAGGTCGACCACGTTGACGACGCGCACCTTCAGACCGGGCAGCCGGTCCCGCAGGATCTGCGCCGCCGCGACCGTCTCCATGGTGACGACGTCGCCGGCGCAGGCGAGGACGATGTCGGGGTCGCTGGTGCCGTCGTCGGTGCCGGCCCACTCCCAGATCCCCGCCCCGCGGGCGCAGTGTTCGATCGCCTCGTCCATGGAGAGGTACTGCAACTGCGGCTGCTTGTCGATGACGATCAGGTTGATGTACGACCGCGACCGGAAGCAGTGGTCGGCCACCGACAGCAGGGTGTTGGCGTCCGGCGGCAGGTAGACCCGGGCGACGTCGCCGCGCTGGGTGAGCACCACCTGGATCAGGCCCGGGCCCTGGTGGGAGAAGCCGTTGTGGTCGTTGCGCCACGCCGTCGAGGTCAGCAGCACGTTGAGGCTCGGCACCTTCGCGCGCCACGGCAGGTGCTTGGCCTCCTGCAGCCACTTGCCGTGCTGCACCGTCTGCGAGGCGCTGACCATGGCGAACGCCTCGTAGGTGGCGAACATGCCGTGCCGGCCGGTCAGGTTGTAGCCCTCCAGCCAACCGTGGCAGTTGTGCTCGCTGAGCACCTCCATGACCCGGCCGTCGCGGCTGATCGCCACGTCGTCCGGCGTCACCCGCTCCATGAAGGCGCGGTCGGAGACGTCGAAGACGCCGCCGAGGCGGTTGCTGTTCGTCTCGTCCGGACAGAACAACCGGAACCGGTCGGCGTTGCGGGCGTAGATGTCGCGCATCATCTCGCCCAGCTTGCGCGTCGACTCGGCCCGCTGCTGCGCCGGCTGGGACACCTCGATCGCGTAGGAACGGAAGTCCGGCAGGTCCAGGTCCCGGGTGAGCAGCCCGCCGTTCGCGTGCGGGCTGGCGCTCATCCGCAGGTCGCCGTCGGGGGCCTGGTCCCGGACCAGCGCCGAGGGCGCGCCGGTGGAGTCGAACAGCTCCTCCGGACGGTACGACCTGAGCCAGCGCTCCAGCAGCGCGAGGTGCTCCGGATTGTCCTTGACGCCGGACAGCGGCACCTGGTGGGAGCGCCACGTCCCGGTGACGGTGACCCCGTCGACGGTGTCCGGCCCGGTCCAGCCCTTCGGCGACCGCAGGACGATCAGCGGCCAGGTCGGACGCGTACCGTCCCAGGAGCCGTCACGGGCGGCGGTCTGGATGTCGCGGATCCTCGTCCAGGCGGTGGCCAGGGCGGCGGCGAAGCGGTGGTGCATGCCGGGCAGGTCGGAGCCCTCGACCTCGATGACGTCGTAGCCGTGGCCCCGCAGCAGGTGGCGTACCTCCTCGGGGTCCTTGCGCCCCAGCACGGTGGGACCGGAGATCTTGGCGTCGTTGAGGTGCAGGATCGGCAGGACCGCGCCGTCGCGCTCGGGGTTGAGGAAGGACACGCCCTTCCAGGAGCCCTCCAGGGGCCCGGTCTCGGCCTCGCCGTCGCCCACCACCGCGATGGCCAGCAGGTCCGGGTTGTCCATGACCGCGCCGAACGCGTGGACCAGGACGTAGCCCAGCTCACCGCCCTCGTGAATGGAACCCGGGGTGGTCACCGACACGTGCGACGGGATACCGCCGGGGCTGGAGAACTGCCGGAACAGGCGCAGCATCCCGGCCTCGTCCTGGCTGACGTCCGGGTAGATCTCGCTGTAGGTGCCCTCCAGGTAGCCGGCGGCCACCAGTGCCGGCCCGCCGTGACCCGGACCGGCCAGGTAGATCGCCTGCTGGCCGGTGTGCCGGATCAGCCTGGAGACGTGCGCGTAGATCAGCGACAGGCCGGGGCTGGTTCCCCAGTGGCCGAGCAGGCGCGGCTTGATGTGCTCAGCCGACAGTGGCTCGCGCAGCAGTGGGTTGCCCTGCAGGTAGATCTGACCGATGGTCAGGTAGTTGTTCGCCCGCCACCACGCGTCCAGACGGGCGAGTTCGGTGTCGTCGAGTTCGGCGAGCGTACGGAGTTCGGATTCGACCGCGGTCACCGTGCTTCCCTTCCACTGATCTCGTCTTGTCCGGACCTAGCCTAGGCCCGGCGGCGTCCGGCCACGGGGGGCCGCGGGCCGGAAGCCGGGGGACTTTCGGCCCTCGCCGGCGACCGCCGCGCACCGCCGGGCCCTCCTGAGCGAGGCGGCGGTCACCGCCGGATCAGCCGGCGGTCGCCGGTCCGTAGTACGCGGCGCGCATCAGTTCCTGCATGTCGCCGAGCATCGGCATCCGGGGGTTCGCCGGCGCGCACTGGTCCTCGTACGCGTTCAGCGCCTGTTGCGGCAGCGCCGCGAGGAAGGCCTGCTCGTCCACGCCGACCGCCGCGAACGACGGCTCGATGCCGACCTCGTCGCGCAGGCGCTCGATCGCCGTGGCCAGGGCCTCCACCGCTTCGGCGTCGGTCGCCGCGGGGAGCCCGAGGGTACGGGCGATGTCGGCGAAGCGTTGCGGCGCCCGGTAGGTCTCGTACCTGGGCCAGCCGGTGAGCTTGCTCGGCACGGTGCCGTTGTACCTGATGACGTGCGGGAGCAGGATCGCGTTGGTGCGCCCGTGTGCGACGTGGAAGGTGGCACCCAGGGTGTGCGACATGGCGTGCACGATGCCGAGGAAGGCGCTGCCGAACGCCATGCCGGCGATCGTGCCGGCGTTGTGCATCTTCTCGCGGGCCACCGGGTCGGCGGCGCCCTGGTGGACGGCCCGGGCGAGGTTGCCGAAGATGAGCCGGACGGCGTGCAGGGCCAGACCGTCGGTGAAGTCGTTGGCGTAGACGGACACGTACGACTCGATCGCGTGGGTGAGCGCGTCGAAGCCGCTGTCCGCGGTGACCACCGCCGGCAGGTCGGCGGCCAGGACCGGGTCGACGATCGCCACGCTCGGCGTGAGGGCGTAGTCGGCGAGCGGGTACTTCTTGCCGGACGCGGTGTCGGTGATGACCGCGAACGGGGTGACCTCGGCTCCGGTGCCGGAGGTGGTCGGGATGCAGACGAGCTGGGCCAGCGCGCCGAGGGTGGGGAACTTGAAGGCGCGCTTGCGGATGTCGAAGAACTTCTCCCGCAGATCGGCGAAGACCACCTCGGGGTGCTCGTAGCGCAGCCACATCACCTTGGCGGCGTCCATCGCCGAACCCCCGCCGAGCGCGATGATGGTGTCCGGGCGGAACGAGCGCATCGACTCGGCGCCCCGGTCGACGGTGCGGACGCTGGGCTCCGGCTCGACGTCGTCGATGATCTGCAGGGCCACCTGCTCGCGGCGGCGGTGCAGCACGGACAGCACGCGGTCCACGTACCCCAGTCTGGTCATGGTGTGGTCGGTCACCACGGTGACCCGGTGCACGTCGGGCATGTCGGCGAGGTAGCGGATCGCGTTCGGCTCGAAGTAGATCTTCGGCGGGACCTTGAACCACTGCAGGTTGTTCGTCCGCCGGGCCACCCGCTTGATGTTGATGAGGTCGACCGCCGTGACGTTGTGCGACACCGAGTTGTGGCCGTAGCTGCCGCAGCCCAGCGTCAGCGACGGCAGGAAGGCGTTGTACATGTCGCCGATGCCACCCTGCGAGGCCGGCGCGTTCCAGATGATCCGGACGGCCTTGACCCGGCGGCCGTACGCCTCGGCCAGATCGGCGTCCCGCGTGTGGATGACGGCGCTGTGACCCAGGCCGTCGAACTCGACCATCTGCTCGGCGTACCCGAAGGCCTGGTCGTGACCGGTGGCGGGCAGCAGGGCGAGCACCGGGCAGAGCTTCTCCCGGGTCAGCGGCTCGGCCGGGCCGACCCGGTCGACCGGGACCAGGATGATCGAGGTGTCCGGGGCGACCGGGAAGCCGGCGTGTTCGGCGATCCAGGTCACCGACTGCCCGACCACGTCCGGGTTGAGCTTCCCGGAGCCGAAGAGCAGCTTCTCCAGCAGCGACTTCTCCTCCGGTGTCGCGATGTGGGCGTGCAGTCGCCGGAACTCGGCGAGGGCGGCCGGCCGGATCGCGTCGTCGATGATGACCGCCTGCTCGGAGGCGCAGATCATGCCGTTGTCGAACGCCTTCGACAGCACCACGTCGTTCACCGCGCGGGCCACGTCGGCCGACGCCTCGATGTACGCGGGAACGTTGCCGGCGCCGACACCGAGCGCCGGTTTGCCGGTGGAGTAGGCGGCCCGGACCATCGCGTTGCCGCCGGTCGCCAGGACCACCGAGACGGCGGGATGCCGCATCAGCTCGTTCGTCGCGGCCACCGACGGCTCGTCGATCCACTGGATGCAGTGCTCCGGCGCGCCGGCGGCGACTGCGGCGTCGCGGACCGTGCGGGCCGCCTCCGCGCTGCAGCGCTGCGCCGCCGGGTGGAAGGCGAAGATCACCGGGTTGCGGGTCTTGAGGGCCAGCAACGCCTTGAAGATGGTGGTCGAGGTCGGGTTCGTCACGGGCGTCACGGCGGCCACCACGCCCACCGGCTCGGCGATCTGGGTGATGCCCGTGATGTCGTCCTGCGCGATCACCCCGACGGTACGGATGTCGGCCATGTGGTTGGTGACGTGCTCGCAGGCGAAGATGTTCTTCACCGCCTTGTCCTCGAACACGCCTCGGCCGGTCTCCTCGACCGCGAGCATCGCGAGTTCGGCGTGCCGGCCGAGCGCGGCCACCGACGCCTTCTTCACGATCTCGTCGACCTGTTCCTGGCCGTAGGAGTCGTAGCGGGCCAACGCCGTGAGACCGTTCTCCACCAGGGTTCCGATCATGCTTCCGCCCTCCATCGGTCCGTCACCTCGAACCTAGATCCGCGGTGATCGATGCGACTATGGCCGGTGGACCCGCGAGGACGGGACCACCGGCCCGCGCTTGGCCCGCTGGATCTGCTCGTAGACGTGGGTCCGCAGTTCGGTGAACCGGGGCAGGGCCCGGGTGGTGAGCTGGTCGCGTTCCCGGGGGAGGTCGATGACGAGGTCCTCCTGCACGCGGGTCGGCGAGTTCGACAGGACGAGCACGCGCTGGCCCAGGTACACCGACTCGTCGATGTCGTGCGTCACGAAGACGGTGGAGATGCCACGGGTCAGGTGCAGTTCGCGGACGAGGTCCTCCAGGTCGGCGCGGGTCTGTGCGTCCACAGCGGCGAACGGCTCGTCCATGATCAGCACGTCCGGCTGGTACGCGATGGCGCGTGCGATCGCCACCCGCTGCTGCATCCCGCCGGAGAGCTGCCACGGATGGCTGCGCGCGGACTGCGGCAGCCCGACCGCGTCGAGGGCGTCGGCGACCGTCCGGGCGCGTTCGGCGCGGGAGAGCTTCTTGTGGCGGAGCGGAAGCTCCACGTTGCCGCGGACCGTCAGCCACGGGTAGAGGCTGCGGCCGTACTCCTGGAAGACCACCGCCATCGCCGGGCTCGGCCCGGTCACCGGCGACCCCTCCATCTCGACGAGGCCGCTGGTGGGGCGGAGCAGCCCGGCCAGGCATTTCAGGAGCGTGGTCTTCCCGCAGCCCGAGGGACCGACGACGCACAGCAACTCGCCGGGGTCCATGGTGAAGCTGATGTCCCCGATCGCCTCGACCTCGCCCCGGCCGGAGGCGTAGACCTTCCGCAGGTGCTCGACCCTCAGCAGGGGACGCCCGTCAGCCACGGGTCACCTCCTTCATTCCGTGGTACCAGCGCAGGACGCGGCGTTCGACGACACCGAAGACCACGGCGAGGACGACGCCGATGAGGCCGAGCAGCAGGATCCCGCTCCACATCTCGGCGATGAGGTAGTTCCGCTGGAAGTAGGCGATCCGGTAGCCGAGGCCGGCTGACGACGCGAACATCTCCGAGATCACCATGAGGATCAGGGCCACCGAGAGCGCCTGCCGTACGCCGGTCATGATGCGCGGGCTCGCCGCCGGGAGGATCAGCCGCCACAGCCGGTCCCACCGGGAGATCCGGAACGAGTACGCGGTCTCCGTCATCACGCTGTCGGTCGCCCGGACGCCTTCGATCGTGTTCAGCAGGATCGGCCAGATCGCGCCGGAGGTGATGACGACGACCTTCATGGTGTCGGTGATGCCGAGCAGCAGCATCGCGACCGGGATCAGCACGGGTGGCGGGATCGCGCGGAAGAACTCCAGCAGCGGTTCGAGCATCTCGCGTAGCGGGCGGAACCGGCCGATGACGACGCCGGCGGCGACGCCGAGCAGGATCGACGCGAACAGTCCGATCAGGAGCCGGTACAGGCTGGGCAGGACGTCGTCGACGAACGCCGGGCCGATCCAGGTCTGCCGGAACGCGTCGAGGAGCGTGGCGGGGCCGACGAGGAACCGGTTCGTCGACCGGGTGGACCAGACGGCCCAGAGCGCCACGGTCAGGACGGGAAGCCCGACTGCGAACAGGACGTTCTCGGCTACCCGGATGCCCAGGCCGCGCGAGCGGGCCCGGCCCGCGCCGAGGGCGGTCATCCGGTCGCCTCGTCCGCGAGCACCGACTGGTGCCAGGCCAGCGAGCGCCGTTCGACGAAGCGGAACACGACGTTCACCAGCAGTCCGAGCATCCCGGTGACCACGACGAGGCCGTACAGGCCGACCGCGTCCCCGGCGGAGCGGGAGAGTTCGATCATGCGCCCGAGGCCGGGGTTGCCGATCACCATCTCCGCGGTGACGGCCAGGATGAGCGCGACCGCCGCCCCGAGACGCAGGCCGGTCATCAGGTACGGCAGCGCGGTCGGCAGGATCAGGTACCGCAGCCGCTCGGCGCGGGTGAGGCCGAAACTCCGCGCGGTGTCCCGGGCGACGGTGTCGACGTCGGCGACGCCGTAGATCACCTGCACGAACACCTGCCAGAACGCCGCGTAGACGATGATGACGAGCGCGGCGCGCATCTGCAGGCCGAACATCAGCACGGCGAGGGGGATCAGCGCGACCGACGGCACCGGCCGCAGGAACTCGACTGTCGTGTGCGTCGCGCGGCGCAGGAGCGGCACCATCCCGACCACTGTCCCCAGCGCGACCGCGGCGAGCGTCGCCACCGTCAGGCCGATCGCCCACGAGGTCATGGTGAGCCGGACCCGCCGCCAGAACGCCAGGTCGCGGACCTCCTGGGCCAACCGCCCGAACACGTCGGTGGCGTACGGCAGGTAGTGCGGGTCGACCAGTCCCAGGGTCGGGATCAGTTGCCAGACGACGAGGAACCCCAGCAGGCCTGCGGCGCCCAGCAGGATCTTGCGCATCGGCCGGCTACTGCTGCTGGATGAGGCGGTCGAAGTCGGGTCGCCGGTCGAGGACGCGGTACTTCTGGGCGAGCGTCGCCAGTTGCTCCAGGCCGGCCCGGTCGAGCTCCCACCCGAACGCCGGGAGCCGCACGGAGTCCGCCACCGCCTCCGGTAGTTCGAGATTGTCCTTGATGGCCTGACGCAGGTCCTTCTCGTTGGCCGGATCCTTGGCCCAGGTGAGCGTCTTCTTCATCGCCGCCGAGAAGTCCGCGACCAGGGAGGCGTCGGAGTCCTTCAGCTTGCTCGACGTGATCGTCGTCAGGGTGGTGAGCCCGGGGACGGTGGCCTGGTACGGGGCGACCACGAGGACGTCACCGCGCTTGCGCATCTGGGTGATGAACGGCTCGGTCACCCAGGCGGCGTCGATGTTGCCGGCGGCGAGCTGGGCCGGCGCGTCCGGGAAGGCCACCTCGACGAACTTGACCTTCGCGGGATCGCCGCCGTCCTTCTCGACCGCCGCCATGATCGTGACGTCGCCGGCGGCGCCCAGGCTGTTCACCGACACCTTGCGCCCGGCGAGCTGGGCGGGCCGGGTGATGCCCGACTTCGCCGACGCCACCACGGCGTTGATGTCGTCACCGTCGGGGTAGGACGACGCGTAGTTCCCGATGATCACCACACCGAGGTTCTGCAGGTCGGCGCGGAACGGGCCGAACGGCTGACCGATGGCGAAGTCGATGTCACCGTTGAGCAGCGCCGGGATGGCCTGGGCGCCGCCCTGCGCGGGCACGACCTCCACGTCGAGCCCCTGCTCCCGGAAGATGCCCGCCTCGATGCCGCCCCACAGCGCGGCGGTCTCGCTGATCGGCAATGCGGCCACGCGGACCTTGCGCAGGTCGCCGCTCGCCCCGGGGGACGGATCGGTGGCGTCGGAGTCCGTGCAACCGGTCAGGGCGATCGCGACGCCGGCGAGAACAGCGAGGGCGGTGACCTTCTTCATGGACGAGCCCTTCCGTGCGAAGCGCTGGTGCATCCGGAGGAGTGAGGGCCGGTGAGGTGAGGTGAACCATCCGACCGCGTCGATCAGCGTCATGCAGAGGTGATTGATTGTCAAGAATTCCGATAAGGCGAATCGCATTGCGGGACGAGTGGCCGGAACTCGTATGTGAATACGTCTTGACGCGTGACGATTTTGTGACCAAACTGTGCGGTTGGTGGTCCGGTGGCGGAGGGAGCGACGACTTGGCGATCGTGATCGTGGGCGCGGGGATCGGTGGCCTCACCACCGCTCTCAGCCTGCACCGGGCCGGCTTCCGTGAGATCACCGTCTACGAGCGGGCCGACGTGCTGCGCCCACTCGGCGTCGGGATCAATCTGCTCCCGCACGCCGTTCGCGAGCTGACCGAATTGGGCCTCGGCGAACGCGTGGAAAGGCTGGGCGCGGCCCCCGGCACGCTTGCCTACTACAACCGGCACGGTCAGCAGATCTGGAGCGAACCGCGCGGACTGGACGCCGGATATCGCTGGCCGCAGCTATCCGTGCACCGCGGCCGGTTCCAGATGGAACTGCTCGACGTGGTGCGGGAACGGCTGGGACCCGACGCGGTACGCACCGGGCACCGGCTCGTCGGCGTCCGCGACGGCGTCGCCCGATTCGGGACGGCGGCGGGGGAGGTGAGCGTCGCGGGCGACCTGATCGTCGGAGCGGACGGCATCCACTCCGCGTTGCGCGGGCAACACCATCCCGGCGAGGGGCCGCCGATCTGGAACGGGCTGACGCTGTGGCGGGGGACGGCCCGGGCGCCCGGATTCCTGGACGGGCGAACCATGATCATGGCGGGGGACGCGGAACAGAAGTTCGTCGCGTACCCGATCGGCGCCGGCCTGATCAACGTCGTCGCCGAGCGGCGCGGGCCCGGTTTCGCCGGGCCCAACGCGGACTGGAACCGGACGGTCGACCCCGCGCCGGTCGTCGCCCTCTTCGCGAACTGGCGTTTCCCGTGGCTCGACGTGCCGGAACTGCTCGCCGCCGCCGACGAGATCCTCGAATACCCCATGGTGGACCGCGACCCGATCGACACCTGGACCCACGGGAACACGACGCTGCTCGGCGACGCGGCGCACCCGATGTACCCGAACGGTTCCAACGGCGCGTCGCAGGCGATCCTCGACGCGCGTACCCTCGCCTTCCACCTCGCCACCGCGCCGACGGTCCGGGCGGCGCTCGACGCCTACGAGGCGGACCGGCGGCCGGCGACCACCGCACTCGTGCTGAGCAACAGGCGGCAGGGCCCGGAACAGGTGATGGTGCTCGCCCACGAGCGCGCGCCCGACGGCTTCGACCACGTCCACGACGTCATCCCGCCGGAGGAGCTCACCGAGATCGCCACCGGCTACAAGAAGGCGGCCGGCTTTCTGCCCGCCGACCTCAACGAACGGGCCTCCCTCACGCCGACTGTCTTCTCCGGTGTCCTGCCGTGACCGGCCCGGAGCCGACCGGGTTGGACGCGGCCCGACTGGCGTCGGTGATCTCGCCGCTGCGCCGCACGCTGCTCGCCGCCGCCCGGGCCGCCGAGCACCTGCCGGAGATTCCGGACGCGCAGATCGAGATCGTGCGGGCCCTGCCCCGGGGCACCGTGTCCGGTCCCGGCGAGCTGGCCGAACGACTCCGCCTGAGCCGCTCGACGGTCAGCAACCTGCTGACCACGATGGAGGGCAACGGACTCGTCGAGCGCCGCCCCCGTCCCGGCAACCACCGCCACGTCGACGTCCTCGCCACCCCGAAGGCCCTCGACCTGTTCGACCGCTTCGACCTCGCGAGCGGAGACCTGGTCGCCCGCGCCGCGGCCACCCTCCCGGCGGAGGACCGCGCGGCCCTCGCCGCCGCGGTGCCCGCGCTGGAACGCCTCCGCGACGCCCTCGCGCAGACCAAGGACACCCCATGAGTACGCGCCGACGCGCCGTCCGCCGCGCCGAGCAGCCGGGCGGGGCCCGGTGAGCGCCCCGCCGGTTCCCGGTCTGGAGGCCGCGTTCGAGGTGGAGGTCCGGCTCGGCGCGCTGGAGGACCACGGGGTGACCCGCGCGGGCCACCGCCGCGTGGTGCCCGTCGTCGGCGGCCGGGTCACCGGCCTCGTCGAGGCCGACATCCTTCCCGGCGGTGCCGACTGGCAGCTGGTCCGCCCCGACGGCGCGATCGAGATCGACACCCGCTACTCGGCGCGCACCGCCGACGGCGGTCATGTCTACCTCCGCACGTTCGGCGTCCGCAGTGGCCGCCCCGAGGTCCTCGAAGCCCTCCTGCGCGGCGACGCGGTAGACCCCGCCGAGTACTACTTCCGCCTGGGCGTACGACTGGAGACGTCGGTGCCCGCGCTGGCCGTGCTGGAGCAGTGCGTCTTCGTCGCGTCGGCGATCCGTGAGGCCGACCGGGTGCGCTACACCGCCTACCGCGTCACGTAGTCGTTCCCGCGCGGCGCGTTGTGCGCGTTCGCCCTCCCCGTGCCCGGCCGCCGTGATATCCCATCTACTATGCGCCTGTAGTAGACGCTGGTTGTCGAGGTGGCCGCCACGCGCCGGGCCGGACGTGCGGAGGGGATGGATGGGACGCGCTCACCCGCTGCTGCGGCTGGCGCTGTTCGTCGCCGTGACGTTCGGGGTGTTCGGCATGCACACGTTCGGCCACCCGGCCGGACCCGACGCCGCCCACGCGAGCGCCGTACACGGGAGCACCGGCCACGCCGCCGACGCCGCCCGCGAGATCGCCGCCGCGCCCGACGCCGAACACGGAGACGACGGCTCGCCCGGGCGCCACGACGGGACGCACGTGTTCACCGTGTGCCTGGCGGTGCTGGGCGGCGCACTCGTCCTCGGCGCCCTGTCCCTGCTGTGGCGGCCCCGCCGCGGCACCGCCACGCCGGCCGGCCCTCGGTCCCGCGGGCCCGGCCCGGACCGGGGTCCACCCCGCCGGCCCATCGGGCTGCTACTGCGAGCCGTCACGGTCCTGCGTACGTGAGGAGAACACGGTCCGGCGTCTCGCCCGGACCCGACGACTCCGTTCCGGCACACCTCACGACAAGGACCACGTACTGATGAGACAGACCATCCTGCGCCGCGCCGTCCTCGCGGGCGTCGCCCTGTCCGCCCTGCTCGCCACCGCCGCCTGCGGCGGCGCTGACGACACCGGCGGCATGACGCACGGCACCGGCAGCAGTTCCGCGGCGGGCGCCTCGGCCTCCGCGGACGCCACAGTCAACGCCGCGGACGTGATGTTCGCCCAGATGATGATCCCGCACCACCAGCAGGCGGTGACGATGGCCGACCTGGCCCCGACGCGCGCGAGCGACAGCGAACTGAAGGACCTGGCCGCGAAGATCAAGGCGGCGCAGGATCCGGAGATCGCCACCATGAAGGGGTGGCTCACGGCCTGGGGCAAGCCCACGGACCTGCCCAGCGACCACAGCATGCCCGGCATGAGCGCCACGCCCGGGCACGGCATGCCGGGGATGGACGCGGGGATGCCCGGCATGATGTCCGAGCAGCAGATGAGGGACCTCGCCGCGGCGAAGGGCCCCGCGTTCGACAGGATGTTCGCCGAGATGATGATCGCCCACCACAGGGGCGCCATCGACATGGCCCGGACCGAGCAGGCCGACGGGAGCAACCCCGCGGCCAAGGCGCTGGCCGCCGAGATCGCCTCGGATCAGGCCGCCGAGGTGCAGACCCTGCAGAAGATCCTCGACCGCCTGTAGACGGCCGGGTGCGGCCGGTCCCGGCGTCGGGACCGGCCGCACCGCCACGACACCTGACGTACCCTGACCGGCACGAAGGGAGAGCACGTGGCGGAACTGGGCAGACTCGAATCGGCGGTGATGGACGTCCTGTGGCGTGCCCCCGAGCCCGTGCTCGTGCGTGACGTCCTCGACGCGGTGACCACCGACCGGGTTCTGGCGTACACGACGGTGCTCACCGTGCTGGACAACCTGCACCGCAAGGGCTGGGCCGTACGGGAGAAGGACGGCAAGGCCTACCGCTACCGGGCCGCCGGCACCCGCGAGGAGATCATCGCGCGGACACTGCGCCGGGTCGTCGAGACGAGCACCCACCCCGACCTGGTGCTCCTGCACTTCGCCCGGTCCGCCTCCGACCACGAGCTGCACATCCTGCGGCAGGTCCTCGACGAGCGGGAGTCCGGGGCGTGAGCCTCGCGCTCGCCCTCGTCACCGGCGCGGTGCTGGTCGCCTGCTGTGGTCCCGCCGCGTTGCGGCTGTGCTTCCGGCACGTCGCCGACCCCGTCGCGATGCTGCTCGGCTGGCTCGGCCTGATCGTCGCGGTGCTCGCCACCTTCGCCCTCGCCACCGTGATGCTCCTCGCCCCCGGCAGCACCCGGCAGTGGGCGCTGCACGACCTCGCCCGAATCTGCTGGCACTGGGCGCAACCCAGCCGGCCGCCCGCCGTCGACGAGATCGTCGGGGCGACCGGAGCGCTGCTCCTGCTGGCCGTGCTCGCCCGGTTCACGGTGACCTGCACCCGCCGGGCGATGCGCGCCCACCGTGCTCGCCGCGCCCACGCCGACCTGCTCACGCTCGCCGGCGGCCCACCGGAGCGCGGCGAGGCGCCGGTGCTGTGGATCCCGCACCCGACCCCGATGGCCTACAGCCTCGGCGGGTCCGGCGGGCTGACGGTCCTGGCCAGCGCCGCCGGTGACCTGCCGGCGGACCAGCTCGCCGCGGTGCTCAGCCACGAGCGGGCACACCTGCGGGAGCGTCACCATCTCCTGGTGGCCGCCGTGGAAGGGCTCGCCGCCGCCGTACCGTGGCTGCCCCTGACCCGCCAGGCGCCCGCAGCAGTGCGCCTGCTCGTCGAACTGCGCGCCGACGCCGCCGCCGTCCGCGAATGCGGCTCGACCGCCGTACGCGACGCGTTGCTGACCTTCGCCGGCGCGCCGCGCCCGCCGTCGGCGCTGTCGATGGCCGGTGCCGACGTGGCGATCCGGCTGCAGCGCCTCCAGGGACGCCGCCCGCACCGCCGCAACCTGGTCGCCCGCGCCCTGCTCGCCTCGACCGCCCTGGCGGCACCCCTGGGCGCCGGCGTGGTCACCGGCATCCTGTTCTGCCTGTAGACCCCCGGGACCGCCCCGGCGGCGCGGGCCCACCTACATGCCGGTGTTGACCAGGATTGCGGTGGCCAGCAGGACGGCGACCATCAGCACCGCCTCCGCCAGCACCGTGCGGCGCAGGCGACGCATGCCCTCCGGGGTGGGGTGGTCCAGCCGGGGCACCACCCGTCTGCTGTTGTAGAGCCCGACGACGGCGACGACCGCCACCAGCGCGACCTTGACCAGGAGCACCCGGCCCCATCCGGTGCTCACCAGGTGACCGGGCCGGTCCAGGATCGCCAGCGTCAGCGCGGCACCGGCGACGCCGGTGAGCGTCACCGCCGCGGTGGCCGGGACGGAGAAGCGCACCGCCATCTCGGCGGCGCCCGTCGGCACACCGAGGCGCGCACGCCCCAGCAGCAGCGCCGCCAGGAGCAGAACGCCGCCGACCCACACCGCCGCGGCGACGGTGTGCGCCACGTCCGCCGCCACGACGATCGCCCGTGGCCCGGCGGTGACGGTGTGCCCGTCGAACAGGAACGAGCCGAGCAGCAGCGCCACCGTGACGCCGAGGAGCACCGGCCGGACCGCTCGCGCGCGTACCCGCTGCGCCTCGTCGCCGCTCACGTCGCCGGTGGGCGGCACGACAAGAGGGCGAGGGGCGGTGGGGATCGCGGCGACCGTCACCACGGCGTGCCGCCCGACCGCGTGCCGGCCCCGGATCAGCGCCGCCTCCAGGGAACCGGCCACGAGCAGCCCGGCCGCGCCGGCGAACCGCAGACCAAGTCCGGCGGCCACCGGCGTACGGCTGAGCGCGGTCAGCGCCTGCACGCTGACCGCCGAGGCGAGACCGCCCCCGCCGAACACGGCCGCCAGCGCCGCCAGTTCGAGCAGCACGCCGGCCACCACCGTCAGCCCGGCGATGCGTACCCAGACCTGGACCAGCCGGATGTCGCTGCGCGTACCCACCAGTGTGGTCAGCGCGAAGACGAGACCACCCACGCCGAGCAGGATCGCCCCGTAGGACAGCCAGCGCCCCGCCGTGCCGATCAACCGCACCGGACCCTGGCCGGCGTCGGCGGTGTGGCCCACCGCGTGCCCGCCGGAGTGGGCCGGCGGCGACGCCGACGGAACGGCCGGTCCGCCGTGACCGGTGTGCCCGTGCGAACCGGCCGTGGGCCGGGGGGCGGCGGTCGCGCCCGGTGGCGCGGCGGCCGGGACCACTGTGAACGTGACGTCGCCGGTCAGCGGATGGGCGTCCGGGGCGGCCACGCTCCAGCGCAGCGTGAACTTCCCGTCGGTCAACGCGGCGGAGGGGTGGACCAGCCACGTACGGCCCCCGTCGGGGGTGTGAGTGGTCACCGGAACGGCAGCACCCTCGCGGGAGAGCTTGAAGCCGGCTGCGGTGGGCGTGCCGGGGGCGCTGAACGTCAGCCGGATCTCCGCGACCGCGCCGTCCACGCGGGCGCCGTCGGCCGGTACGACCTTGAGCAGCTTGAAGTGCGCGGCGGCCGGCGACGCGAACCCGAGCACCACGAACACGGCGGGACAGCACGCCAGCCACACGAGCAGCAGCCACCGCGCCACGCCACGCGCCGGCGACCGATGACGCCGCGGGAGAGGCACCACTGATCCCCTTCGTCAGGGAGACATGGACCCGGCGCCCATCGCTCCGACCTGATGCGGTCGCCATCCTAGGGGAACTACTAAGAGCTGGTAGTAGAGCGTCGACCTGATCAACGTCGTGGCCGAGCGGCGCGGTTCCGGTTTCGCCGGGCCGGATGCGGACCGGGACCCGTCACGTCCTCGTTCCCGGAGGCGGACGGAACCCCGGGCTTCAGAACTGCACTCCCGAGTAGATCCGCGGCACGATCAGCGCGTACGCGAGGACGAGCGCGGCGACGGTGACCACCGGCGTGCCGACGAGCACCACGGCCGATGCCACCCGGACCCGGGTTCGCAGCACCTTGTGCATGCCGGGGGTCTGCGTCAGCACCATCAGCGCGGTGACCCACGTGGCGAGGCCGACAGTGGCGACGATGCCGAGCCACGACAGCAGCACCATGACGTTGGTCCCGAACCGGTCACCCGCGTCGCTGCCGTACTGCAGCAGGTACGGCCGGTTCTGCAGCCCGACCCAGAGGTTGACGCCCGCGAACGCGGTGAGGGCGACGGACCACAGGGCGGCGAATCCGACAGCGGTGCCCCGCAGCCGGGTGCGGGTACGCTGCGCTGCCTCGTCAAGTACGGCCATGCACGGATGCTAGGCCATCGGTGGTTCACCTGATCAGCGCGCGCTTGTCCGGCTTTCCGCTCGGTGCCGTCGGCACCCGCTCGATCGGCTGGATCGTCTGCGGGACCGACGCCTCGCCCAGCGCCTTCGCCACCAGCGCACGCAGCCGCTCGGCATCCGGTACGCAACCGGCGGCCGGCACCACGTACGCGTGCACCGCCTCCCCGGTCACGTCGTCGGGGCGCCCGACGACGTACGCCTCGGCGACTGTGGGATCGGCGGCGAGGACCCGCTCGATCGGGCCCGCGTACACCAGGTTGGCGTGGACGATGATGACGTCCCGGATCCGGCCGAGCAGGTGCAGGTAGCCGTCGCCGTCGAGCCGGGCCAGGTCCCGGGTGCGGACCCAGCCGTCGGCGAACACCTCGGCGCTCTCGGCCGGATCGTTCCAGTACGCGGCGGCCTGCGCCGGTGTGCGGACGAACAGTTCGCCCTCGGTGGCGGGACGGCCGTCGGCGTCCCGGATGGACAGCGCTGTCACCGGTGGTGGCCGGCCGACGGAGGCGAGCGCGGCCGGGCACGCCAGCATCTCGGCCGGCGTCACCATCGTGATCATGCCGGTCTCGGTCTGGCCGTATCCGTGGAAGACGACGGGCCCGAGCACGTCGAGCGCCTCGGCGAGCCGGCCCGGTGCGAGCGGGGAACCGGAGACCAGCAGGGCCCGCAGGCTGCTCAGGTCGACCGGGTCGCTGCGCTGGTCCCGCACGAGCTGGTACAGCTTGCCCACGGTGATCACGCTCGCGGTCGCCCGGCGCCGGGCGATCATGCCGGGGAGACCGGGGGGCCGGGCCGCGACCAGGGTGCCGCCCGCGGCCAGGGTGAGGATGCCGTACTCCAGCATCACCTGGCTGCTCAGCGAACCGAAGAGCAGATACCGCTGGAGCCGGGTGGCGAGGTCGGCGACCGCCGGCGGCCAGCGATCCGGGTACGGGGTCCAGGCCGCGCTCATCGCCGCGTACGTCTGGGCGCAGCCCTTCGGGCTGCCGGTGCTGCCGCTGGTCCAGATGATCCGGGCGACGTCGTCCGGGCGCCCGGCGGCGATCAGCGGCCGTCCGTCGTCGGGGGTGCGCGCCAGTTCGGCGACCCGGGCGTCGTCGACCAGCAGCGTGGTGCCGCCGAGCTGCCAGGCGCGGTGCGCCGGGCCCAGGTCGGGGCGGATCCCGGAGACCCGGGCGCCCACCGCGAACGCCGCGATGATCGCCGCGAACGCCTCCGCAGTGACACCGAGCCGCAGGGCCACCCCGACGCCCGGGCCCGCCCCGGCGGCACGGAGCCCGGCGGCGATGCGACGGACCAGCCGGTACATCTCGGCCGTGGTGACCGTCCGGTCGCCCTCCTCGAAGACCGGCCGGTCGTCACCGGCGGCGAGCAGGTCCAGCACGGGCTGGGGCCAGACCTCAGCCGGCATCGGAGAGGACGCCCTTGACGAAGAGCACGAGCGGCTGGTGGTGCACGTCCGGCAGGTTCCAGTGGTTCTCCAGGTTCTCCGCGAGGTGGTGCACCGCGACGACGGTCCCACCACGATGGACCCGGACGACCGGGTGCAGGTAGCTCGCGTCGTGGGCGTGCGCGGCGTCGTTCTCGGCGATCCGCGGCACCGTGATGTCGAACGGGTCGACCTGGTCGTGGTCCGGCCCGTACTCGAGGGTGACCACGAACGCGAACGGTTCCGGCCCCAGCCCGCCGTCGTGCACGTAGGCGACGGGCACCTCCTCGTGGTAGCGCGCGGTGTCGCCGTCGACGACGACGACGTCGCCGAGGACGGCGAACTGCTGCCACAGCGCCGAGGTGCGGTTGATCCGCGCGATGATCGCGTCCGCGATCGCCTCCGGGGTGACCTCCAGCGGCGTGGCCGGCCACGGCGTGTCGTGGTGGCGGGCGCCGAGGATCCGGTGCAGGGCGCGTACGCCGTACCGGAAGCCGTGGATGAACCCGTTCGTCGAGCGCTTGAAGTCGCGCTGCTGGGTGAGCGTGCCGGCGAAGTAGAGGCCTGGCACGTTCACCGACTCGTACGCGGAGGTCTGCTCGGGGAAGCGGTCGTTGATGACGAGCCGGGGCCGGGCGGACGGGTCGAAGATGCCCGCGTCGAACCGGAACCCGGTGCAGAGGATGACCCGGTCGTAGTCGATCTGCCGGATGCGCTCGACGGTGCGGGCGTACCGGAAGTCGATCCGGTAGCCGCCGTCGTCGCGCCGGACGATCCGCTCGACGGTGCCGTCGAGGACCGCGTTCTGCGACTTGAGCTGGTACGTGTCGAGGAAGTTGTTGTTCACCGCGCGCAGGTGCCCGACGTAGTGCGTCTGCCACGCCAGCTTGATCGAGTGCGGGCCGGCGACGTGGATGACGGCTGCCGTCTCGACGAGCGCGTCGGCGGTCTCGAACGCGGAGTTGCCCTTGCCGATGATGAGGACGCGCTGGTCGGTGAAGTCGTCCGGGTCGACGCTCACCGTGTCGTACCGTTCGGCGAGCTGGGCGCCCTCGATCGGCGGGACGTAGAGCTGGGACACGCCGGTGGCGACGACCACCCGGTGGGCGGTGACCGTGTCGTCGCCGGCGTCGACGGTGAACAGGTCGCCGTCGCGCGCGACCCCTGACACCCGGGTGTCGTACCTGATCCGCAGGCCGCGGGCGACGTCGGCGAGGTAGCGCACCATGTCCGCGGCGTCCGGGAAGTAGCGCCGGCTGTAGTTCCTGAACAGCAGCGCCGGATCGTCGGTGAGCAGTGAGTTCCAGTCCGCGCGCAGGTTGAACTCCGGGTCGTCGGAGCCGGTCCAGACCTTGTTGATCGAGATGAGTTGCCGGTGCCGGGGGTAGGTGGCGAAGAACGTGCCCGGCGCCGGGCCGGCCTCCAGGACCAGGTAGTCGCGGCCGTCGCGCTCGAGCAGGTGAGCGAGCTGCAACCCGGCCGGTCCGGCTCCGATGATCAGATAGTCGAGCGTCATGCGCCGCAACGTAGCGACTCGATCTCAGAGCGTTCTGAGAATTCGTCTCTAGGGTGCGATCGCATGACGACAGAGGTGGACCTCGATGTCCCACTGCGGATCGCCGACCTCCGCGCCGCCCGCGACCCGATCAAGGTCGTGGTCGGGCCGCAGGTCCGGGGCCGGGTCACGGCCGCCCGCTCGTTCCTGTCCGCGGTGCTCGGCGACGACCGCGCGGTGTACGGCGCCACCACCGGCTTCGGCGCCCTGGTCGGGTACGCGGGCCGCGCCGACCTGCGCGACCAGGCCGACAACACGCTCGCCCACCTCGGCGCCGGTCAGGGCCCGGACATCGATCCGGAGGTGGTCCGCGCGACAGTGCTGCTGCGGGCCGCGTCGCTGGCCCGGGGCGCGTCGGGGGTCTCCCCGCACGTGATCGACGCCCTCGCGGCGATGCTCGCGACCACGTTCGTCCCCGCGATGCCCCGGCTGGGTTCGGTCGGTGCCAGCGGTGACCTCATCCCGCTGGGTGCGGCGGCGCAGGCGTTGCGGGGCCGGGGGCACGCCTACCTGGACGGGGTGCGGATGCCCGCGGGCGAGGCGCTGACGCTGGCCGGCCTGGAACCCCTGCCGCTGGACGGCCGGGACGCCCTCGCCCTGGTCAACGGGACGTCGCTGACCACCGCGGCGACAGCGCTGGCGCTGGACGCGGTCCGCGCCGCACACCGGGCGGTCCAGGTGCTCACCTGCCTGCTCGCCGATCTGCTCGGCAGCGACACGCAGTTCCTCGACGCCCGGCTGCTGGCCGCGTACGGCCATCCGGGCGCGATCGACGTGGGCGCGCGGATGCGCCGCGTCAGCGCCGGACTCGTCGCGTCCGGCACGCGTCCGTTGCAGGAGCCGTACAGCATCCGGTGCACGCCGCAACTGCTCGGCGCCGCCGAGGACGCCCTGCGCTACGTCGACGCCGTGGTCGCGGCCGACCTCGCGAGCGTCACCGACAACCCGCTGTTCTTCCCCGACGACGACGTCGTGGTGCACGGCGGCAACTTCTTCGGGCAGCCGGCCGCGTTCGCCGCCGACGTGCTGTCGATGGTCGTGGCGCAGGTCGGCAACCTCGCCGAACGGCAACTGGATCTGCTCGTCGACCCGAACCGCAACGGCGGCCTGCCGCCGATGCTGGCCGCCGGCCCGGGACAGCAGCACGGGCTCCAGGGGGTGCAGCTGGCGGCGACCGCGCTGATCACCGAGATCCGCCGGGACACCATGCCCGCGAGCATGCAGAGCGTGCCGACCAACCTGCACAACCAGGACGTCGTCCCGCTCGGCACCCAGGCCGCGCTGCGGGCACTGGACCAGGCCCGGCTGCTGCACCTCGTCGTCGGGTCGCTCGCACTGGGGCTGCGCCAGGCCGCGTACGTGGGCGCGCGTACGCCGACCGCGTCCGGCTGCGCCGAGGCGCTCGCGGCGCTGGCCGCTGTCGTACCGCCGGTCGACCCCGACCGGCCGCTGGACGGTGACGTGCGGCGCGCGGCCGACGTGATCGCGGATCTCTCCGTTTCTCTTCCCTGAGGGTGGGCGCACATGACGCTTGACTATCTGATCGTCGGGGCCGGGCCGGCGGGCCTGCAACTCGCTGCTCTGCTGGAGGCCGACGGCAAGCGCGACTATCTGGTCCTGGAACAGGCGGACGGCCCGGGGGCGTTCTTCGCCACCTATCCCCGCCACCGGCAACTGATCTCCATCAACAAGCCGCACACCGGCTCCGACGACCCGGAGCTGAACCTGCGGCTGGACTGGAACTCGCTGCTCAGCGACGACCCGGCGCTGCGGTTCACCGGCTACACCGAGCGGTACTTCCCGGACGCCGACGTGATGCTCCGCTACCTGGCGGACTTCGCCGCGAAGACGGGGGCACGGGTCCGGTACGGCACCCGGGTGACGTCGATCGGCAAGGCCGACGGGGTGTTCGAGGTCCGGGCGGGGGAGGAGGTCTTCCGGGCGCGGCGGCTGATCGTCGCCACCGGCGTGTCCCGGCCGTACCTGCCGCAGATCCCCGGGCTCGAACTCGCCGAGCAGTACGCGGACATGTCCGTCGACCCGCGCGACTACCTCGACCAGAAGGTGCTGATCATCGGCAAGGGGAACTCCGCGTTCGAGACCGCCGACAACCTGATGGAGACCACCACGCTGATCCACGTCGCCGGGCCGAGTTCGGTGCGGATGGCCTGGCGTACGCACTACGTGGGGCACCTGCGCGCGGTGAACAACAACTTCCTGGACACGTACCAGCTGAAGTCGGCGAACGCGATCCTGGACGGCGAGGTCAGACGCATCGAGCGCGACGACGCCGGTTACACGGTGACGTTCTCGTTCTCCCGGGCGAACGAGGTGGTCAAGGAGCTGCGGTACGACCGGGTGCTCGTCTGCACCGGGTTCGCCTTCGACGCGTCGGTCTTCGACGACACCTGCCGGCCGGCGCTCGCGATCAGGGACCGCTTCCCGGCGCAGACCCCGGCGTGGGAGTCGGTGAACGTTCCCGGCCTCTACTTCGCCGGCACGATCAGCCAGGAACGGGACTTCAAACGCTCCACGAGCGGCTTCATCCACGGTTTCCGGTACGCCGTCCGGGCGCTGCACCGGATCCTGGAGCGACGGTACGGGGACACGCCGTGGCCGGCGGAGAAGCTTGATGCCACAGCGGAGTCGATCGCCGACGCCGTCGTCGCGCGGGTCAACCGCACCTCCGCCCTGTGGCAGCAGTTCGGCTTCCTCGGCGACGTGGTCACAGTGGCCGGATCCGACGCGCGCTACCACGACGAGGTGCCGGTCGAGTACTTCACCGGCACCGGCCTGCGCACCGCCGACCACGACTACACGGACGCCTTCGTCGTCACCCTCGAGTACGGCCCCGACCACGACCGGGTGGACCCGTTCGACATCACTGTCAGCCGGGTCGCCCAGGACGTCCCCGGTCAGGCCCACGACGCCGCCTACCTGCATCCGGTCGTCCGCCACCACCGGGCGGGCCAGGTCGTCGCCACCCACCACCTCGCGGAGAACCTGGAGAACCGGTGGGACCGGCCGGAGACGCACGTCGCGCCGCTCGTCGCGTTCGTCGACAGCTGCCTGAGCCGTGCCGAGGGTTGAGATGCGCCCGCCGGAGGGCACGGCGCTGGACGGCCCGGCGCTGAACCTGGCCGAGCTGGCCGCCGACGCGCGCGGCCGGCTGGACCCGGTCCACTGGGACTTCTTCTCCGGTGGAGCGGGCGAGGAGCGCACGGTCCGCGCCAACGAGGCGGCCTTCAGCCGGCGGTACGTGGTGCCCCGCGTCCTGCGCGGCGCGGGCCGGCGCGACCTGCGGACGTCGCTGCTCGGCACGCGGATCTCGATGCCGGTGCTGATCGCGCCGACCGCGTTCCACCGGCTGGCCCACCCCGAGGGTGAGGTGGCCACCGCACGCGCCGCCGCCGAGGCGGGCACGATCATGGTGGTCAGCATGGCGGCCACCCGGCCGGTCGAGGAGGTAGCCGCCGCCGGCGGGCCGCTGTGGTTCCAGCTCTACCCGCAGGCGGACCTCGACTTCACCGCGCTCGTGGTGCGGCGGGCCGAGGCGGCCGGCTGCACCGCCCTGGTCGTCACCGTCGACTCGCCCGTGTTCGGGCGGCGGGAACGCGACCTGCGGCACGGCTTCGCCGACCTGCCGCCGGGGATGGTCTGCGAGAACATGCGTGACGCGAGCGGCCGGGTGCGCGACATCGGGATGGACGCCGGGCTGGACTGGGCCCGGATCGCCTGGCTGCGCGAGGTCACCACGCTGCCGATCCTGCTGAAGGGGGTGCTGCATCCGGCTGACGCGGCGCTTGCCGTCTCGTACGGTCTCGACGGTCTGCTGGTCTCCAACCACGGCGGCCGGCAGCTCGACGGCGCGCTCGCCACCCTGGACGCGTTGCCCGCCGTGGTGGAGGCCGTCGGCGGGCGGCTGCCGGTGCTGCTCGACGGCGGCGTCCGCCGGGGAACCGACGTCCTGGTGGCGCTGGCGCTCGGCGCGAGCGCCGTGCTTGTCGGCCGCCCGGTGCTGTGGGGGCTCGCGGTGGGCGGCGCCGCCGGGGTACGCCACGTGCTCGACCTGCTGCAGGCCGACCTCGACCGGGCGCTGGCGCTGGTCGGCGCCGCCGGTCCGGCCGACCTGAGCGCCGACCTGGTCGCCACGGTGGCGTGCGGATGAGCGCCCTGATCGTCCTGGCGGGGGTCGGCGTGGCGTGGACCCTGCCGTACTGGCTGCCCCGGACGGTGGTCCGGCTGCGGGAGTGGGTGTTCGTCACCGTCAACGGCGTCGAGGGTGTACCGGTGCCGGGCCCCACAGTCGGCATGGAGCACTTCGAGCGGGTGTATTCCGATCCGGCGGCGGACGGCCGCAGTCGCGGGGCCGGGCTGTCGGACCTGTTCTGGTACTGGCTGGCGCCCGGGCCGCACATGCACCAGGAGCATCTGGAGCCGGGGGAGCGGTACCGGACCGTGGCCGCGACGACCCGGCGGGTGCTCGCGATACGCCGTCAGCGCTGCGACGACCTCGCGACCGCCGCCACCCGGCGCGTGCTCGACCGGCTGCCCGCCGACCGGACCAGCCACGTCCGGCTGCGCGACCTGATGATGCCGGTCTGGGCCGAGGTCTACTACGAACTCGTCTTCGGCGAGGCGTGCCCCCCGGACGCGCGGGCACTGATCGTCGCCAACGCCGAGGACGTGGTCAACGGGCTGAAGTGCACCGGCCTGCGGCACATGCGGCGGCGCGACCGGCTGACCCGGTACCTGCACGACCGGATCGAGGCGGGGACCTGCCCGGTGACGCTGCCGCCGCCGTTCACCACCCGGGAGACGGCCTGGTATCTCCAGGGCGCCTTCTTCAACACCGCCGTCGTGCAGATGTCCGAGGCGATGGCGCACGTGCTGCTCGCCCTCGCCACCCATCCCGGCCTCCAGCGCGGACTCGACGACGACGAGGCGCTGGACCGGGTGATCGACGAGACGCTGCGGGTGCATCCGCTCTTCGGCGTGGCGCACCGGATCACGTCCGCGCCGATCACGCTGCCGACCGGCGTGTCCCTGCCCGCCGGAACCGTACTGCTCTTCAACTACCTGGCGTTCCACCGCGGCGGAGCCGCCGGCGACGACCGGTTCGACCCGGACCGGTGGCTGACGCTCAAGCGCGGCGACGCGCACTTCATCCCGTACGGGGTCACTGCGAACCGGGCCTGCCCGGCCCGCGGCGTCGCGCCGGTGATGATGCGCGCCGCGACCCGTGAGGTGCTGCGCCGGTACGTCCTGACCTCCTCCGCGTCACACACCCGCTCGCTGCCCAGCCGAGGTCCGGCGTACCTGACTCCGGCCGGGTCCACCGTCCCGGGGCGGCTGCGGCTGGCCGCGATGCGGTCGCGGGACCGGTGGGCCGACGTGGGCCGCAGTGTCCGGCAGTTGGTGTTCGGCACCTGGATGGTGCTCGACGCCCGCCGGCAGCGGTTGTGCACCGACTACTTCGAGAGGGCTGTCCGATGACACCAACGGAGCTGGCGCCACGGTTCTTCATCGCGGTCACGGTGATCCTGATCTTCTGCAAAGGGGTCGCGTGGCTGCTCGGCAAGGCGGGTCAGCCCGCCGTGGTCAGCGAGATGCTCGCCGGCGTCCTCCTGGGGCCGTCGCTGCTCGGGCTCCTCCTGCCGGACGTGCAGGACGCCCTGTTCCCGGCACCCCTGCTCCCGGTCCTCTACGTCGTGGGTCAGGTCGGCCTGGTGCTGTTCATGTTCCAGGCCGGGTACGCGTTCAGCGCCCACCGGGTCACCGGGCTCGCCGGCACCGCCGGCGTGGTCTCGCTGGCCGGGGTCACCGCGCCGCTCCTGCTGGGGGTGCTGCTGGTCCTGGTGACGGCGGGCGCCGTGCCGATCCAGGCCGACGGGACGTCACTCGGGGTCTCGGCCGCGTTCGTCGGCGTCGCCCTGGCCATCACCGCGTTCCCGATGCTGGCCCGGATCATCACCGAACACGGGCACGCCGGCACCCGGCACGGCACCCTCTCGCTGGCCAGCGGCGCGATCGACGACGTGGTGGCCTGGATCATGCTGGCCGCCGTCCTGGCCTTCGCGTCCGGCCGGGCCGGTCCCGCGCTCGTCACCGTGGGCGGGGCGGTCCTGTTCGGACTGGTGCTCTGGTTCGGCGGGCGGGCGGCCGCCTCCACGCTGATGACCCACCGGGCCCTCAACGACCGGGCCCGGCTGCTCGGCACCGTCGCCCTGCTCTTCCTGGTCGCCTGGTACACCGACGAGATCGGCCTGTACGCGGTCTTCGGCGCGTTCGCGGTCGGCGTGGTGATGCCCCGCACCGAGAACACCGACCGGGTGGTGGACACGCTCACCCCGGTCGCCGCGACGCTCTTCCTGCCGCTGTTCTTCACCTACTCGGGGCTGCGGACGGAGTTCGGTCTGCTCGGCTCCCTGCCGGTGCTGTTGTTCGCGCTCGCCTGCGTGACGGCGGCGATCGCCGGCAAGTTCGGCGCCTGCTGGGCGGCGGCCCGGCTCCGTGGCGAGCCGCCGGGTGTCGCGCTGCGGGTCGGCGCGCTGATGAACGCCCGTGGCCTGATGCAGCTCATCGCGCTGAACGTCGGGCTGGAGGCGGGCATCGTGAACCCGGCCCTGTTCACCGTGCTGGTACTCGTCGCGCTGGTCACCACGCTGATGACGACGCCGGTGCTGAGCTGGATCGAGCGACGTGAGGCCCGGCAGCCCGCGACCGTACGCACACCGGCGCTCGCGGTTTCAGATAGTTGAAGAGGCAAATACTGATGCCTCCATCGGCTCTCATCTATGAGATCGTTAACATATGCGGGGCGGAAGATCGAACCGGCTGCTGCTGGTCGAGGACGACGCGGACCTGACCGAGATGCTCACCGAGGCGCTGGGTCAGGAAGGCTATCTGGTCGACCGGGCCTTCGACGGCCAGCGCGGCCTGCATCTCGGGCTGACCCGGTCGTACGACGTGATGGTCATCGACCGGATGCTGCCGGCGCTCGACGGACTCGACCTGGTCACCCGGCTGCGCGCCCGGGCGGTCCCGTCCCGGACCCTGATGCTCACCGCGCTCGGCGCTGTCGACGACCGCATCGCCGGGCTGGACGCGGGCGCCGACGACTATCTGGTCAAACCCTTCGACCTCGACGAGCTGAGCGCCCGGGTCCGGGCGCTGTGCCGGCGTACACCCGAGCCGACCGACGTGCTGCGCATCGGCGCCGGGCGGCTCGACCTGGCGCCACGCGAAGCGGTGCTGGCCGACGGCACCCGGGTGGCGCTGTCCACCCGCGAGTTCGAGCTGCTGCGGGTGCTGGCGGCCCGGCCGAACGCCGTCCATCCCCGCGCCGTGCTGCGCCGCAAGGTCTTCGAGGAGGCCGCCGCGGCATCGATAGTGGACACCTACGTCTACTACCTCCGGCGCAAGCTCGGCCGTGCCGTGGTCCGCACCGTGCACGGGCTCGGCTACCGCCTCGGAACGCTCTGATGGAGGCGTCCGAGCGGGCGATCGTCCGGCGGACCCGGCTGCGGATCGGCCTGTTCGTCGGGCTGACCATCGGGGCCCTGCTGCTGCTGGCCGGCGGCATCTCCTACGCGGTCCTGGTCCGCGGCCAGGAGGCGCAGATCCAGCGCGAGCTGACGTGGGGCACCGAACACGGCACGATCGCCGGGCCGCCCGCCTGCAGCTGGATCTTCCAGTACGACGGCGCCACCGTGCGCACCGGCGCGAACCCGCCACCACCCGGCTTCCCGTTGCGCGACGCGCTGGACACCGTGGCAGCCACCCGGGCCACCGCGACCACCACCGTCGCGCGTAACGGCACGACCTACCACGTGCGCACCGAGGCCCGTGGCGACACCGTCGTCCAGGCGGTGTTCGACGCCCGGTTCCAGCTGTCCGACCGCCGGCACCTCCTGCTCGCGTTCAGCCTCGCGGCGGTGGCCGGGCTGCTCGCCGCCATGCTGACCGGTGTGCTCGTCGGCCGCCGGGCCGTCGCGCCACTCGCGGAGGCGCTGACCCGGCAGCGGCGCTTCGTCGCCGACGCCAGCCACGAACTGCGAACCCCGATCGCCCAGGTGCACACCCGCGCCCAACTGCTCGCGCGGCGGGCGCGCCACGACGGCACCGCCAGGAACCTGGACGACCTGGAACGCCTCGTCGGCACCACCCGCCGGCTCGGCGAGATCGTCGACGACCTGCTGCTCTCGGCCCGGCTCGCCGCCGCTCCCGCCGACCGGGAACCGGATCCGCCGGTCGACCTCACCTCGCTGGTCGGGACGACGGTCGCCGCCGAGAGCGACCGCGCCGCCGAGCGCCGGGTCACCCTCACCCTGGACACCCCCGGCGACCCGCTGCCGGTGCCGGGCATCGAGTCGGCCCTGCGCCGGGTCGTCGGCGAACTGCTCGCGAACGCGCTGGCCCACACGCCGGCGGGCGGCCGGATCGACGTGACGCTGCGGGCCGCCGGCGACGCCGCCGAGTTCGTCATCGCCGACACCGGCAAGGGGTTCGACCAGGCCGACGCCCGGCGGATCTTCGACCGGTTCCACAGGGGCGCGGGCGCCGGGGACCGGCGTTTCGGTCTGGGGCTGGCGCTGCTCCAGGAGGTCGTCACGAGCCACCACGGCACGATCGAGGCCGAGGGCCGTCCAGGGCGGGGAGCCCGATTCACGGTGCGCCTGCCCCGGACGCGATCGCCCGGCACTACGAGTAGGGCCTCGCGGATCAGGAACCTCCGGGTGTGGCAGCTCGGCGCCGGTACGTGAGCGCCGGATCGTGGAGCGCGTTCTCCGGCCCACTGCCGGGAGGCCCGAGGTGCAGGATCGCGGTCGGCGCGTCGGCCAGGTTCCCGCCGGCCGGCAGCCGGGCCGCCGGGGGAGTCGCCGCCTCAGCCGCCGCGCCCGGTGCGCTCCTGCGCCGCACCAGCACCAGTGCGAGCGCGCCCAGGCCCGCGGCGACCAGCAGGCCGCCCAGGAGGAACATCGACGTACTGCCGCTCTCCTCGCCGGTGGCCTTGAGCGTGGGCGGCGCGGCCGCGGGAAGGTCGTCGCCGGCCGCCGCGGCGGGAGGGCTCGCCTCCTCGGCGGGCGACGGCGACGCAGTGGCCGGCGTGGCCACCGCGGCAAGGGTCAGTCGTACGGTGGCGACGTCACCGGCCCTGCCCCGTACGGTCGCGCGGGCGGTGCGGTAGCCGTCCATGGACGCGCGGACCGTGATGGATCCCTCCGCGATCGTCCGGCCGGCCCTGGCGGTGATCGAGAACTGGCCGCTGCGGTCGCTGGTCGTCCGGTACTCGTGACCGGCACTGTCCCGGATGGTCAGGTCCGCGCCGCCGATCGCCTTTCCGCCGGCGTCGCGTACCCGGCCGGAGACCCCGCTCACCCCGGCCGCCGGTGCGGCCCCGCCGGTGGGCGAGGCACCCGCCCCGTGGACGTAGACCATCTTGTAGGCGTAGCTGTTCTGTCCGGCGAGCCGCACGCCGATCGAGATGTTGAGGCCGGTGGTCTCGCCCGGGCGGGCATCCGGGGCGACGAGTGTCGCGTCGAAGGTCCGGCTCTGGCCGGGACCGAGAGTCGGCTCCGCCCGGCAGCCGGTGGCGCACCGCAGGCCGCCGCCCACCACCACGATGGCCGTCTCGGCCCGGCGTCCGCTGTTGGTGACGCGGAACTGCACGCGTACCGTCTCGCGGGGTTTCACGTTCTCCGCCGAAACGCTCAGGATGCTCACCGTCTCCGGTGCGGCCGTCGCCGGTGCCGCCGCCACCGCGAGCGTCCCTCCGGCCAGGATGGCCAGTACGGCCGCCCGGGCCCGTCGGACACGTGAGCGCGTCGTCACTTCCCACCACCTCCGCCGAGAGCGGGCAACATCGGTCGATGGAGCCGCGGGCCACTATGCCCTGTGCGGAACGGGTGGCGCGACCCGCCCCGATGACCGCGGCGGGCCGGCCACGGGAATCGACAGGTCCGTTCCGGCGACTGCTAATCGGTTGCCCGGCGCGCTGAGGGATGCCTAGATTGCCGATCATGTACGACATCGACGGGTGTGCCGGATGAGCAGTCGCCTCCGCGAGACCGCCCGGCAGACGGTCGCGATCGCCGAAGCGGGACGCTACCGCAACGATGCCGGCGAGGACATCGCGATCGACGCGGCGGTACGCGCCGCGGTCGACGGCACCCGTGAGCACCTGCCGGACGAGGTCCTGCACCTCGACGGCGCGAAGTCCGGCGCCGGCGATGTGGAGGTGACGCACGAGTCGACATTGCAGGCGGCCCGCCGGCTCGGGCCCGGCGCGGCGTGTCTGGTGTTCGCGTCGGCGAAGAACCCGGGCGGCGGGTTCCTGGGCGGCGCGAAGGCGCAGGAGGAGAGCATCGCCCGCTCGTCCGCGCTGTACCCGTGTCTGCTCGCGGCGCCCGACTTCTACGCCTTCCACAGGGGGCAGCGGGACCTGCGGTACAGCGACCGGGTCGTCTACTCCCCGGGCGTGCCGGTGTTCCGCGACGACAAGGGAAACCTGCTCGACCGGCCGTACGCCACGTCCTTCCTGACCGCGGCGGCGCCGAACCTGGGCGCGATCGTGCGCAACCAGCCGGAGCACGCCGCGGACGTGCCGGCGGTGCTGGCCCGGCGGGCCCGCCACGTGCTGGAGGTCGCTGCCGCGCACGGGCATCGCACGGTGGTGCTGGGCGCGTGGGGTTGCGGGGTGTTCCGGAACGACCCGGCGACGGTGGCCGGCGCGTTCGCCGACGCGCTCCTGGCGGTCGGCCGGTTCGACCTCGTGGTGTTCGCCGTGCGTGACGGGCTGCCGGGCACACCGGTGTACCGCACGTTCGCGGAACGCTTTCGGTAGGTTCGTCGCATGAGCGACGACACCTTCCGGTCGGTGGAGATCGAGCGCACCAGCGTGGGCAGATACGTGGCGCGCAACGCCCGTGGCGGCGAGCTGTCGATGGGTACGGGGGAGGACGCGACCTTCACGCCCGTGGAGCTGCTGCTGGCGGCCCTCGGCGGCTGCACCGCTGTGGACGTCGACCACGTGACGAGCCGTCGCGCCGAACCGACCCGGTTCGCCGTCACGGTGAGCGGCGACAAGATCCGCGACCCGGAGGCCGGGAACCGGATGGAGAACCTCACCGTCACGTTCGCGGTGACGTTCCCGGACGGCGCGGACGGTGACCGGGCCCGTGAGGTGCTGCCCCGCTCGCTGCGGCAGTCGCACGACCGGCTCTGCACCGTGTCCCGCACTGTGGAGCTGGGCACTCCCGTCTCCATCGCCGACGCGACTGCCGACCCGGGCTCGACCGAACCGCGGTAGCGGCCGGAGTCGCCCGCCCAAGGGCGTCGATGCCCCCGTCACCTTGACACTCGTCTATGTTAACGAGAACATTGCCGTAACCCGGCGGTAATGCCGTTGCCATGAGCGTCACGTGCGAGGCGAGCCGCCGCAGTCGGCCGGCGGCGGCCGAGCTCAGGAGGTTTCGGTGACAGGGACCGCTCGGACGACGCGTACGGCCGCGGTCGTGGTCGCGGCGGCGGCCGTCCTCGCCGCGGGGGTGGTGGCCGGGACGCCCCCGGCGTCGGCGGCGACCGTGGACACGTCCGCGTCGTACGTCGTCGTGAACCGGCACAGCGGCAAGGCGATGGACCTGTACGACTGGTCGACGGCGGAGAACGCCCCGGTGAACCAGTGGACGCGCAACGACCTCGCCGTGCAGCAGTGGCAGTTCGTGGACGCCGGCGGCGGGTTCTACAAGGTGCGGTCCCGGCACAGCGGGAAGGTGCTGGAGTTGCCGAGCGGCGGCGACGGCACCCAGCTCGTGCAGAGCACCGACCGGTCGTCGGCCACCCAGCAGTTCCGGTTGCAGGATTCCGCGGGCGGGTTCGTGCGGTTCGTGAACCGGCAGTGGGGCAAGGTCGTCGACGTGTGGCAGTGGTCCAACGCCGACGGTGGGCGGCTGGCCGGCTACACCGATCTGGACGGCGCCAACCAGCAGTGGCAGCTGATCCGGCTGGGCGGCGGCACGCCCACCACACCGGCGCCCACGACCCCGGCACCGACCAGCCCGGCACCGGCCTACCCGCAGCCCGGCCGGGTGACCGGGGACATCGGGGTCCACGATCCGACGGTGGTCAAGCGACCCGACGGCACCTACCTCGTCGCGCACACCGGTGACGGCATCGCGCTGAAGACCTCCGCCGACCGGATCGCCTTCCGCAACGCGGGCGCCGTCTTCCCCGGTGGCGCGCCGTGGACCACCACGTACACCGGGGGAGCGCGCAACCTGTGGGCGCCGGACCTGTCGTACCGCAACGGGCGTTACCACCTGTACTACTCGGCGTCGACGTTCGGTTCCAACCGCTCGGCGATCTTCCTCGCGACCAGCACCACCGGCAATGCCGGGAGCTGGACCAACGAAGGGCTGGTCGTCGAGTCGCGGACCACCGACGACTTCAACGCCATCGACCCGAACCTCACCGTCGACGACCAGGGCCGCTGGTGGCTCACCTTCGGCTCGTTCTGGTCCGGCATCAAGATGATCCCGATCGACCCGGCCACCGGACGCCGGCTCGGCACCACCGTGTACGCGCTCGCGGACTACGGCCCCGGCATCGAGGCGCCCGTCCTGGTCAAGCGCGGCGCCTGGTACTACCTGTACGTCTCGTTCGACAGATGCTGCCAGGGCGCCGCCAGCACGTACCGGATCATGGTCGGTCGTTCGGCGAGCCCCACCGGGCCGTTCGTGGACCGCACCGGCCGGGACATGCGCGCCGGCGGCGGCACGCAGATCCTCGCCTCGCACGGCGGCGTGCACGGCCCCGGCCACCAGGCGGTCCTCGCCGACACCGACGGCGACGTCCTCTTCTACCACTACTACGCCGACGACGGCGCGTCGCTGCTCGGCGTCAACCGCATCGGCTACGACGCCGCTGCCTGGCCCTACGTGTACTGATCCGGCCGGCGCCCCGGCACGGACCGACGAACTCGCCGACCTGGGAGGGCGCGTATGTCGCCTCGGCACCTTCTCCGCCCGGTCCTGGCCGCGGCGCTCGCGCTGCTCACCACCTCGGCCGGCCTTGCCGTGCCCGGCCCCGCGCAGGCCGCGCCCGCGGTGAGCTACACCAACCCGCTTGTCGGCCAGCGGGCCGACCCGCACATCGTCCGGCACACCGACGGCTACTACTACATGACCGCGACGGTGCCGCAGTACGACCGGATCGTGCTCCGGCGGGCCACCACGCTGCAAGGGCTCGCCACCGCCGCCGAGACGACGATCTGGCGCCGGCACACCAGCGGCGAGATGGGCGCCCACATCTGGGCCCCGGAGATCCACTTCATCAATGGCAAGTGGTACGTCTACTTCGCCGCCGGGCGGACCGACGACGTGTGGCGGATCCGGATGTACGTGCTGGAGAACGCGAACGCGAACCCGCTGACCGGCTCGTGGACCGAACGCGGCCGGATCACCACGCCGTGGGACACGTTCAGCCTGGACGCCTCGACGTTCGTGGTGAACGGGGTGCGGTACCTGACCTGGGCCCAGCAGGAACCGGGCATCGCCACCAACTCCAACGTCTACCTCGCCCGGATGGGCGCCGAACCGTGGCAGATCACCGGCCCGGTGGCCCGGCTGGTCGTGCCCACGTACGACTGGGAGACCCGCGGTTACCGCGTCGCCGAAGGGCCGACGGTGATCCAGCGCAACGGCCGGGTCTTCCTCACGTACTCGGCCAGCGCCACCGACGCGAACTACTGCCTCGGCATGCTCACCGCGTCGGCCGGCGCGAACCTGCTCGACCCCGCCTCCTGGGCCAAGAGCCCGACCCCGGTGTTCACCAGCAACGCCGCCACCGGCCAGTACGGCCCCGGCCACAACTCGTTCACCGTCTCCGAGGACGGGCAGAGCGACATCCTGGTCTACCACGACCGCAACTACCGGGACATCAGCGGTGATCCGCTCAACGACCCGAACCGGCGGACCCGGATCCAGAAGCTGTACTGGAACGCCGACGGCACCCCGAACCTCGGCATCCCGGTACCCGACGGGGCCACCCCGGTCCGGTTGCGCCCGCACGACCTCACCGCGAGCTACGTCCGGCACTACGACTACCGGGCCCGCGTCGAACCGAACGTCACGAACCTCGCCGACTCGCAGTTCCGCATCGTCCCCGGCCTGGCCGGCGCCGGATCGGTGTCGCTGGAGTCGACGAACTTCCCCGGCTACTACCTGCGGCACCGGGCCTTCGCGCTCTACGTCGAACGCGACGACGGCTCGGCCCTGTTCGACAACGACGCGAGCTTCCAACGCCGCGCCGGCCTGGCCGCGGCCGACGGGCTCTCCCTCGAATCGCAGAACTACCCCGGCCGGTACGTCCGCCACCGGGACGGCCTGCTCCAGCTCGAAACGGTGGCCACCGACGCGGACCGGGCCGCGGCCACCTTCCACCTGGAGTGAACGCCCGACAACCGCTGCCGCCAACCAGCAGTTCCAGGTGCGCTACTCGGACGGCGGCCACATCCGGCTGATCAACACGCACTCCGGCAGGGCACTGGAGGTCTGGGAGAGGTCAACGACCTGACGCTCGCGCAGATCGACATGCGGCTGTTCGGCGGGACTGCCCGCAGGGCGTGAGGTCCGCGGTGTTCCGCGTTCGGCAGCGCGGGACGGGCCGTCTTTGTGACGCTTCGATCGTGGAGATACCCGGCGGCGACAGAGGCGTCGAGCTGCGCATCCACGGGGTGTCCGGCGCGTCGGCGGAGACGATCGTCGACCATCCCATCGTGGTACGCGTGGCCGGCGACGGGCACGCCGGGTTCTACCGGGTCCGGGAAGGGCTCGGCCCGGCCGGCGGCGCGACAGCCGGGGTGGTGGTGGAGGCGTACCGCTGGGGGACCCTGACCGCCGGGGTGGCGGTGCGTACGGCGTCGATGCTGGTGCTGCTGCCGTTCATGCTGAGCAACCTGGCGGTGTGGATGCGTTCCACCCCGGTGGACCGCTACGGCCTGCTCGGCGGGCTGTGCCGCCTGCTCGCCGGATCGCTGACCGTGGCGTTCACGCTGGCGCTGGTCGGGGTCACCATGAACCTGACCGGCTGGCAGTGCGTCCCGTACGCCGAGTGCCGGGAGGGGAGACCGTACCTGTCGTGGCTGGTGGCGTTGCCGATCGGCCCGCGCCTGGCCGTGCTGGCACTGGTCCCGCTGCTGGCGCTGCGGGTGTTCTGGGCCGTCGGGAAGCGGTCGGCCGCCGCTTTCGAGGGCTTCGGATCGGCCCCGCCGCGCGGGCGGTTCCTGGAGGCGACCGGGAGTCTCGCCGCCCCCGGCGTCTGGCACGACGAGCGGATGACCTCGTGGCTGCGCCAGATCCACGCCGGTCTCGGCGCCGGCACCGTCGGCGTCAGCCTCGTCGTCGCGGTGTCGCACGGCCGGTGGAGCGCCGTCGCCGTCGGGCTGCTCGGCCTCGCCGCCGGGCTCGTGGCCCTCTGCGCCGTGCTGCTGACAGTGACCGTCCCCGCCGGGTGGGCCGGACCGTTGCGCCGCGCGGTCTGGATCCTGGTCGCGGTCGCCACCGTGTCGAGCCTGGGATACGCCATGTCCCGGCGGGAGGTTCCCGTGCCGGCCGGGCAGATGCCCGGCTACGAGGGCGCCGTCGCCGGTCTGGTCGCGGCGCAGGGGCTGCTGCTGGTCCTGATCGCCGCGGTGACGCTCGCGCGCCGGCATGCCCAGCCGGCCGGTTCCCGCGCCCTGCTCCGCGGGCTCGGCACACCGCTGGTAGCCGCCATGTCGGTCACCGTCGCCTCCGCCTACACGGCCACGCTCGTGTTCCGGACGGCGGACCAGCTCGACCGGGGCCGCATCCCCGACCCGATCCGGAACAACCCGCCCGCCCTGGGACCGCTGGAACCACCCGTCGGGTACTGGTGGGCGGCGCTGGCCGGGCTCGCCGCTCTGCTGGTCGTCAGCGCGGCCATCGCCGTCACCCTGCCGGTGGCCCGGCACCGTCGGCGGGCGTACGCGCGACACGTGGTCGAGCGCGACTATCCCGACGCGCCCGCCGAGGCGACGCCACGACTCGACGCGGTCCGCTCGACGATCGCCCGGTCCTTCGTGACCGACGAACTCGGGCCGACATTCGTGGCGTTCTTCGTGATCTCGTCGGTCGGGCTCGCCACCGTCGCGCTCGACCTGATCGGGATCGGCCCCACCCAGCTCGTCGCCCGCCTCGGCCGCCGGCACGACACGCTCGCCGTGCTGACCGCGTACGTGACGGACGTCGGCATCTGGGTCATCAGTCTGCTCGTCATCGGGCTGCTGATCCTGGGCTACCGGGCGTACCGGTCGCCGGAGACCCGCCGGCTCGTCGGCGTGCTGTGGGACCTGGGCACGTTCTGGCCGCGTACGGTGCACCCGTTCGCGCCGCCGTGCTACGCCGCCCGCGCCGTACCGGAGCTGGCCCGGCGGGTCACCGCGCTCGCCGCGCAGGGCCCGGTGGTGATCTCCGGACACAGCCACGGCTCCGTCCTGGCCGCCGCCACCGTCCTGCAACTGCCGCCGGAGGCACTGCCCCACGTCGCGTTGCTGACCCACGGCAGTCCGCTGCACCGCATCTACGCCCGCCTCTACCCGGCGTATCTCGGTGAGCAGGCGCTGCGCGACGTCGGCGACCGGATCGGCTGGCGCTGGCGCAACCTGTGGCGCGACACCGATCCGATCGGCGGTCCGATCTTCGCCGACCCGGGTCTGCGGGCCCACCTGCCCCCGGCCGCCGGGGCGGTCGACGTCCGGCTGCGGGACCCCCGCAGCGTCGTCGTGGAGGCGCCGGACACCGTGCCGCCGCCCGTCGAACGCCACTGGCACTACCACACCGAGCCGGAGTACCGGGAGGCCGTGCGGGAACTCGTCGACGACATCCGGGCCGACGCCCCCGGCTGAGGCCGCCCCGCGTACCGGTGCCGGCCACCGCGACGACCGGCGGTCGCCGGCGCTCACAGCAGCCGGCGGCGGGTCAGGAGGCGGAAGGCCAGATACCCCGGCGGTACCGGGAGCCAGAACGTCGCGAGACGGTATATCAGGGTGCCCGCGACGGCGGCGTCCAGTGGCACTCCGTAGAGCAGCAGCCCGGACACGAGCGCGGCCTCGGTGGCGCCGAGCCCGCCGGGGGTGGGCGCGGCGGACGAGACGCCCTCGCCGACGAGGCAGACCAGGATCACCGGGGGCAGGTGCGCGAGGGGGAGCGGGCCGGTGGCCAGGAGCGCGAGGTAGAGACAGAGGCCGTAGGTGAGGGTGAGCGCCGTGGACGCGACGACCAGCCACCACAGGCCGTGCTGACGGGTCAGGGCGCGCAGGGCGGTGACGACCTGGCCGGCCGCGTCGCGTCCGCGCCGTCGGAGCCGTGGCGCGGCGAGGACGGCCGCCAGGACGAGCAGCACGGCCAGGGCGCCCAGCAGCAGCGGTATCGCTCTGGTCGCGTCATGGGTGAGGATGCGGGCGGGCCGGCGGGCGAACGGCAGCAGCACCGGCAGGAGCAGCACGACCGACACCGCACCGGCGGCGCGGGAGACGCCGACGGCGGTGGCCGCGTCGGCGGTGGTGAGTTCCCTCTGGTGCAGGTACCGCAGGCTGAGCGCGGCGCCGCCGAGGCTGCCGGGAGCCAGCCGGTTGGCGAACGACGCGGCCACCTGCACCAGGGTGGCCTCGCCCAGCGGGATCCGCTTGGCCGCGGCGAGCCGGAGCACGACGCCGCTGAGCAGGTAGGTCAGGGCGGAGCCGAGCAGCGTCGCGGCGACCGCGAGCGGATCGGCGTGCAGGATGAGCCGCGCCGCCGTGCGTATCTCGCCGAGCTGCGGGAGCAGCAGGTGCACGATCAGCCCCAGGATCAGCAGCTCCAGGACGGTGCGGCGGTTGAACCGGACCACCTTCGCCGCCCGGCGGTCGCGTTCGGGGCAGCGCCGCACGATCTCCTGGCGGAGGCTGTCGAGCATGCCGGGACGGCCGCGCAGGGCGCTGCGGCCGGCGCGGGACAGCACCGCGGGTTGCAGGAACGGCACGCTGTCCGCGACCGCCGCGGCGCCCAGACGGTCGACCGCGGCGGCGACCACAGCGGCGGGGTCCACCCGCGTGGACAGGGCGACCATCAGCTCGACGACGTCGCGGGCCCGCTGGTCGGCCGGGGCGTCGTCGGTGGCGAAGCCCAAATCCACCAGGTGGACGTGGTCCCGGCCGACGAGCACGTTAGCGGCGCGCAGGTCGCGGTGTGCGATGCCGGCCCGGTGCAGGCGAGCCACCTGGTTCCACGCGTCGCGTACGGCGGCGGGCGGGACCGGTCCGACGACGGCGTGCAGCGGGGCGGCGTCGATGAACTCCTGCACCAGGACGGCGTCGCCGCCGGACACGGCGGCGGTCGTGACGACCGCCGGGACCCGCACGCCGGCGCGCTCGGCCAACAGGGTCATGCAGGTTTCGTGTTCGCTCTGCTGGCGGGCGCTCAGATACGGAGGCGCGTCGGCCACATGCCGGTACCGCGCCCTGCGGTAGAGCTTGTAGGCCCAGTCCGCGTCGCGTTGCTCGCCGCCGGTCACCTTGACGAACAACCGCCGCCCGCCGGTGGTGACCGCCCGCCACGGCTGCGAACCCCGGGCGTCACCGTGGATCGGCGTCAGCCCTGCCACGTCGATCCCGCGCCGCCGCAGCGCCGCCCGCAGGGCGGGCACCGACCGCTGCGGCCCGACCTCGCCGACCACGAGCCGGGTCACGCAGACCGCGAGCCAGCCGACGAGGAACCCGCCGACCACGTCGACCGGCAGGTGCGCCCCGACGTGGATCCGGGCCACGGCGACCAGGGCGATCGCCGCCCAGGCCGCCCGGCGCCACCGGGTGCCCCCGGCCCGCGCCGCGACGAGCGCCAAAGCGGTGGCGACCGCGACGTGTCCCGACGGGTATCCGTACCGGCCGCTGATCGTCTCCCGCAGGACCACATCGGTGAGCAACGCCACCGGCCGCTGCCGGGCGACCGCGGCCTTGGCGGCGACCGCGAGCCAGTACGCCAGGTTCCCGGCCAGCAGCAGGCTCCACGCCGTGCCGATCCGGCGGGCCAGGACGGCTGCGGTGGCGGCGACGAACACCGCCGGGTAGGAGCCGAGCTGCATGACCAGGACCAGGACCGGAGTCAGCCCGGCGGGAAGGTGGTTGAGGAGGGCGAACAGGTCCCGTTCCCAGGGCGGCACCCGGCGGCTCCGGACGGCCGCGCTGAGCGCTGTCAGCAGACCGGTCGAGGCGGCCAGGCTGACCAGCAGGGCGGGCGACGGGCGATGCGTACGCGCTGCCACCGGTCCTCGGCCGCCCCTCAGTCGGCGCAGATGCCTGCTGTCGACCCGAACCCTACGGATCGCCGCCCCGGCGGATGCTCCGGTTCGCCACCGGTCAACCCGTCGGGGGCGACAATCAGCTGGTGGTGGACACGGTGGTGCAGACGCTCGTCGGGCTGCCGCCGGTCCTCGTCCTGACGCTGGTGTTCGTCCTGCCGGCGCTGGAGTCCTCGACGCTGCTCGGGCTCGTCGTACCGGGTGAGACAGCGATCCTGATCGGCGGGCTGGTGGCCCACGGTGGCGCGCTGCCGCTGTGGGCGGTGGTGGCCGCCGGGGCGGCCGGGGCCTGCCTCGGCGACCAGGCCGGGTACGCCCTCGGCCGCCGGTACGGCCCGGGTGTGCTCGCCCGCGCTCCACGGGTGCTGCGCCGGCGCCTCGACATCGCGCGGGCCCGCCGCCTGGTCGCCCGCCGAGGGGGGGGTGGGCGGTGCTCATCGGACGATGGGTGGCGGTGCTGCGCGCCGTGGTCCCCCTGATCGCCGGCACCGGTGGGATGCGGTGGCCGGTGTTCCTCCGGGCGAACCTGGCCGGCGGGCTGGTGTGGGCGACGGCCGTGGCGCTGCGGGTCTGGCGGATCCGGCGCCGCGCGGCGCAGCGCTGAACGGTGGCGTCAGTCGTGACCGCGTACCAGGGGCAGGAACACCTCGTCCACGATCTCGACCAGTACCTCGTCGGGGACGGAGGGGACGCCGCGCATCGCGTACTCGGCGCGCAGCAGCATCATCGGTACCGTCGCCACCCGGTGACGGACTGCTGCCGCCGGCGCCTCGCCCCGGGCCGCGGCCCGTTCCAGCATCCCGATCCACGCACGGTCCATGGTGTCGGCGCCGGACCGTTCGCGCATGAGGGTGAGCAGCTCCGGGTCGTCGGCCGCGGCGGCGAGCAGGCCGCGCAGGACGGCCCCGTGCGGCGACGACCACGTCTCGTTCGCGAGCCGGAGCATCTCGAGCGCGTCACCGCGCAGCGTGCCCGTGTCCGGGTTCGGCATGGCCGCGTCGGTCAGGTGGCGGTACGCCGCGACGCCCAGCGCCGCCCGGTGCGGCCATCGGCGGTAGATCGCGTTCTTGTTGGTCCCGGCGCGGGCGGCCACCCGGTCCATCGTCATCCCCGCGTATCCGGACTCGCGCAGTTCCTCCGCCGCGGCCCGCAGGATCGCCTGTTCCAGTTCCTCGCCCCGCCGCCTCCTGCTCATGCCTTGCAGGGTACGCGCCGTACCTTATAGGGTACGGCGCGTACCCTAAGAGTGGAGTCATCGATGCGCGTCTTCGGCATGAACTACGACACCGGCTTCGTCAGCGCCGGGTCCACCACCCACGAGCCGTTCGACCCCGACGTCGTGCGCAGCGACCTGCGTGTCATCCGCGACGAGCTGCGGTGCGACGCGGTCCGCGTCACCGGCGGCGTGCAGGATCGGCTGGAGCTGACCGCACGGCTGGCGGCCGAGGCGGGGCTCGAGGTGTGGTACTGCCCGTTCACCAACGGCCTGGACCGCGACGGCCTCATGGCGTTCCTGCTCGACGGCGCCGAGCGGGCCGAGCGGCTGCGGCGTGACGGCACCCCGGTCGTCTACCTCACCGGTTCCGAGATCTCCCTGTTCACCGACGGTTTCCTGCCCGGCCGTGACCTGACCGAGCGGATGGCGGTGTTCACCGACCCGATGCGGATGCGGGAGGCGGTCCCGGCCGCGCGGGCCGCGGTGCGCGACTTCCTCGCCGAAGCGGTACCCGCGGTGCGGGAGCGCTTCGGCGGCCCCGTCGGGTACGCCTCGATCCCGCTCGAGGACGTCGACTGGACGGCCTTCGACATCATCGCCAGCGACGCCGGCTACCGCGACGCGACCAACTCCGCGGCGTTCCCGCAGTCCCTGGCGGCGGCCGTGGGGCAGGGCAAGCCGTACGCGGCGACCGAGTTCGGCTGCTGCACGTACCGTGGCGCGGCCGACGTCGCGGGCGCGACCGAACCGGTGGCCTACGACGAGCACGGCCGTGCGGCGAAGCTCACCGCGGAACTGGAGCGCGACGAGGAAGGCCAGGCACGCTACCTCGTCGACCTGCTGCGCGACTACGAGGCCGGCGGGGCGGAGGCGGCGTTCGTGTACACGTTCGCGAACCGGCACCTGCCGACCACCGGCGACCCCGCGCACGACTACGACCTGGCGTCACGGGGGATCGTGCGCGTGCTGCCGGACGGCTCGTGGACGCCCAAGGCCGCCTTCCACGCCCTGGCCGAATACGGCCGCGCCCGTGCGCTGAGCCGGACCGAATTCGGTGGTGGCGATCGCGGCGGGCGGGCAAGGTAGGACTGCACGCCGGCGGCGAGCGCCGCCACGACGACGACCACCAGGAGAAACGATGCGAGCAGCTTCCACGCTTCGGACCCTTGCCCGTCCTACCGTGGAGCTCCGCCTTGGCCCTGTTGAACCTCGGAATCGTCGCGCATGTTGACGCCGGAAAGACCAGCCTGACCGAACGCCTCCTCTACGAGGCGGGCGCCGTGGCCGAGCCGGGCAGCGTCGACGCCGGCACGACCCGGACCGACTCGATGGAACTGGAACGCCGCCGCGGCATCACCATCCGGGCGGCCGTCACGTCGATCACGATCGGCGACCTCAGCATCAACCTGCTGGACACCCCCGGCCACCCCGACTTCATCGCGGAGGTCGAGCGGTCCCTGGCCGTCCTCGACGCCGCCGTGCTCGTGGTGTCGAGCGTGGAGGGCGTCCAGCCGCAGACCGTCGCCATCTGGCGGGCGCTGCGTCGCATCGGCGTACCGACCGTGTTCTTCTTCAACAAGGTCGACCGTGGCGGCGCCGACGTGGACCGGGTGACGGCCCAGGTACGGCAGCGGCTCGGTGCGCGGCCGGTCCTGCTCGGCACTGTCACCGGGCAGGGCACACGCGAGGCCAGGGTGCACGCCGTGGGCCTCGACGCCGAGCCGGTGGTGGCCGAGGTGGCGGAGGTCGACGACGCGGTGGCGGCGCGCTGGCTGGCCGACCGGCCGGTCCGCGTACGCGACGTCCGCCGGGCGCTGCGCCGCGCGGTGCGCCGCGCCGACCTGGTCCCGGCGGTGTGCGGCTCGGCCATCACCGGCGCCGGGGTACGCCGGCTGTGCGACGTCCTGGCCGACCTGCTGCCGTACGGCGAGGCGCGGGACGGACCGCCGGCGGGCACCGTCTTCGCCGTCGACCGGGACGGGCACGGCCGGCGTGTCTGGCTGCGGCTGTGGTCCGGGCGCCTGCGGGTACGGGACCGGGTGCGGCTCGGCGACGGCCGCCCGGAACCGGTGACGGAGATCGCCGTCATCGAGCCCGCCGGTGTGCTGGTGCGCCGGTCGGTCTCCGCCGGGCAGATCGCGGCGGTACGCGGGGTGTCCGCCCGGATCGGCCAGCACATAGGTGACCCGCCACGGCGGCACGACTACCGGTTCCCGCCACCGACCCGGCAGGCGGTCGTCGAGCCGGTCGACCCGGCGCAGCGCCTGGCGATGTTCGCCGGTCTGGCCGAACTGGCCGACGAGGATCCGCTGGTGGACCTACGCCTCGACGAGCAGCAGGCGGAGGCGGTGATCCGCCTGCACGGCGAGGTCCAGAAGGAGGTCCTCGCCGCCCTGATGGAGGACCGGTACGGCGTCCGGGTGCGGTTCTCCGGCACGCTCACCGCCTGCATCGAACGGGTCGCCGGCACCGGCAGCGCCGAGGAGCGGGTACGGGAACGCGGCAACCCGTACCTGGCCGGGCTGGGGTTGCGCATCGAGGCCGCACCGGCCGGGCACGGCATCGGGTTCCGGCCCGGGATCGAGCCGGGCCGGCTGCCCCCGGCGTTCGTCGCCGCCACCGAGGAGGGCGTGCGGGCCGCGCTGCGGCAGGGCCGGCACGGCTGGCCGGTCACCGACTGCACCGTCACCATGACGGCGTCCCGGTACTGGCCCCGGCAGAGCCGGCCGCACCAGAAGTTCGACAAGTCGATCTCGACGGTGGCGGCGGACTTCCGCAACCTCGCCCCGGTCGTGGTCGCCGCCGCGCTGCGGCAGGCCGGGACGCGGGTGTGCCAGCCGATCGAACGGTTCGACGTCAACCTGCCCCGGCACGCGGTGGAGACGGTGCTGGCGCTGCTCGGCCGGCTCGGCGCGGTGGTCCACGACACCGCCGTCGCGGGCGGCTACCTGGAGGTGAGCGGCACCCTGCCGTCCGCCCGGGTGCCGCGGGTCGTCGCCGCCCTGCCCGACCTCACCGGCGGCGAGGCGGTCCTGACCACCACCTTCGACCACTACGCGCCGGTCACCGGCGAGGAACCGCCGGCACTGCCCCGGCGCGGACCCGACCCGGACGACCGGGAGGCGTGGTTCCGGGCGGTACCGAGGTAGGCGGCGACGGCGGCGCTGCGGGGATAGGATCACCGGCGCCCGCCGCCGCCCGTACCCGTTGGAGCCCCGCTGTCCCCGCAGCCGGCCACCCACCTCGCCCGGCGAGTCCGCCGGGTGCTGGCAGTGGTGTGCCTGCTCGTCGTTGCCGGGCTGCCCGCCGGATCCTCGAACGCCGGCGCCACCGGCTCGGGAACGCTGCGGGTGCTCCAGATGAACCTGTGCAACAGCGGCCGAGCCGGCTGCTACACCGGCCGGGCCGTCCCGCGGGCCGCCGACGTGATCGCCGCCGAGGCGCCCGACGTGGTCACGCTCAACGAGATCTGCCGCGACGACGTGGCGACGCTGGAGCGGACGCTGCGGGCCGCCCGCACCGGCGGCACCGTGGTGTCCGCGTTCCAGGCCGCCGGTGACCGCCCCTCCGGCGGTCCCACCCGGTGCAACAACGGCGAGCCGTACGGGATCGGGCTGCTGACCCGCCTCGACGGCCGGGACGCGCGATCGTCCGTGCACCGGGGCACCTATCCGGCGCAGGACCTCGCAGACCCGGAGGAGCGGGTCTGGCTCTGCGTCCGGGGCGACCGGTTGCACGCCTGCACCACGCACCTGGCGAACACCAGCGGCCAGGTGGCGCTGGCCCAGTGCGGGCAGTTGCTCGGCGCGGTGGTGCCGGGGACCCGGGGCGACGCCGGGAGCGCGCCGACAGTTCTCGGCGGTGACCTCAACCTGCGCGTCGGTGGCACCCCGGACGTGCGCTCGTGCGTGCCGGTCGGTTACCGGCGGATCGACGACGGCGCCCGGCAGCAGATCCTGGCGTCCGGCGGCGTGACGATCTGCTGCCGCCGCGCGGTGGACATGCGCGGGACGACAGACCACCCGGCGCTGCTGGCGACCATGGTCCGCGCCCGCCGTCACCTGTGATCAGAGGAACCGCCAGCGCTGGTGCGCGGCCCCGGTGTCGTCGGCGAGGACCGCCTGCGCGCCCTGAGCGCCGGAGCCGCCGCTGAGCCCGAGCACCCGGCCCCCGTTCGCGCACTGGATCCGGAACCAGCCGCCTCCGCCGTGCCGCAGCCGCCACCTGTGATCGGCGGTGCCGTTGTCGGCCCACTGGACGATCCGGGCGCCCGCCGCGGTCGAACCACCCTCGACGCCGAGCACCTTGCCGCTGTTGCCGTTGCGCAGCCGCAGGTAGCCGCCGGTGTCCACGAGCGCGGTCCAGAGGTGGTCGGCGGTGCCGGTGTCGCCCCACTGGATGACCGGCCCGCCGTCGGCAGTCGACATGTCCTGCACGCCGAGCACCAGCCCGCTGCCGAGGTTCTGGATCCGCCGCGCGCCGTCGGGCAGGAACCGCCACTGGTTGTCCAGGCTGCCGTTGTCCGGATCCTGCACGGCGAACGCGCCCTGGGCGGTCGAGCCGCCGGAGATGCCGAGCAGCTTGCCGGTGTGCACGTTGCGCAACTTGTGGCTGCCGTCGCCGACGTCGACCACTGTCCACAGGTGGTCGGCGGTGCCGTTGTCCGCCCACTGGAGGATCCGGGCGCCGTCGGCGGTGGACATGTTCTCCACCCCCAGCACCTTGCCGCTGTTGACGTTGCGCAGCCGCAGCGCCGACCCGTCCACCACCAGCTGCCAGTCGTGGTCGGCGGTGCCGGTGTCGCCCCACTGCAGCGCGAGCCCGCCGTCGGCGGTCGACATGTTCTGGATGCCGAGCACCAGCCCGCTCGCCGCGTTGGCGAGCCGGAAACTCGCCTCACCGCCGCCACCGCCCGCGCCGACCCGCCAGTAGACCGTGTAGTTGTGCCCGTGGGCGTCGTAGAACGGGCCGAGGTCGACGGTGGCGCCGTCGGCCCGGGCGGTGAACGCGAGAGAGCCCGTGCCGGTACGGGTGACCGAGGCGGGATCCAGCGTGGGCAGGCCGCTCAACGTGGTGTTGCCGTAGTTGCCGGAGAGCACCACCGGCCCGTACGTGACGGCCTGCACCGCGGCGTCGTCGTTGGCAGGCACCGTGGCGACCCGCATCGGCAGCCGGACCGTGACCGTGTCGCCGGAGGTCCAGGCCCGGGTCAGGACGGCATAGCTGCCGGGCGTGGTGGCGATGCCCGCCGCGACGCCGTTGACGCTGACGCTCGCCCCGCTGGTCCACGCCGGGATCCGGATCCGCATCGTCCACGACCCGGCCACCGAGCCGGTGACGGTGAGCGTCGTGGTGTCGCCGACCGGGTACGACGTGGCCTGGGTGACGGTGATGTCGCGCTGGCTCCAGGTGAGCACCGACGGGACGAACAGGTTGACGGTCAGCGTGGTGCCGTTGTGGAAGTAGATCCCGTCCGCCAGCGTCGTGTTGGTCTCCAGCCCGGTGCCCTGGCAGCACCAGAACGAGTTGTAGTCGGTGCTCCAGGTGCCGCCGCCCCACGCCGGGCCGACACCGCGCCGCCCGCCCGGGTTGAGCGGGGTGAAGTAGGTGACGTGACCGTGCGCGTCGGCCGGGTTCTGCTGGCCGATCATGTGGTTGAGCAGTGCCCGTTCGTAGAAGTCGGCGTACGCGACCCGGTCCGGGTCGAGCTGCCACAGCTCCCGGGTCAGCTTGAGCATGTTGTACGTGTTGCACGCCTCGCAGGTGTCGTTGCGCAGGTAGCCGGCGATCGCGTTGGGCGCGCGGAAGTGCTCGGCCTGGCTGTTGCCGCCGATGGCGTACGTGTGCGCGCCGACCGTGATGGCCCACGCGTTCGCGGCGATGTCCCGGTAGCGGGTGACGCCGGTGGCCTTGTACTCCCGGGCCGTGCCGATCCACTTGGGCACCTGCGTGTTGGCGTGCAGCCCGTTGAGCTGGTCGGAGTTCGCGGCGAGCGGGTTGAACACGGCGGCGTGGTCGAACCGCTGGGCGACAGTCAGCCACCGCCCGTCGCCGGTCTGCTGGTAGAGGTCGGTCAGCACCGCGTTCATGCCGCCGAACTCGGTGCCGAGCATCGCCTGCATCTGGGCCGAGGTGAGGCGGCTGGTGCGCTGGTCGACCCAGCCGGCCAGCGCCAGCAGCACGTCCCGGGCCTGGGTGCTGCCGATCAGCCGCCACACGTCCAGCAGCCCGGCCAGCGTCTTGTGGATGCAGTAGTAGGGGACGTTGCCGTTGCTGAGCGTCCGGGCCTCCAGCGCGGTGAAGTCGGACTCCGGGAAGCCGGACAGGTAGCCGGCGTTGAACCCGGCCGCGCCGTTGTTGGCCTGGCAGCGGGCGAGCTCGGCGACCATGGTGAGCGCCTTGTCCCGGCAGGTGGTGTCGCCGAGCACCGCCCACGCCTGCGCCCAGGCGGTCAGGAAGTGCCCCTGCATGTGGGTGCGGAACGGGAAGTTCGGCGCGTCCCAGCCGCCGTTGGCGGCGGCGCCGCCGGTGGACAGGCGGTGGTTGGCCCGGAAGTTGTAGAGCAGCCGGTTCACGTCGACGAAGCGCAGGTAGGCGACCGTACGGTTCTGGTTGTCCTGCCAGCGGCCGGCGGTCAGCCGGACCTGGCCGCTGTCGAACGCGTACGCGGACACGCCGATGTCGGGGCGGGCCGGTGGCAGCGCGGCGTGTGCCGTAACGCCTGCGGAGACGGACCCGGCGGTGGCTGCGACGGCTGTTGCGGCGGTCGTACGCAGGAGGAATCGGCGGTTCACCAGGGGAGCGGGCATGACGGCCTCCGTGGCGGGGGACGGTGGTGGTGGGTGACGGTTACGCGGTGACCCGGAAGGTGGCGTCCTGCCTGTCGATCGCCGGTGAGCCGGCGCCCAGCGGGTCGATGCGCAGCCGGTAGTCGTAGTGCCGTAGATAGCGGGTGGGGAAGTTGTGCGAGCGGAACGACGACCAGGTGCTGTCCGCCAGGCCGGCGGTGCGGTGGAAGGTGGCGTCGGCGCGGAACGTGGCGGTGCCGTCGTTCGGGTCCAGCCGGACCGCGTAGTCGTAGTGCCGCAGGTAGTTGCCGGGGTAGTTGACCGACTCGAACGAGACGCCGGCGGAGTCGGCCAGGCCGGGGACCATGCGCCACATCTGGTCCTGGTAGGGGTCGAACGGGTACGCGTCGACGCGGGCGATCCGGTCGGCGTGGCGGACGTAGCGGTCGGGCAGGTTCGACGACTTGAGCCGGACCCAGTTCGGCGTGCCCCAGCGGTTGACCAGGCCGGCGTACCCGGCGTCGCTGATGCCGATCATCGAGCCGTGCTTGGAGTTCAGCGGCGGGGTGTAGTCGCGCTGGTTCAGCGGCGTCCACGAGTTGCCCGAGATGGTCGTGGTGGACCAGGCGTAGTAGTCGTTGTTGACCGGGCTGAACGAGTCGCCCCACAGCCGCCAGCCGCCCTCGTTCGTGCGCAGCAGCAGCGGCGCCTCGATCGCGTTGCCCTGCCGCAGCCCGCTGGTGTACGTGGTGAAGCTGTTCGGCGCGGCGGTGGTGGAGCGGGCGCCGTACAGGTAGCCGTCGTCGAGGTTCTTGTAGTAGAGGTACGTGGTGCCGCCGTCGACCACCACGTCGCCGTCGAGCACACCGAAGCCCGGGCTGAAGTAGACCTGCGGCGCGCTGACGGTGCGGAAGTCGCTCGTGTAGTTGACGAACAGTACGTCCCGGCCGTTGTTGGCGGAGTAGACGATGGCGTACTGCCCGCGGGCGGCGTCCCAGAACGCGGTCGGCGCCCACGTGTGGGTGTCGAGCGTGTGCATCCGGATGCGCCGGTAGCCGGTGAACGCGGTCAGGTCGGCCGAATCCCACACGTGCAGGTACTGGCTGGTCAGCCCCCAGTTGGTGCCCTTGAGGTCGGTCGCGAGCACCACGAAGGTGCCGTCGGTCTTGCGCAGCACGAACGGGTCGCGCAGGCCGAGCTGCCCGGCGGTCGGGGTGACCACCGGGTTGTTCTGGTTCAGCGGGGTCCAGTTCAGGCCGTCCCGGCTGACGGCCAGGTGCAGGCCGTAGTCGGCGCCGAGTCCGTTCGGCGTCTCGGTGAAGTAGGCCATCGCGTAGGCGGTGTTCGGGGCGGCGAGCGCGCCGCGGGGCCGGCTGAGCGCGCCGGTGGCGGCGGCAGCGGCGGACAGGGCGCCGACTGTGAACGCGCGTCGGGTGAGGGGCACGGGAGGGCCTTTCTCTGCGGGGAGATGACGGCCGCGTTAACGCTAACAACGTTCCCTAGCCTGGCGTTCACATAGCTGACTGTCAATCGATCCGCAGCGTTGACGCGAGCGTGGCGCGCTCACCTGCGGCGCACGCGCCGCAGGGCGGGCCGCGTTCTCACGGCCCGCCCTGCCCGGCTGTCCGGCGCCCGGCCGGCGACGGATCAGCGGTTGCGGTAGTGGTTCATGGCAAGGGCCACGCCGGACGCCAGCGCCAGCACGCCGAAGGCCGAACCGGCCCACGGGTTGTCCAGGACGTTCGACAGCGTCACGTTCGCCACCACGCCGACGACGAGCACCAGCCAGAGCAGCGGGCGCATCCGGGTGACGGGCGTCGTCGCGGCGGTGGTCTCGGCGGTACGGTCCAGGTCGTTCACGGCTGCCTCCTCGGGTGATGTCCTTGCACCTGAACGTTAGGCGCGCGGCCGGCCGGCAACGATCCCGCCAGCACGACAACCGGGGTACAGCAGGCTGTACTTTCCGCCCCCGGCCCTGACGCACGGCGACGGCGGTGACCTATCGTGACGGCCGGGGGTGGGCCGGGGATGGAGTACGTACGCGGGCGGTTCCGTGCTGCGGTGACCGCGCTGGAGCACCTCGTCGGCGGGCTCGGCACCGCCGTGCTGGCGCTCGGCGTGCTGCTCGGGACGCTCGTGGTGGCGGCGGCGTGCGTCGGCGGGGTCGGGCTGCTGCTCGTACCCGGGCTGCTCCAGGCGGTGCGGTCGGTGGCCGACCGGGAACGCGCCCGGCTGTCCCGGTGGGGGCCGCCGATCCCGGCGCCCGGCCCGGCGCCGGCCGGGGTGCGCCCGGCACTGCGCGACCCGGTCGTCCGGCGGGAACTGCGCTGGGTGGCCCTCCACGGAACGCTCGGCTTCGGCGCCGGGCTGATCGCACTCGCGCTGCCGATCTACGCCGTGCAGGACATGACGTTCCCGCTCTGGTACCGGCTGGTGCCGCCGGAGGCCGGCGCGCCCGGCCTCGGCTGGTGGCACATCGACGGGCTCGGCGACGCGCTGACGGTCGCCGTGCTCGGGGTCGGCTGGCTGGTCCTCGCGGTCACGACCGGCCCGGCGCTCGCGCGGGTCCAGGCCCGGCCGGGCCGTCGGCTGCTGCCCCCGCCGCCCGGGTTCGACCTGTCGTTGCGGGTCGCCGAACTCACCGCCACCCGGGCCGCCGCGCTCGACGCCCACGCGGTGGAGCTGCGCCGGATCGAACGCTCGCTGCACGACGGCACGCAGAACCGGCTGGTCGCGGTGAACGTGCTGCTCGGCGCCGCGCGGCGGGCGGTACGCCGTGACCCGGCCCGCGCCGACGAGATCCTGGAACGCGCGCAGAACGCGGCCGAGCAGGCGCTCGGCGAGCTGCGTACGGTGGTGCGCGGCATCCTGCCGCCGGTGCTCGGCGACCGGGGCCTGGCCGGGGCGCTCGACGGACTCGCCGCGGAGTGCGCGGTGCCGTGCCGCCTGTCGGTGGACGTCGACGTGCGCTGCGCGGCGTCGGTCGAGGCCACCGCGTACTTCGTGGTGGCCGAGGCGCTGACGAACGTGGTCCGGCACAGCGGCGCGAGCGCGGTGGACGTCGCCGTGCGCCGGGAGGGGGACCGGCTGCTCGTGACGGTCACCGACGACGGGCGCGGGGACGCCGACGAGACGCGCGGCTCCGGGCTGACCGGCATCCGCCGCCGGGTCGAGGCGTACGACGGGCGGATGACGCTGACGAGTCCACCGGGAGGACCGACGAGGATGCACGTGGAGCTGCCATGCGGATCGTGATCGCCGAGGACGACGCGCTGCTGCGCGAAGGGCTGGCGCTGCTGCTGCGCGCCGAGGACCTGGACGTGGTCGCCACCGCCGGCACGCCGGGGGAGTTCCTGACCGCTGTGGACCAGCACCGGCCGGACGTGGCGATCGTCGACGTGCGGATGCCGCCCACGCACACCGACGAGGGCATCGTCGCCGCGGTCGAGGCCCGCCGCCGCCTGCCGGACCTCGCGGTGCTGGTCCTGTCCGCGTACGTCGAGCAGGCGTTCGCCACCGAGCTGTTCTCGGTCGGCGCCTCCGGGCTCGGCTACCTGCTCAAGGAACGGGTGGGCCGGGTCGAGGAGTTCCTCGCCGCGCTGCACCGCGTCGCGGACGGCGGCAGCGTGATCGACCCCGAGGTGGTCGGGCAACTGCTCGCCCGCAACCGGCGGCCGGACACCGCGCTGGCCGAGCTGTCGCCGCGTGAGCACGAGGTGCTGGCGCTGATGGCCGAGGGGCTGGGCAACGGCGCGATCGCGGAACGGCTGTTCGTCACCGAGGGCGCGGTGCACAAGCACATCCGCAGCATCTTCGCGAAGCTGAGCCTGCCGCCGGACGACCGCGCCGACCGCCGGGTCACCGCCGTGCTGCGCTACCTCGACGGCCGGCGGTAGACGTACGCACGCGCGCCGCCTCGCGGGAGGCGGCGCGCGTGCGGTGAACCGGGGATCAGCGGCCGGTGCCGCACAGGGCCGCGTCGACGGTGCTGGTGACCGCCTCCAGCATCTCCAGGCTGGTCGGCAGCGCGGTCACCGCGACCACCGCGCTGCGCCCGTCCGTGGTGGCCAGGTTGCGGGTCTGGAAGCCCTGGATGTCGCCGCCGTGCCCCCAGGCGTGGCCGCCGCAGGGCAGCTCGTGCCGGGCGATGCCCAGGCCGTACTCCCACACCCCGGTGGGCTCGAAGTCGGGTGCCGGCACCGTGCGCGTCAGCGCCGCCTGCTGGGCGGGCTTGAGCAGCTTGCCCGCCAGCAGCGCCTCGAAGAACGTCCGCAGGTCCGACGGGGTCGAGACGAGCTGACCGGCGGCCCAGCCCAGCGACGGGTCCATCCGGGTCACGTCGATCCACGGCGCGCCCGGCTCCACCGCGACGTATCCGCGCGGCAGACGCCCCGGCAGGTCCTGCTCGCCGGTCTGCGGCCAGTACGTGTCACGCAGCCGCAGCGGCTCGATGATCCGCCGGGTGATCTCCTCGCCGACCGGGCGTTTGGTGACCCGCTCGACGATCAGCCCGGCCAGGACGAAGTTGGTGTTGCTGTACTCCCACCTCTGACCCGGCGGGAAGCGCCGCGACTGGGTGAGTGCCTCGTCCAGCAGCCGGCGCGGGTCGAAGTAGTCGCTGCGGCGGTCCACCAGGTCCTGCGCCTCGCTGAACACGACCTCGTCGTAGTCGGGCAGGCCGCTGGTCTGTTGCAGCAGCTGACGTACGGTGATCCGCCGCCCGTCGTTGCCGTTCGCGCGCACCATGCCTGGGAGGTAGCGCTCGACGGTGGCGTCCAGGTCGACGCGGCCCTCGCCGACGAGCTGGAGGACGACCACGGCGGTGAACGTCTTGGTGTTGCTGCCGATCCGCACCCGGGCGTCGAGGGGGATTCCGGCGCCGGTGCGCAGGTCACCGACCCCGGCGGTGTAGTCGCGCACCCGGCCGTCGCGGCGTACGGAGGCCAGCGCCCCGGGGAAGCCGTGCTCGGCGACCATGCCGTCCAGCCGCTGCTGGACCGCGTCGGCGGCCGGACGCCGGGCGTCGGTGGTGGTGGCGGACGCGGCGGGCACACCCAGTGCGGTGACGGTCAGCAGAGCCGTGGCGCCGACGGCGACCGGGAAGGTACGGCGGGTCATGGGAACTCCTCGACGGGGTGAACGGGTACGGGCTCAAGCCTCGCCAGAACCGGTCCCGCGCTCCATCCCGCCAGCTACCGAGCCGGGGTAGCGCTGGCACTACTTGATCGCTCCCGGCGCCGCCGGTTAGGCTCCGCGCAGCGTCGCGTGCCGGTGGCAGACCGTGTCAGGCATGGAGGCGCCGGATCGAAGGGAGCACGACGATGACACTCGTCGTCCCTTCGCCCTTGCCACGTGGCTGAGGGCGAACAGACCAGGCTGGTGGCCTGGAGCCGGGAGATGCGCGCCGTCCACGAGCGGCTGCGCGAGGCGCTGGCGGTGACCCGGCGGGCGCTCGCCGACGGTGAGCCGGCCCGCCCGGCGACACATGAGCTGCTGTTGTTCTGCCACGGGTTCTGCGCGGCGCTCACCGCGCATCACGAGGGCGAGGACCACAGCCTCTTCCCGGCGATCGCCGCGCGGCATCCGGAGCTGCGCGGCACGCTGGACCGGCTGCGGCAGGACCACTCGATGATCGGGTACCTGCTGACCGGGCTGAGCGCGGCGGTGGCCCGCGACGCCCCGCCCGGGGAACTGGCCCGGCACCTGGAGGGCGTGGCGGCGATCATGGAGTCGCACTTCCGGTACGAGGAACGGCAGCTGCTCACCGTGCTGGAGACGCTCTCGCTGGACGCCGACCCGGGCGACGTGTTCGGGCCGTTGTGACCGCCGCCGCGGCCCGGCGGATGCGCACCGCCGGGCCGCGACAGTGGCCGGTCAGTTCAGGCCGCAGGTGGCGAACCCGTCCAGGTCCGGTCGCTGCGCGCCGACCCGGTTGAACGCGATCTCGATGCGGTCGAGCGCCGCGACGCGCTTGCTGCGCAGCGGGCCGAGGATGGCGTTGTCGATGAACGCCGGGCCGCCCTCGGGGCGTACCGCGAGGCGGGCCAGGCGGGCGTCGGCCTCGGCGATCTGCTTGTCCAGCGTGGCCAGTTCGGCCCGCACCTGGCCCGCGGCCGCCGCCGGGACGGCGGGCAGCGCCACCCGGGGACAGTTCACGGTCCGCGCCGCGCCACCGGCGTTGCCGTTCTGGCCGCCCGCGTTGCCGTTCTGACCGTTGCCGTTCTGCCCGCCGGCGTTGCCGTTGCCGTTCTGGCCGGAACCGTTCTGGCCGGCACCGCCGTTTACGGCGCTCGGGACGCCCGGGGCGTTGAGCGAGCAGGCCGCCAACGCGTCCAGGTCCGGCCGCTGCGCGCCGATCCGGTTGAAGGCGATCTCGATGCGGTCGAGCACGGCGACGCGCTTGCTGCGCAGCGGGCCGAGGATGGCGTTGTCGATGAACGCCGGGCCGCCCTCGGGGCGTACCGCCTGCCGGGCCAGCCGCTCGTTCTGCCGGGCGATCTCCTGGTCCAGGTTGGCCAGTTCCTGTTCCACCTGGGCCGACGCCGCAGCGGGGACGGCGGGCAGCTTGTCGCGTACGGTCGGGCAGTTCACGGTCTGCGCGGCGGCGGTGGTGGTGGCCGGGCGGTTGTTCTCGCCCGCCGACGCCAGTTGCAGTCCGCCGGCGAACAACAGCGCCGCGAGGGCGCCCACCCCGCCGAGCTTCAGGACCGCGGTCTTGCGCGTACCCCTGGCCATGCACCTCTCCTCTGGTTGACCGGGAGGACCGGCGCGGCGGGTGCCGCCCCGTCTCCACGGTGCGAAGTGACGACTGGAGGAATCGTGCTCGTGCCCGCTCCGGCATCGCGGTCCCGGCCGATGTTCCGGTCGGCAGTGGATACGGACGGCGCGGCGGGATCGTTCAGTGCGGGCCGAGGTTTGACCACATCGACGTCCATCGTTAGGCTGCGCTGAAAGCGCTTACTGCGCGGGAGACGTGAGCGTTCGTGGCACGGCCGTCCGGGTATCAAGGCCCGTCCCCGACACCGACCGGGCATCGGTGCCGGTGGGGGCACGGCACCACCACCCGCAGGAGACCAGCATGATCAACCGACACCGCCGTACGGTGCTGTGGACGTCCGCCGCGGCGACGGCCGCGCTCGCCGCGTCCGGCCTGGCCGTCGGCGCGACCGCCGCGCAGGCGGCCGCCGGCTGCCGCGTCGACTACGCCGTCACCGCGCAGTGGGGCGGCGGCTTCACCGCCAACGTCAACCTGACGAACCTCGGCGACCCGCTCAACGGCTGGGCCGTCACCTGGACCTTCGCCGCCGGTCAGACCGTCGCCCAGGCCTGGGGCGCCGAGATCACCGCCAGCGGGGCCTCGGTGCGGGCCGCCAACGTCAGCTACAACGGCAGCCTGGGCACCAACGCGAGCACGTCGTTCGGCTTCAACGGCACCTGGAACAACAACAGCAACCCGGTCCCGACCGCGTTCGCCGTCAACGGCGTCACCTGCACCGGCGGGGTCACCCCGACCACCGGTACGCCGACCAGCGCCCCGCCGAGCAGCCCGCCCCCGAGCACCCCGCCGCCGACGACGCCGCCACCGACCACGCCGCCGCCGGCCGGCGGGGCGATCTACGCCGCGCCGAACGGCACCGCCGGCGCGGCCGGCACCCAGGCCAGCCCGACCACGATCGCCGCGGCGATCACCCGCGTCGGCGCCGGTGGCACGATCTACCTGCGCGGCGGCACGTACAACCTGTCCCAGACGGTCACCGTCGCCGCCGGCAACAACGGCACGTCGAGCGCCCGCAAGAACCTGTACGCCTATCCGGGCGAGACGCCGATCCTGAACTTCTCCGCGATGAGCGAGGATCCGGCCAACCGGGGACTGGCGCTGAACGCCTCGTACTGGCACGTGCGCGGGCTCGTGGTGGAGCGGGCCGGTGACAACGGCATCTTCGTCGGCGGCAGCAACAACGTCATCGAGCGGACGGTGACCCGCTTCAACCGCGACACCGGGCTGCAACTGTCCCGGATCGCCTCCAGCACACCCCGCGACCAGTGGCCGGCGAACAACCTCATGGTCAGCGTGGAGTCGCACGACAACGCCGACTCCGACGGCGAGGACGCCGACGGCTTCGCGGCCAAGCTCACCGTCGGCGGCGGCAACGTCTTCCGGTACGCGGTGTCGCACCACAACATCGACGACGGATGGGACCTCTACACCAAGTCCGACACCGGCGCGATCGGCACGGTGACCATCGAGGACTCGCTCGCCTACAGCAACGGCACGCTGAGCAACGGCACGCAGAACGGCAACGGCGACCGCAACGGCTTCAAGCTCGGCGGCGAGGACATCGCCGTCAACCACACCGTCCGGCGCACCATCGCGTACCGCAACGGCAAGCACGGATTCACCTACAACCGGAACCCGGGCACGATGACGATCTCGAACAACCTGAGCATCGACAACACGGAGCGCAACTTCTCGTTCGACGCCGGCACCTCGGTGTTCCGGAGCAACACGTCCTGCCGCTTCGCCGGCAGCGGCTCCAACGACAAGACGGTCGGCAACGTGGACGGCTCGAACCAGTTCTGGTCCGGCAGCAACGGCTCCCGCTGCGCCACGTACTCCGGTGCCCTGGCCTGGTCCTTCGCCTCCGACGGCCGCCTCACGGTGACCCTCGGCGGCCGCCCGGTCTCGCTCTGACCCCCGGCAACCCCACACGGTTGATCATGAGGTTGGCGGCCGGATCGGAGATCGACATCGCCGTCAACCTCATGATCGACCGGGGGAGGGGTGGGGTGGGGGTGGGACGGGGGAGTGAGATCGGACCGAAGGACCGGCTTGACAGGATGATCGAGTCTTAGGTTAGCCTAACCTGCGTGACGAGCGGAACGATGCGGGCCGACGGCCTGCGCGGCAGTGAGCTGCGGCTGGGCTACCACGGCAAGACGGTGGTGCACGACGCCGCCATCACGCTGCGGCCCGCGGCGGTGACCGCGCTGGTCGGCCCCAACGGCAGCGGCAAGTCGACGCTGCTGCGCGGACTGGCCCGCCTGCACCCGCTGGAGCACGGCGAGATCGTGCTCGCCGACGGCACACCGGCCCGGACGCTGTCCGCCCGGGACTTCGCCCGCCGGGTCACGCTGCTCGCGCAGAGCCGGCCCACCCCCAGCGGGGTGACGGTGCGGGACGTGGTCGGGTACGGCCGGCACCCGTACCGGCAGCGGTGGCGCGCGAACGACCTCGACGGACCGGCCGCGATCGACCGCGCCATGCGGGTGACAGGCGTCGACGGCATGGCCGGACGGCCGGTCGACGAGCTCTCCGGCGGCGAGCTGCAACGGGTCTGGCTGGCCACCTGCCTGGCCCAGGACACCGCGATCCTGCTGCTGGACGAGCCGACCACGTTCCTGGACCTGCGCTACCAGGTGGAGATCCTCGACCTGATGCGCGACCTCGCCGACACCGCCGGCGTCGCCGTCGGTGTGGTGCTGCACGACCTCAACCAGGCGGCCGCCGTCGCCGACCAGGTCGTGCTCCTGCACGAAGGCCGGGTACGCGGTACCGGCACCCCGCACGAGGTGTTCACCGAGGCGGCACTCACCGAGGCGTACGGCATCCGCGTCGAGGTGAGCGTCGACCCGGTCACCAACCTGCTCTCCACACGTCCCGTCGGCCGGCACACGACCCGCGTCTCCGCCTGACCGACTCCTGCACACAGAAGAGAAGCCCGATGCTGCGTACCCGAATGACCCTGCTCGTCGCCGCCGCGGCGAGCGCGCTGCTGATCGCCGGCTGCGGCACCACCGAGGAGCCCGCCGCCGCACCGTCCCCCTCCGACGCCGCGTCCACCGGCCCGGTCACCGTCACCGACAGCCGGGGCAAGACCATCACGCTCAAGAGCCCCGCGACAAAGGTCGTCGGCCTGGAGTGGGGCGAGGTGGAGATGCTCGTCGGCCTCGGCGTGATGCCGGTCGGCGTGGCCGACCCCAAGGGGTACGCCACCTGGGTGACCGCCGCCCCGCTCGACGCGAGCGTCAAGGACGTCGGCACCCGGGGTGAGCCGAGCGTCGACTCCATCGTCGCCCTCCAGCCGGACCTCGTGGTGATGGAGGCCGAGCGCGGCTCCGCCGTCGTCACCCAGCTGGAGAAGTACGTCCCGGTGCTGGTCACCAAGGGCAGCGACGCCTCCGACAACATCGGCCGGATGCGCGCGGACCTGAAGATGATCGCCACCGCGACCGGCCGTACCGCCCAGGCGGACAAGCTGCTCGCCGACTTCGACGCCGCGATCGCCGACGGCAAGAAGAAGATCGCCGACGCCGGGGCGGCCGGTAAGCAGTTCGCCATCGCCGACGGCTGGAAGGAAGGCAGCACCGTCTCGATCCGGATGTTCGGCCAGGGCGCGCTCGTCTCCCAGCTCGGCATCCAGCTCGGCCTCAAGAACGCCTGGACCGGCAAGACCGACGAGATGTGGGGCCTGGGCCAGACCGACGTCGAGGGCATGACCGTCCTCAAGGGCCAGGACGTGCACTTCTTCTACAACGCCTCGGACGGCACCGACGTCTTCGCCGACGGCCTCGCCGGCAACGCGATCTGGCGTTCCCTGCCGTTCGTCCAGCAGAACAAGCTGCACAAGATGCCCAACGGCATCTGGACCTTCGGCGGCACGCTGTCCGCCAAGCAGTACATCGACGAGCTGGTCAAGGTCTACACGGCTTGAGCGCGATGACCGCCCCCGCCCCGCCGGGGCCGGCCACCCGGCCGGCCCCGGTCGGGCCGCCGCCCGCCCGGCGCAGCCGGGTGGCCGGCGCGTTCGCCCTCGCCGCCGCGCTGCTCGTCGCGATCACCGCGGTGCACCTCACCCAGGGCACCTCCTCGGTGGGGGCGCTGGACCTGCTCCGGCTGCTCACCGGCGGCGACGACGAGACCGCCCGGGTGCTCGTCGCCTCCCGCCTGCCCCGGCTGCTCACCGGCCTGGCCGTCGGCGTCGCGCTGGGCTTCGCCGGCGCGGCGTTGCAGTCGACCACCCGCAACCCGCTCGCCTCGCCGGACACGCTCGCCGTCAACGCGGGCGCCCACCTGGCGATCGTCTCCACCGCCGCGTTCGGGATCGCGCTGCCCGCGCTTCCCGCGGGCGGACTGGCGTTCTGCGGCGGACTCGCCGCCGCCTCCCTGGTCATGCTGCTCTCGGCCGGCGGTCAGGCCGCCACCACCCGGCTCATCCTCGCCGGCTCGGCCACCGCGATGGCGCTCTCCTCGCTGACCATGCTGCTCATGCTGCTGTTCGAGCAGGCCACCATCGGCCTGTTCGCCTGGGGCAACGGCTCGCTCGTACAGGGCGACCTGGTCGCGTTCACCCAGCTCGCCCCCGTGATCGGGGTCGCCGCGCTGGTGCTCGTGGCCCTCGGGCACCGGCTGGACCTGCTCGCCCTCGGCGACGACACCGCCACCGTGCTCGGGCTCAACGTGCGCCGTACCCGGCTGACTGTCGTGCTGCTGGCGGTGCTGCTCTCCGCCGCGGCGGTCACCCTGGCCGGCCCGATCGGCTTCGTCGGCCTCGGCGCGCCGGTGATCGTCCGCCTGCTCGGCCGGTGGGTGCCCGAGGTGCACCGGCACCGCATCCTGATGCCGCTGTCCGGCATCGTCGGCGTGGTCATCGTGCTCGGCTCCGACGTGCTGCTGCGCGCCGTGCTCGGCGGCCAGGCCGGAGTCGACGTGCCGACCGGCGTGGTGACCACGCTCTTCGGCGCGGTGCTGCTGGTCTGGCTGGCCCGCCGCCACCGCGACGCCGGGCCGACCCGGCAGGCGCCGGGCGGCCACGCCGCCGTCCGCTCCCGCGGCTTCGTCGCCACCGTCGTCACGGTCTGCGCGGTGGTCGTCACCGCCGCGCTGGTGCTCGGCATGCTCGCCGGCGACACGTGGGTGCTGCTCGGCGACATCGTCAACTGGGTGCAGGGCCGCACCGGACCGGCGTACACCTTCGTGCTGGACGCCCGCTGGCCGCGCGTCGCCGCGGCGCTGCTGGCCGGCGCCGCGCTGGCCCTGGCCGGCACCACGGTGCAGGCGGTGTGCCGCAACCCGCTCGCCGAACCGGGCATCCTCGGCATCACCGGCGGCGCCGGCATCGGCGCGGTGTCGCTGCTGACGTTCGCGCCGATGGCCGGCGTGCTCGCCCTGTCCGGCGCTGCCGGTCTCGGCGCGGTCGTCGCGTTCGCGCTGGTCTACGGCCTGGCCCGGCGGCGAGGGCTCAACTCCGACCGGCTGGTGCTGATCGGGTTCGCGGTCTGGCAGGGCGGTACGGCGATCATCACGTTCATCGTGGTGTCGTCCGACCCGTGGAACACCGGCAAGGCGCTGACCTGGCTGTCCGGCTCCACCTACGGGCGTACCGCGCCGCAGGTGCTGCCGGTGGCGATCGCGCTGCTGATCGCGCTGCCGGTGGTCGCCGCGGTGCGCCGCGAGCTGGACCTGCTCGCGCTCGACGACGACACGCCCCGGGTACTCGGCGTCCGGCTGGAACGCGCCCGGCTGGTCGCGCTCGGCCTGGCGGCGCTGCTCACCGCCACCGCCGTGTCGGCGGTCGGCGTGATCGGCTTCGTCGGCCTGGTCGCGCCGCACGCGGCCCGGGCGCTCGTCGGCGGGCGGCACACCCGCGTCCTGCCGGTCGCGGTGCTGCTCGGCGCCACCCTGGTCAGCCTCGCCGACACGCTCGGCCGCAGCGTCATCGCCCCCGCTCAGGTCCCCGCCGGTCTGGTCACCGCCATGATCGGCACCCCGTACTTCGTCTGGTTGCTGTGGCGTTCCCGCGCCGCGGCAGCCGCCCGTTGACCCGTTCACCGACGCACCCCCCACCGGCCGTGAGAGGAATGACGCATGACCAGCACCCTGGCCGTCGCGCCCTGGCGAGTCTTCACCGTCGAGGTCCGCGCGCTACGCCGGCTCGGCCCGTCCTTCCTTCGGGTGACGCTGACCGGCCCGGACCTGGACCGGTTCGCCGACAACGGGTACGACCAGCGGATCAAGCTGGCCCTGCCGCCGGTCGACGGCGCGCCGGGGGAGCTGCCCGACGGGCCGGACTGGTTCCCGCGGTGGCGTGAGCTGCCGGACGCGTTGCGCAGCCCGATCCGCACGTACACGGTCCGCGCCGTCCGGCCCGAGGCGTACGAGGTGGACGTGGACATGGCGCTGCACGGCGACGGCGGCCCGGCCACCCGGTGGGCCCGGCGGGCCCGCCTCGGCGACCGGATCGCCGTCGTCGGCCCCGACGCCGGGTGGGACGGCCCGCACGGCGGGGTCGAGTTCCAGCCGCCCGCCGGCGCGACGCTGCTGCTCGCAGGCGACGAGACGGCCGCGCCGGCGATCTGCGCGATCCTGGAGCGGCTGCCCGCCGACGCGCGCGGGCACGCGCTGGTGGAGGTGCCGGAGAGCGGCGACGAGCTGCCCTGCCGGGCCCCGGCCGGCGTCACTGTGACCTGGCTGCCCCGCGACGGCGCCCCGCACGGCAGCCGGCTCACCCCGGCCGTGACGAGCCTGGCCGGCCGGCTGGTGCCGGTACCGGTACCGGTGGCCGCCGCGCCGCTGGCCGAGGTGGACGTGGACCGGGACATCCTGTGGGAGGTGCCGGAGCGGCCCGACGGCGCGGCGCTCTACGCCTGGCTGGCCGGGGAGGCGGCGGTGATCCGCGGCCTGCGGCGGCACCTGGTCACCGAGCGGGGCATGGACCGGCGCGCGGTGGCGTTCATGGGCTACTGGCGGGCCGGTCGCGCGGAGAACTGATCGTCCCCACCACCGACGGAAGCGGGCCGGCGCATGGCGCCGGCCCGCTTCCGTCATGCCATCAGTCGCGCGGTGCGTACGGGGCGAGCGGGTTGACCAGGGTGCCGGCGAACTGCAACGCGGCCGACGGGTCGGACAGGTCCACCATCTGCTGGTTGTTGCGCAGCTGGAGCCGGTTGAGGCAGGACAGCGTGAACTCCGGCGCGAACAGGTCGTGCCGGCGCATCCGGTCGGCCAGGTGCGGCACCGTCGCGGCGTAGCCGGCGGCGCACGCGGCGACGGTGCGCCAGAACTCGTCCTGGTCGAGGACGCCCCGGGTGTGCAGGGCGGCGCTCAGGTGCCGCAGGAAGCAGTCGAAGACGTCGGTGAAGATGGACAGGATCTTCTCGTCCTCGGGCACGGCGGCCCGGATCCGCCGTACCCGCTCGGGCAGGTCCGCGTTCGGGTCCATCACCACGATCTCCTCGGCGATGTCCTTGAACACGACCCGCTCCACGGCGCCGCCGTGCAGCACCAGGATGACGTTCTCGCCGTGCGGCATGAACGCCAGGTCGTGGGCGTACAGGCTGTGCAGCAGCGGCACCAGGTAGGCGTCCAGGTAGCGGCGCAGCCAGTCGGCCGGCGCCAGCCCCGACTCGTCGATCAGCGCCGCGGCGAGCGACCGCCCGTCGCGGTCCAGGTGCAGCAGCGAGGCCATGGTGGCCAGCCGCCGCCCGGGTTCCAGCGCGGGGACCGGGCTCTCCCGCCACAGCGCCGCCAGCATCTTCCGGTACGGGGAGTACCTGTCGGTCGCCGCCTCGTACTGCCGGTGCCGGTAGCCGATGGCGGCCCGCTCCCGGATGATCGACAGGCCGGTGCGCTTGAGCACCGGGTCGCCCTCGATCAGCCCGGCCAGCCAGTCGTTGATGGCCGGCGTCGCCTCCATGTACGCGGCCGACAGCCCGCGCATGAAGCCCATGTTCAGCACCGACAGCGCGGTCTTCACGTAGTGCTTCGCCGGGTCGCTGACGTTGAAGAAGGTCCGGATGGACTGCTGCGCGAGGTACTCGTCCGGCCCCTCACCGAGGCAGACCAGCCGGCGCGCGGCCACCTCACCGGCGAACGTGACGGCGAGCTTGTTCCACCACTGCCACGGGTGCACCGGGACGAACAGGTAGTCGGCCGGGTCCAGGCCCAGCCCGGTGAGCGTGGCGGTGAACCCGGCCCGCGTCTGCTCGCCCAGCTCGGCCCGGACCAGCGTGTCGTAGTCCAGGTCGTCGGCGCAGGTGAACGTGGTGTGGTCGCGGTGCGCGGCGAGCCAGAGCAGCCGCACCGGCGCAGCGGCCTCCGGGGCGTACGCGTGGTACTCGTGCACGCCGAAGCCGATGCGGCCGTTGTTCGCCACGAAGCAGGGGTGCCCCTCGGTCATGCCGGTCTCGATCGCCTGGAACCCGGCAGCGGCCAGTTCGGCGGCGCTCACCGCGGGCTTGGCCAGCTTGTACGCGGTCCCGGCGAGCGTGGAGGTGATCTCCTCCAGGTAGACCGGCAGGATCGCGTCGGTGAGGCCGAGCGCGCCGCGCAGTTCCACGCACAGGTCGACGGCGTCGGGCGGCAGGTCCGCGCCGTCGCGGCGGCGCACGATGCTGTCCGCGTCGACCTCCCAGTGGTCCAGCGCCAGCCGCTGCGCCGCGAACCGGTACTCGACGGCGCCGTCGTCGCTGCGGACCAGCCACCGCCCCGAACCGTCGGGCTCGGGGGTGATCAGGCGCTCGTGGGCGAACTCGGCGAGCGCCTTGCGCACCAGCAGCCGGTTTGCCGTCGCCCACGCCTCGGGGGTCAGGTGTTCCACGGATGCGCTGGCGTTCACGCCGGTGCCCCTTCCTCGCCTGCGGGCGCGCCGGTGGCGGCCCGGAACTGGTCCCGCGTGCAGACGCTGAGCAGCGCCTCCTTCTCGGGCTTGCGGATCGGGCCGACGACTGAGAAGCCGACTGCCGCGTTGAGTGCGTGCACCGCCCTGTTGCGCACGTCCGGCTCCACCACCACCCGCCGGGTCGCCGGGTCGGCGAACAGCCAGGCCATCACCGTGGTGATGACGGCGCGGGTGAAGCCGTGCACGGGCGTGTCGGCGGGGGCGCAGAGGAAGTGCATGCCGACGTCGCCGGGCTCCGGGTCGTACAGACCGGCCAGCTCGACGTGTGCCGGGTCGTACCGTTCGGCCAGGAACGCCGGGGTGCCGCGCCACGACCCCAGGTACGCGTCGTGGTGCGGGTGGTCGGCGATGCGCCGGTACTCGGCGGCGACCGCGTCCACGTCGGCGTCCTGCATCAGCCAGAACGCGGACTTGGGATGGGTGACCCAGCGGTGCAGCAGCGCGGCGTCGGCGTCCGGGTCCAGCGGGCGCAGCGTGAATTCGCCCAGCGCGTCGTCGACGCGGGTGAAGGTGCTCATGCCGGGCTGTTTGGGCATGCGCTCGCGGCCCTCGCTTCGCTCGGTGCGCTCGCTCATGCGGGGCCGGCTGGGCATGCGCTCGCGGCCCTCGCTTCGCTCGGTGCGCTCGCTCATGCCGGCACTCCGAACTCCTGGAACGCGATCGCCTTCTCGATCGGGTAGTGCTCTCGGCCGGTCATCTCCCGGATCAGCCACGAGTTGCGGTACGGGCCCATGCCCAGGTCGGGGGAGGTGATGCTGTGCGTGTGGGTGCCGCCGTTCTGGAGGAACACGCCCCGGCCGGTGTGGTCGACGCTGTAGTTGCGGGCCACGTCGAAGCGGCCGTGCGCGTCGAAGCGGAGCCGGTCGCGTACCGGCGCGAGGAACTCCGGCACCCGGTAGTGGTAGCCGGTGGCGAGCACCAGCCCTTCGGTGTCCAGCGTGAACGCGCGGTCCTGCTCGGTGTGGCGCAGCCCGAGCCGGTAGCGGCCGTCGGTGTACGCCGCCTCGACCAGTTCGGTGTTGGTGAGCAGGCGGGTGGGCACCGGCCCGGGCAGGCTCTTGGCGTACAGCAGGTCGTAGATGTCGTTGATCAGGTCGGCGTTGATGCCCTTGAACAGCGGCTTCTGCGCGGCCTCCAGCGCGTAGCGGGTCGGCTCGGGCAGCGCGTGGAAGTAGTCCACGTAGTCCGGCGAGGTCATCTCCAGCGTGAGCTTGGTGTACTCCAGCGGGAAGAAGCGGGGCGAGCGGGTCACCCAGGTGAGCTGGTAGCCGTACGTGTCGATGTCGCCGAGCAGGTCGTGGTAGATCTCGGCGGCGCTCTGGCCGCTGCCGACGATGGTGATGCTGTCCTTGGCCCGCAGCGCCTCCCGGTGTTCCAGGTAGCGCGAGTTGTGGATCATGTCACCGCCGAGCCCGGCGCAGGCCGGCGGCAGGTACGGCGGGGTGCCGGTGCCGAGCACGAGGTGCCGGGCCCGGTGGGTGACCGGCCCGTCCGGCGTGTCGGCGTGCACCACGTACCGGTCGTCGGCCTCGTCGTACTCGACAGTGGTGACGCCGTGCCGGAAGCGCAGGTTCGGCAGCTTGGCGGCGGCCCAGCGGCAGTAGTCGTTGTACTCGGCGCGCAGCGGGAAGAAGCTCTCCCGGATGTAGAACGGGTAGAGCCGGCCGGTCTCCTTCAGGTAGCTCAGGAACGAGTACGGCGAGGTGGGGTCCGCGAGCGTGACCAGGTCGGCGATGAACGGCGTCTGAAGTCGGGTGGATTCGAGCAGCATGCCGGGATGCCAGTCGAAGCTGTCCCGCGCCTCCAGGAACAGTCCGTCGAGGTCGTCGATCGGGGCGGTGAGGCAGGCCAGTCCGAGGTTGTAGGGGCCCAGCCCGACGGCGATGAAGTCGTGGGTCGACATGGGGTTCTCGTTCTCCTCGACGGGGGTCAGCCGACCGGGCAGGACAGCTCGGTGGCGGTGGCGGTCCGGGCGTACCAGGCGGCGTGGTCGGCGACGAGGTCCAGCACGTGGGCGACGTCGTCCACTGTGGTCTCCGGGTTGAGCAGGGTGAGCTTCAGGTGGTGGGCGCCGTCGACCCGGGTGCCGGCGACCAGTGCCGCGCCGGAGGCGGCGAGCGCCTCGCGGGCGTACAGGTTGGCCTCGTCGACCAGGTCGGCGGCGAGGCCGGCGGGCCGGTACCGGAAGACCACGGTGCTCAGCTGCGACGGCGCGGCCACCTCGAACCGCGGGTCGGCGTCGAGCCGCCGCCACGCCTGCGCCGCGAGGTCGACGACCTGGTCGAACAGCGCGCCGATCGCGTCCGGCCCCATGATCCGCAGGGTCAGCCAGAGCTTGCAGGCGTCGAACCGGCGGGTGGTCTGGATGCTCTTGTCGACCTGGTTCGGGATGCCCTGCTCGACCGCGCGGGCCGGGTTGAGGTAGTCGGCGTGCCAGGTGGCGTGGCGCAGCGTCCGGCCGTCGCGGACCAGCAGCGCGCTGGAGCTGACCGGCTGGAAGAACGACTTGTGGTAGTCCACAGTCACCGACGCGGCCCGTTCGATGCCGTCCAGCAGGTGCCGGCGGGTGGGGGAGACCAGCAGCCCGCAGCCGTACGCGGCGTCGACGTGCAGCCAGGCGCCCGCGGCGGCGCAGATGTCGGCGATCTCCGGCAGCGGGTCGACGGTGCCGAAGTCGGTGGTGCCGGCGGTGGCGACGACTGCCATCACCACCTGACCGTCGCGGTGACAGCTGTCGATCGCGCGGGCCAGCTCGTCGGTGCGCATCCGGCGGTTCGCGTCGGTGGGCACGGTGAGGACCGCGTCGGCGGCCAGTCCGAGCAGCTTGGCGGCCTTCTGCACGCTGAAGTGCCCTGCCGCGGAGGTGATGACGCGCAGCCGGGACAGCACCTGCGGCCGGTCCGGCCGGCCGCCGGCGCCGCCCACCACGGTGCGGTACGCCTCCTCGCGCGCCAGCAGGAGCGCCTGGAGGTTCGATTGGGTGCCGCCGCTGGTGAAGACCCCGTCGGCGCCGGTGCCGAACCCGATGCGCCCGGCCGTCCACTCGATCAGGCGCCGCTCCATCAGCGTCGCACCGGCGCTCTGGTCCCAGGTGTCCAGTGAGGAGTTGACCGCGCTGAGGACCGCCTCGCCGAGCAGCGCCGGGATGACCACCGGGCAGTTCAGGTGGGCCAGGTAGCGCGGGTGGTGGAACCAGACGGCGTCGCGCAGCCACACGTCGTGCAGCTCGTCCAGGGCGGCGTCGGTGTCGCCGAGCGGCCGGTCCAGGTCGATGGCGCCGACGAGCGGGGCCAGTTCCTCGGGCGTGACGCCGGTGAACGGGCGGTCCGCCTCGGCCACCCGGCGGGCCACCCGGTCCACGCCGCGCGCCAGCACGTCCCGGTAGCGCCCGAGCGAGCCGGCGTTGAACAGGTGGCCGCGTGCCGTGGCGGCGGCGCGGCCGGTGTCGGCGGGCGCGGCGCCGGTCGGGCTCCCGATCGAACTCATGCGACATCCCAGCGGTCGTACGGACAGGACGCGGCCAGAGCCGCGGCGATCAGGTTAGGTTAGGCTGGCCTAACTATCAAGCGCGACTCGGGATGCTTTGTCCCGGATGTGCCGCCGGTTGGCGCCCTGCGCGCGTCGCGGTAAGGTCGCCCTCGGTTAGGGGAGGTTATCCTAAGTTGACTGTCGAACGGAACCGTCGCCCGGCGCGTCGAGGCGGCGCAAGACGATGACACACGTCGATCGCGATCACTGGGGCGTGCCCCAGCTGTGGGCTGGCGACGTCGACGCGCTCGCGCGTCTGCAGGGGCGTGTCGCCGCTACCGACCGGGCCTGGCAGATCAGCGTCGAACGATGGCGCGCCGAGGGTCGCCTGGCCGCCCACGTCGGCCCGGCCGAACTGGCGTGGGACCGGTTCGCCCGCCGCGTACGGCTGGACGACACCGCCCGGCGCTGCTACGAACGGCTCGACCCGGACACCCGGCGGTGGGTCGGGGCGTACGTCGACGGGGTCAACTCCGGGCTCGCCGAGGGCGCCGCCGCCGCACCCGAGTTCGCCGCCACCGGCACCGCGCCCGAACCGTGGCACCCCTGGTCGCCGCTGGGCGTCTTCCTCGTCCAGCACGTGCTGTTCTCCACGTTCCCGAACAAGCTCTGGCACGCGCACGTGGCCCGGACGCTCGGCCCCGAGGCGGCCGGACTGTTCGCGGTCGAGGGACCGGCCTCGTCCGGCAGCAACGCCTGGGCGCTGCCCGCCGACCCGGCCACCGGGCGCGGCCCGCTGATCGCCGGTGACCCGCACCGGCTGCTCGAACTCCCCGGCGTCTACCAGCAGGTCCGCCTGGCCTGCCCGGAGTTCGACGTGGTCGGTCTCGCCTTCCCCGGCGTGCCGGGCGTGCCGCACTTCGGCCACACCGGCCACGTGGCCTGGGCCGTCACCAACGCGATGGCCGACTACCAGGACCTCTACCGCGAACGGCTGCGCCGCGACGGCGACCGGGTGCTGGTGCGCGACGCCGACGGCTGGACGCCCGCCGCGCGCCACGTCGAGGAGATCGAGGTCCGCGGCGGCGCCCCCGAGACGGTCGAGGTGATCGAGACGCCGCGCGGGCCGGTGATCGACCACGACCGGGTCACCGGCGAGGCGATCACGCTGCGCACCCCGAGCCGGGTCGAGGCCCGGCTCGGCTTCGAGGCGTTGCTGCCGCTGCTGCGCGCCCGGCGTACCGGTGACGTCGCCGACGCGCTGCGCCACTGGGTCGAGCCGGTCAACAGCGTGCTCGCCGCCGGCACCGAGGGAGGCGTCCGTCGCCTGGTCGCCGGCCTGGTCCCGGTACGCGACGAGCGGTGCCGCCGGGAGCCCGTGCCGGCCTGGGAGCCGGCCTACCGGTGGCGGGGCGACTACCTGCCGCTTGTGGACGAGCCGGTCGACGGCGTGGCGGTGTGCGCCAACGACCGGCGCGACGACGTCGCCGCGCACGGCGCCGACTTCGCCCCGCCGCACCGGGCCCGCCGGATCCGGGCGCTGCTCGCCGACGGCACCGAGCCGTCCACAGTGCACACCGACGACCGGCTCCCGGCCGGCCCGCTGTACCGGCTGCTCGACCGGCTCGACCCGGACCGGCTCGACGAACCCGCCCGCGCGCTGCTGCTGCGGCTGCGCGGATGGGACCGGGCGATGGCGGCCGGCTCGGCCGAGGCCGGCGCGTACGCGGCCTGGCGGGCGGCGCTGGCCCGGCGGTTGCGCGTACACCCGAGGTTGCGTGCGCTCGACGAGCCGTGCGGGTTCGACGAGCTGTTCGCCCCCTGGACCGACCCGGCCGCCCGGATCGGCCTGGCGCTGGACCACCTGGCCGCCGCGCTCGACCTCGCGGAACCGGCGGCCGAGGCGCTGGCCGAGGTGGCCGCCGGCCCGGCACCCGGTGAGTGGGGCAGCCGGCACCTGCTGCACCCGGTGCACCTCGGCGTCGCCCCGGCGGTCATCGACGCGGTGGCGGCGATGCGGCGGCGGGTGACGCTCGCCGGTGACACCGACTGCGTGCTGGCCACCTCCAGCGTGCCGGGCGTGTCCGACGCCTGCTGGCGCGGCCCGGTGGCCCGCTACGTGTGGGACCTGAGCGACCGGGCGGCCAGCCGCTGGGTCGTCCCGTTCGGCGCGTCGGGGCGCCCCGGCGACGCGCACTTCGCCGACCAACTGACCCACTGGGCCGCCGGGACGCTGATCCCGGTGCCCGCCGGCCCCCTGACGGGAGACGAGACGACGTGATCCACCTGGAGCGCATCCCCGGCCTCGGCGAGCTGGCGCTGGAGCCGGTACGCCCCGACCGGGACGCCGGCCTGCTGCACGGCTGGGTGATCCGGCCCCGCAACCGGTTCTGGGGCATGGGCTCGCACACGGTCGACGAGGTACGCGAGATCTACGCGTTCGTCGACGGTCTGGAGACCCATCACGCGTACCTGATCCGGCTCGACGGCGAGCCGATCGGGCTGTTCCAGACCTACCAGCCGGAGGCGGACCCGGTCGGCGAGCGCTACCCGGTGCAGCCCGGCGACGTCGGGACGCACCTGCTGCTCGACGCGCCCCGGCCGTACCCGGGTTCGCTGACCGGCGCGGTCTTCCCGGCCCTGATCCGGTTCCTGCTGCGCGACCCGGCCGCGCGCCGCGTGGTGGTCGAGCCGGACGTGCGCAACGACGCCATGCTGCGCCGCCTGCGCATCGAGGGCTTCACGTTCGGCCCCGACATCGACATGCCGGACAAGCGGGCGAGGCTGGCGTTCCTCACCCGGGACCGGTTCGAGGCGGACCACCCGCCCGCGTAAGCCCGGCCCGCGTCACGGCCCGGCGGCGCGCAGCCGCCCGGCCAGGTCCCGCACCGTCTCGGCGTACGCCGGGTCGTCCTCCGACGGGAGGTGACCCTTGATCGGCGGCGGAACGCTGTCCCAGGGCGGGGCCACCAGGCTCTCCGGATCGCGGAGGCGACGGTCCACTGTCGCCTCCGGGTCGGTGACGCGGGCCGGCTCGTCCGCGCGGTGCGGGGAGAAGATCCATCCGCCCAGCGCGTCGGTGTCCCGCCACAGGTTGCGCCACCGCCAGCCGACCCGCCCGCCGATCCCGCGCAGCATGTCGTCGTCGACGTAGGCGGGGAACAGCCGGGCGTAGAGCCGGCGCAGCGGCGAGCTGTAGGTGAGCAGGGCGACCCGCGCGCTGACCTCCGCCGGTAGTTGCAGGACGGTGGCGGCGACGAGCACCGAGCCGTGGCTGTAGCCGGACAGCAGCACCCGGTTGCCGCTGTGCACCAGGTACGTGATGCGCCGGGCCAGCTCCGGCACGGCCCGCTCGGCGTAGCAGGGCGGGGCGAACGGGTGCGCCGCCCGGGGCCAGAACGTGGCCAGGTCGAAGAGCACGCCGACGTGGTGCCGGAAACCGGGGCTGCGGTAGGCGAAGATCCCGGCGAGGATGAGGGCCAGCACCGCCGCCGAGATCGCCACTCCGCCCACCTCGATACCGAACATGACCAGCTCCGCCGGGACGTGCGTGCGGTGCTCCAGCGTCTCGCCCGGATCGGGCCGGACCAGCGCCATCGCGGTGGTCGCCGCGCCCAGCCCGGCCATGACGGCGAACAGCACCGCCAGCGGCACCAGCAGGTCGGTGAACCGGGCCCGCACGATCATCGTCCGGACCTGCCGCAGCCGGGGCGCCGCCTCGGCCGGCGGCGACGGGAAGTCCCGCTCGACGATCGCCCCGGCGGCTCGCGTCCGGCCGCGCCGGGACACCAGCGCCACCACGGCCGCGACCACCAGGGTGACGAGCAGCGCGCGGAAGAAGCCGTAGATCGCCCAGGTGTACGCGTGCGCCGGACCCGGAATGTCGTCCGCCGGAGACACGCCCCGGTCCAGCAGGTCGGCGGTGCGCTGGACCAGCTCGGCGGAGTACGCCACCGCGAGGCCGCCCGCCGCCGCGGCGACCACGAGCGCGCCGAGCCCGTTCGGCGGCTGGTGGCCGCGGACCCGCAGGCGGTGCCAGATCAGCACCGCGGCCAGGCCGCCGAGCAGTACCGCGTGCGTGACCAGCAGCCAGGTCAGGATCGAGCCGTAGCCGGGCAGCCCGCCGCCGGTACGCCAGCGGGCCGGGGCGAACAGCAGATATCCGGCCACCACGACGGTGAGCCCGATCGCGGTGCCGCGCAGCACCCGTGCCACCCGGTCACGTCGCGGGTCGGTGGGTGCCCGGTCGACGAGCGGCGGCACGCAGACCAGGACGACGCAGGCGAGCAGGACCGCGCCGGTGACCGCCAGCAGCACCGCCACCGTGGGCGGGACACCCTGTGCGGCCCGGGCGGCGAGGAGACAGCCGTCGAGCATGGCGAAGGCCGCCGCGATGTGGATCGAACGCAGCCGGCCCATCAACGGCTCGGTGTCCCACTGGCCGATCGTGCTCAGCGGAGGCCCGGCCGACGCCCGCTCCGGCGCCCGGAACGCGGTGAACGAGCGTCCCGGCCGCCGGGCGCCCCACCAGACCAGGCTCACCGCGGCCGCCGGGACCAGTGCCAGCACCACGAGCCGCAGCCCGACCGGCCGCCCGCCCATCCAGGACAGCCACTCCCGGTCGGCGACGCAGGCCGGCACGGACAGGCACTGCCAGGCCACCAGGTCCAGCGCGACCCCGGCCCCGGCGAGCACGTACAGCGCGGTCAGGCTCAACCCCAGCACCCGGCACAGCGCCCGCACCACCACCCCGCCGACCGCGTCGCCCGGCCGCATCCACACGGCCACGTTGAGCAGCATGAAGGGCATCAGGAACAGCAGCGACAGGGTACGCAGCGCGGTGCCGGACGGCAGATCGTTCCACTGGTACGCCTCCAGCGTCACCCCGCTCGCGCCGCGCTCGTCGGCCAGGCCCGGACGGGGACGGTAGAAGCCGGCGCTGCGGTCGCCCGCGACCTGCCGGACCAGCGGCCGGCCCAGCATCTCGGCGGCCCCGCCCGCGGAGACCCCGTGCACCCGCAGCTCCACCACCTCGCCCGGCGGGGCCTGTGCCCGCCCTGGTCCAGCCGTCATCGACCCTCCGCGACGTCCCGGCCGCCCACGCCGCCTGCACGGCCCGCCCTCGGGTGGCGCAGCGTCCTACCCGGCCGGGCCGGAGGCAAACGCCCGCGCCGGCCCGGCGGACGCCCGTTCGAAGCCGCGCCGTCCGGGTAACCGCCGCCGGACGTACTCCGAAGGGGGCCCGGATGAGCGGCACACCATCACCGCGCGGCCGGATGACGGGGGCCACGGTGGCGACCCGGCTGCCGCCGATCGACGTCCGCCGGTGGGTGAACTCCGCGCCGTTGACGCCGCAGGACCTGCGCGGACGGGTGGTCCTGGTGGACGTCTGGGAGTACACCTGCGTGAACTGGATCCGCACCGCCCCGTACGTGCGGGCCTGGCACCGCGACTACCGCGACCTGGGGCTCACGGTGATCGGCGCGCACGCGCCGGAGTTCGGCTTCGGCCGGCTTCCGGGGAACATCGACCCGGCGATCCGCGACCACGGGCTCACCTACCCGATCGCGATCGACGACGACTACACGTTCTGGCGTGCCCTGCGCAACGACGCCTGGCCGGCCAGGTACCTCTTCGACGCCGACGGGCGGCTGACCGACCGCTGGGTCGGCGAGGGCGGCTACGACCGGACCGAGGCGCTGATCCGGCGGCTGGTCGAGGCCGCCACGCCCACGCCCGCGCTGCCGCCGGTCACCCCGGAGGTGACCGCGTTCGTGACCAGCCCGCAGCCCACGTACGCGGGGATCACCCCGGAGACCTATCTCGGCGCTGACCGGGGTGTGCCCGGCACGTACGCGCTGACCGGCGACTGGCGGGTCGAGGGCGAGTACGTCGAGGCGGCCGGCACCGGCGCCGAACTGGTCCTGCCGTTCACCGCCGGCGAGGTGAACCTGGTGGCCGACCCGGGACCGGAAGGGCCGGACGGGGTTCGGGTGCTGTTGGACGGGAAACCGGCAGCGGACGCGCGCGGCGCCGACGTGGGACCGGACGGCCGGGCCCGGGTCGACCGGGCGGCCATGTTCCGGCTGGTCGACGGCGCGACGCCGGGGGAGCACCGGCTCACCCTGCGCGCCGAGCGGCCCGGTCTGCGCGCGTACGTCTTCACGTTCGGTCCCTGACCCGACCCGAGGAGGACAGCCCGTGGCCGTCAAGACCATGACGCGTACCGGCACCGACATCCGCGAGTTCCGTGTCGACGTGCCGGAGGAGGACCTGGCGGACCTGCGGGCCCGGCTCGCGGCCACCCGCTGGCCGGAGCGGCAGACAGTCGACGACCAGTCGCAGGGCGTGCCGCTGGAGACCAGTCAGGCGCTCGCCCGCTACTGGGCCACCGAGTACGACTGGCGCAAGGTCGAGGCGCGGCTGAACGACCTGCCGAACTTCGTCACCGAGATCGACGGCCTGGACATCCACTTCCTCCACGTCCGGTCCCGGCACGCCGACGCGCTGCCGCTGATCGTCACGCACGGCTGGCCGGGCTCGGTGATCGAACAGCTGAAGATCATCGGTCCGCTCACCGACCCGACCGCGTACGGCGGCCATGCCTCGGACGCGTTCCACCTGGTGATCCCGTCGATGCCCGGCTACGGCTTCTCCGGCAAGCCGGACCGGCCTGGCTGGGACCCGCAGCACATCGCCCGCGCCTGGACCGAGCTGATGCGGCGGCTGGGTTACACCCGGTTCGTGGCCCAGGGCGGCGACTGGGGCGCGCTGATCACCGACATGCTCGGCGTGCAGGCACCGCCGGAGCTGGCCGGCATCCACACGAACATGCCGTGCGTGGTGCCGCCGGACATCGACGCGTTGCTGCAGGGCGGCATCACCGGCGTGAACAACCCCCTCGCCGACCTGCCGTCCGGGCTGTCGGCCGAGGAACGGGCCGCCTGCGAGCGGATCGACTTCTTCTGGAAGCACTCCGCGTACGCGCTGATCATGACCACCCGCCCGGAGACGCTCATGGCGCTGGCCGACTCGCCGGCCGGGCTGGCGACGTTCATGCTCGACCACGACGCGGCGAGCCTGGACCTGATCTGCGCCGCCTTCGCGGGCCGGCCCGGCGGCCTGAGCCGCGACGACATCCTGGACAACATCACGCTCTACTGGCTGACGAACACGGGTGTGTCCTCGGCCCGGCTCTACGCGCAGAACGCGTTGTCGTTCTTCGCCGCCAAGGGCGTCCAGGTCCCGGCCGCGGTGAGCCAGTTCCCGGACGAGATCCTGCTCGCGCCGCGCAGCTGGGCGGAGCGGGCGTACCCGAACCTGATCCACTACAACACGCTGGACCGGGGTGGGCACTTCGCCGCCTGGGAGCAGCCGGAGCTGTTCGCCCAGGAGATGCGGGCGGCCTTCCGTTCGCTGCGCTGACCGACGGCGGACGCGGCCGGGTGGGTCGCCCACCCGGCCGCGTCGGTACGTCCGAACTCAGACCTCGGTCAGCCGGACCGCGTCGGCGATGACCAGGCCGGCGGCGGAGCTCCACCGGCTGACCGCGACGCGGTTGGCGTCCCCGGCCGGCAGCGTGAACGTGCCGAGCGAGCGCCACTGCCCGCCGGTGGCCCGCTGGTCGACCACTATCGTCCGGTTGCCGGTGGTGGTGGCGACGATGTACGGCGTGGCCGCGTTGTAGCCCGCGTTCGCCGGCCACCACGCCTCGACCCGGTAGTTGCCGGTGCGGGGGACGTTGAACTTGTACCAGGCCGCGTCGCTCGCGGCGACCGGGTCCGCGTAGCGGTAGTCGGCGCCGTAGCGCTGCCCGGAGAACGTCGAGGTGCCCCAGCTCGCGCTCGCGGTGAACCGGCCCGCCGTCGCGTTGTCCACGATCGACGTCCAGCCGGTGCCACCGCCGGCCATCTTCGCGGCCACGTCCGCGCGCATCGTGTTCAGGTCGATGAAGGACGGGTCGATCTTGCCGGTGGTGCTGGTCTCCCGGTGCCCGCGGGCGTAGCTGGAGTCCCGGCCGAGCCGCTTGAGCACGGCGGCGGTGGCCGCGATGCTCGCGTTGTACTGGGCGGTGGTCATCCGCTGGTCGACGCCGTTGTAGTCGATCTCCCACCCGATCATCAGGGTGTTGCCGTCCCCGGCCGGGATCGGGCCGCTGCCGCCGCTGGTGCCGGCGTGGTTGCACCGGCCGGCGGAGATCACGTGGAACACGCCGTGGTAGTCCACGAGCGCCTGGCAGAGCGGGCCGGGCAGGTCGGACCGGCCGTTTATGCAGATGTTCAGCGCCGGGTGCGGGTTGGTGGCGCTGGACGTGGCGGCGGTGTGGTGCCAGAGCACGCCGATCGGGTCGAACGAGCCGGAGCGCATCCGGTTGAGCCAGTCGCCCTCGACCACGACCTGTACGCCGGCGCCGCGCAGCACGTCCACGAGCCAGGGAATGGTGGCCATCACTGCTCCCCGAGCAGGTCGGCGAGGCACTCGGCCTTCGGCGCCGCGTGCGCCGTACCGGGACGGACGGCCACCGCGAGGGCGGCGGCCACCAGGGCGGGTACGCCGAGCAGACCTCGGCGTCGCAGACGGGGGGATCGTGACGTGGGCATGGCGCTCCTCGGGTGACGACGCTTCACCGATCGACGGATGTGAGTGCGGGCACGCTATACCGGCACCCGTCGTCTTGTCGATACCCTTCAATGATCGTTTCCGTCGTGAAAACTTTCGCCACTGACATCTGTCGTCATCCGTCGATGCGTGGTAGAAATCCTGCCCAGGTCTCGCCGTCGAGCGAGGAATCCTTCACAGGAGGGGCGCCGATGAGATCGATCGCCACGGCCCTGACACTTCTCGCCGTGCTCGCGGCCCCGGCCCCGGCCACGGCCGCGGCCGGGGCGACTGCCGCGGCCGAGGCGCCGGCCGCCGTCGCCGCGGTCGGCCCGCAGCCCGGCACCTTCACCGGCAAGGGCTTCGACACGTGCACCGCGCCGTCGCAAGCCGCGATGGACGCCTGGCTGACCGCGTCGCCGTACCGCGCGGTCGGCGTCTACATCAGCGGCGGCAGCCGCACCTGCGCCCAGCCGAACCTGACCGCGACCTGGGTCGCCGACCAGACCCGCAAGGGCTGGCGGCTCATCCCGATCGAACTGGGCTACCAGGCGCCGTGCGGCACCCGTACGCCGAAGATGTCCGCCGACCCGGCCACCGCCCGCGGGCAGGGGAGGACCGCGGCGGACAGCGCGGTCGCCGCCGCGGCGGCGCTCGGCATCGGCGCGGGCAGCACGCTCTACAACGACATCGAGCAGTACCCGTCGAACGCGAGCTGCCGGGCCGCCGTGCTCTCCTTCCTCTCCGGCTGGGTCGAGCGGCTGCACACGCGCGGCTACCTCGCCGGCATGTACTCCAGCGGCTCGTCCGGCATCACCGACGTCTGCGCCGCCTACGACGACACCCGGTACCTGCGCCTGGACCAGATCTGGATCGCCTGGTGGAACGGCGTCGCGGACACCGACGGGGGCACGTACTGCGCCGACGACCGCTACGCCGACCAGCAGCGCCTGCACCAGTACGCCGGGGACGTCACCGAGACGTGGGGCGGCGTGACCATGAAGATCGACCGCAACTACCTGGACGTACGGGCCGGCACCCCGCCCGCGTCGTGGAGCGTCACAGTCGACAACGCCACGTCGGGCGGGTTCAGCGCGGGCGCCGCCTGGGGCACCTCCGCGTACTCCGGGCAGCGCCACGGCGCCGACTACCGCTTCGCCACCCCGGTGGCGTCCAGCGACGTGGCCTGGTTCCGGGCGAGCCTGCCCGCGACCGGCTCCTACGAGGTGTCGGTGTGGTACCCGGCCGACCCCGGCTACAACGACCGCACCCCGTACCTGGTCGCCACCACGACCGGCAACCGGTCGGTGGCGGTCGACCAGCGCACCGGCGGCGGACGCTGGGTCTCGCTCGGCGTGTTCACGCTCGCCGCCGGGACCGGGGACAAGGTCGGGGTGAGCCGCTGGAGCGCCGGCGCCGGCTACGTGGTCGCCGACGCGGTCCGCATCACCCGGGTGTGAGGCCGCCGAACCGTGAGCCGGCTCCGCCTCGGCGGGGCCGGCTCACGGCGTGCTGTCAGCTCAGGTGCGCCAGCAGGGCGGTGGCCATGCCCTGCTCACCGCGGGCGTTCGGGTGGAACGGCGCGGCGGAGTTCTGCGGCACCAGTCCCTCCACCCAGCGGGTGCCGCTGCTCTTGCACGCGTCCCGCCCGATCGACGGCGCGTAGACGTCGGCGTAGCTCGCCCCGCCCGCCGCCGCGGTGTCGGCGAGCATCGTGTTCAGTGCCTTCTGGACACCGCGCAGGTACGGCACGTCCTGGTAGGCGATCGGCACCACCGGCCAGCAGCCGTACCCGCTGTCCGGCAGGATCGCCGGGTAGCCGAGCACCACCACGCGCGCGTTCGGCGCGGCCTGGCGGACCGCCCGCAGCACGGCCGTCACCTTCGGCGCGGTGGCGGCGATCCGGGCCCGCAACTGGTCCGTGCCGCCCGCGGTGAACCGGTCCTTGCAGGGCGACCCGAGCGGGCTGCTCACGCTCGCCTCGGCGCAGTCGCCGATGATGCCGGAGAAGCCGATGTCGTTGCCGCCGATCTGGACGGTCACCAGCGCGGTGGCCGCTGTGACGGCGTTCACCTGCGGCGGCAGCGCGATGCCCAGCGCGCCGTCGCCGCCGTACAGGATGTCCTCGGTGGTGGCGCCGGAGCAGCTCACGTCGGCGAACGACGAGGACCCGGCGGACGCCGCGACCAGCGACGGGTAGTTGCGGTTGGAGCGCAGGCAGTTCAGGTCGACCTGGGTGGGCACGAGCGGGGCGGAGGTGTAGGAGTCGCCGAGCGCGACGTAGCGCCCGGCGGGTGCGGCGGCGACGGCGGGCGCGGCGACGGTGAGCAGCATGCCGGCGGCGGCCGCGACGAGCGCGGTCATCCGGCCGGCGGTCCGCAGGAGCGGCAGGCGGGGACGGTTCATGGGGCCCTCCCGGAGGGGTCCTGGTGGTGGTGCTGGGGATTCTGTCCGCGCCAGTGACGTGCGTCAATATCGATGGACCTCACTAAATGGCGGTCCAGGATGTGGTCCGCCGCCGCCCCGCCGGGCGTCAGTCGGTGTCGCGTACGTCACACTTTTCGGCGTCGGGGATGTCGGGTACGGGTCGATCGCCGATCAGTCGATCCGTTGCGTCACAACGGTCCCCGGCCCGTCACGCCTGATAGGCGGGCGGATGCCGGATCCGGGCGCGCACGCACCGGAGTGACCCCGGCACGGCTGGTGAAGAACGTATCGAATGTCGGCGATCGTGAATTTGCAGGCGTCATTACGCTGCGGGGTGGTTGATCGCCGGAACCACGGACGACAGGTGGAAGAACCTCAGATGAGTGACAATCACCCTCCCTACGGAGGCTATCCGGACCCGAACGCCGGAGCGTGGGGCAACCAGCCCGACCCGAACGCCCCGTACGGCGCGCAGCCGGCCTCCGGCGCGCCCTACGGCTCGCAGCCGGCGTCGGGTGCGCCCTACGGTGCGCAGCCCGCGTCGGGCGCCCCCTACGGCGCCCAGCCGGGGTCGGGCGCTCCGTACGGCGCGCAGCCCGCGTCGGGCGCTCCGTACGGCGCGCAGCCCGCGGCGCCGTTCCCCGGCCAGCCGGGCTACCCCGGGCCGGCGCCGTACGCGCCCACCCCGCCCCCGAGTGGCGGCAAGAGCAAGGGCCTCATCGTCGGCCTCGCCGCCGGCGCGGTCACGCTGACGCTGCTGTGCTGCGGCGGCGGCCTCGCCTACGTCGCCTTCAACGGCGACGAGGAGGACCCGAAGCCGGTGGCCTCGGGCAGCGCCACCCCCGGGCCGGACAACAGCCCGTCCGCGACCCCCAGTGCGGGCGGTCCGGAGTCGACCGGGCCGGACGGGCCCACCAACAACGACTCGATCACCGCGCGGTACGCCAGCGAGATGTCGGCGGTCTGCGACGGCGGCGCGATCCTCAACGCCGCGCCGTACACCGCGCCGGCCGGCTCGAAGGCGTACGTCTTCTCCAACTCCCCGGACCGGCCGTCGTTCTGGTCGCAGAAGACGATCAGCTCGGCCAAGCCGTACTACGCGAAGTCGGCCGACTTCGCCACGGTGTCGGTCATCGGCTGCCTGAAGATGGTCGAGGGCAGCGAGGGCACGCCGAAGAAGTGCCAGTACAAGAACAGCGAGGACAAGGTCGTCACCGTCGACTACATCTCCTCGCGGTACACCCTGACCTTCCACGCCGCCAAGACCGGCGAGAAGGTCGGTGACGGCGGCACGGTGACCGCGCCCGCCGCCCGGTGCCCGAGCTTCATCTCCTACAACAAGGTGACGATGAAGTCGTACGCGTCGCCGGACAGCGGCACCATCGAGGCCGCGCTGGACCGCTTCCTCAAGTAGGCGACACCCGGTCGCGGTGTGTGGGTCGGACCGACCCGCACACCGCGATCGGCGTTCAGGCCGGAAGCGGCCGGCCGTGCGCGTCCACGCGCTCGCGGGCGAACAGCCGCAGCAGCTCCGGCAGGTGGAAACGCTCGCCCGGGGCGCCGGGGTCGACCGGCACCAGCAGATTGTGCTGGATCAGATGCTCCACCATCCGGTTGGCCTGCTGCCGGGGCAGGCGCAGGATCTCCACCGCGCTGGCCAGGGTGATGAACGAGTCGGTGCGGGCCAGCGCGTGCAGCGCCCGGCGGGCGTCGACGTCCAGTGCCTGGTAGCTGACCGAGAGGCTGTCGCGTACCGAGATGTCCCCGACGGACAGCTCCGACAGCCGGTTCTCCTCGTCCTCCAGATGCGCGGCGAAGCCGGGCAGGGCGACGTCGGGCTGGGTGACGAGCCGGCTGCCGACGATCCGCAGGGCCAGCGGCAGCCGGTCGCAGGCCGCCGCGATCCGGCCGAACACCTCCGGCTGTTCCCGTACCCGGCGCTCGCCCGCGATCGTGGCGAGTAGTTCCACCGCGTCGGCCCGGTCGAGCGCGCCGAGCGTCAGCCGCCAGCCGACGTCCAGGTCCAGCAGGCGCTGCCGGCTGTTGATCAGCACCAGGCTGCGGCCCGCACCGGGCAGCAGCGGCCGCACCTGCTGCGCGCAGTCGACGTCGTCGATGATGAGCAGCAGCCGCCGGCCGGCGAGCGCGCACCGCAGCACGGCCGAGCGCTCCCGGATGTCCTCGGACACGTCGGTCAGCGGCACGCCCAACTCGACCAGCAGCTCCCGGATCAGCTCCCCGCTGCCGCGCGGCGGCTCGTCGCCGCTGTCGAAGCTGACGAAGAGCTGGCCGTCGGGGAAGAGGTCGGCCAGGTCGTACCCGCTGCTCACCGAGAACGACGACTTGCCGACGCCCGGCGCGCCGGAGACGAGCACGACCCCGGCGTGCTCGTCGGCGCCGGCCGGGTCGGCGATCCCCTCGGCGATGGCGCGCAACTGGCCCGCCGTGGTGTCCCGGCCGACCAGGGACGGCGGTTTCATCGGCAGGGCCTGCGGGCTCGGCGGCGGGTCGGGCGGCGACGCGGGCCCGGCGCCGAGGGCCGCCGACCAGCCGGCCGGTGGACGGACCTCGGCGGAGTCCGCGTCCAGTGCGGTCTGGAGGGCGCCCTGGAGGGTGGGACCGGGGTCGACGCCGAGTTCGTCGACGATGCCGCGCCGGGCCTGCTGGTACACGGCCAGCGCCTCGGCCACGCGCCCCTCCAAGGTCAGCGCGGTCACCAGTTGCGCCTGCCGGCGTTCGTCGAGCGGCTCCTCGGCCACCATCCGGCGCAGCGGCGGGATGACCCGGGCCGGCTGACCCAGCCGCAGGCGCAGGTCGATCAGCTCGGTCGTCATCTCCCGGTGCTGTTCCCGCAGCGCCGTGACGGTCGCGCCGAGGTCGGTGCCGAGATCCGCCAGGTCCTCCAGCGGATACCCGCCCCACAGCTCGACCGCCCGGTCGAACAGGTCGGCGGCGGCCTCGGGGCGGTCCCCCCGCGCGGCCCGGCGGGCCTCGTCGGCGAGACGCCGGAACCGCAGCAGATCCAGCTCGTCCTCGTCGACCCGCAGGTGGTAGCCGGTGCCGTCGTGGACCAGCCGGTCGGCCGAGTCGCCACCGCGGTCCAGCGCCTGCCGCAGCCGGTGCACGTACGTGCGCAGGTTGCGGACCGCCGACGCGGGCGGCGCGTCCGGCCAGAGGCCGTCGACCAGCCGGGATGTGGGGACCGTACGTCCCGGGCTCAGCAGCAGCACGGCGAGCAGGAGGCGGGGCTTGGTGCCGGTGAGCGTGACCGGCCGGTCGTCCACATGAACGGTCAACGGGCCGAGAACACTGAACCGCATCGATGTATTCCCCCGCTCCGCAGTACCGTCCACAGTGTGGTGTACCGATGGATTTCCCACCTTCGGCTGGGGAATACCTCGCTCCCAGATGGTGCAAGTAGTCACCGATCGGTGTGTACTTCGTGACCCCGAGTCAGCTGTGCCGTCGCCCGCCGCGCCGCGTCGAGCACCGCCACCGCGTCCGCCACCCCGGCACCCGCCGACCGGCCCTCCCGGACCAGCCCGGCGAAGTCCTCCGCCTGACGGGCCAGGGCCGTGTACATGGTGGCGTCCCCGTCGGCCGGGTCGAGGAAGGTCAGCCGCTCGTGGTCGCGGGTGCCGAAGACCTCCACCGTCGCCATGTCGCCGCCCCGGTGGTGCCGGCCGAGCGACACCAGCGCGGTGCCGCCGCCGGACAGGCCGAGCAAGGCCTGCGCGCTGTCCACGTCCCGGCCGCGTACCGCCGGGTCGGTGACCGGACCGGCCGGCTGCACCGCGAGCCGGTCGATCTCCTGCCCGGTCAGCCACCGGATCTGGTCGAACTCGTGCACGCCCATGTCCACGAAGATCCCGCCGCTGCCGGTCCGGAACGCCGCCGCCGGTGGTTCGCCGTCCCACTGCGCCGCGGCCACGAACAGGATCTCGCCGAGCTCTCCGCCGGATATCCGCTCCCGCAGTCGTCGTAGCTGCGGGACGAACCGGCGCCAGTAGGCGACCTGGAACGGGATCCCGGCCGCGGCGGCCACCCGGCCCGTCTCCGCCGCCTCGGCCGGGCCGAGCCCGGCCGGCTTCTCGCACAGCACCGGCAGCCCCGCCTTGGCGGCCGCCGCGACCAGCGCGCCGTGCCGCCCGGTGGGCGCGGTCACCAGGAGACCGTCCGGCACGGCGTCCGCGAGCAGGTCCTCCACGCTCGGGTACGCCGGCAGCCCGGCGGCGGTGACCGCCTCCCGTGCCGCCGGAACCGGATCGACCACGTACCGGATCCGGACGGCCGGGTGGTCGGCCAGGGCCCGCAGGTGGTGGTGGCCCATCCGGCCCGCCCCCACCAGTGCCAGCCGGAACTCATCGCTGCCGGTCATCGTCGGTTCCCCTCTCCTCGTCGGTGTCGGTGTCGGCTTCGTCGGTGCTGTCGGCGCCGCCGCGGCTGTCGATGCCGTCGCGGCCGTCCGCGCCGTCGTCGCCCAGCCAGCCGGCCAGCGCGGCCACCACGGCCGGCGCGCCGGTGGCGAAGACCACGAACCCGTCGTGGGCCCACCGCCGGCTCACGCCGCCGGCGGCCTCGACCAGCGCGGCGCCGGCCGCGATGTCCCACGGCGCGGGGTCGAAGCTGACGAACGCGTCCAGCTCGCCGCGGGCCACCGCCGCCAGGTCACAGACCGTGGAGCCGGTGTTGCGCAGGTCGGCGACGCGGGGCGCGACGCCCACGAGCGCCTGGTACGCCCGCCGTCGCGGCCCCGGCGCGTTCGGCACCGCGAACGCCACCAGGGCGTGCCCCGGCTCGGCCTCGCGGTTCACCGCGACCGGTGCGTCGCCGTCGAGCGCGCCGTCGTCGTCGAGGACCAGGCAGGCGCCGGTGGCCGGTTGCAGCACGGTGGCCGCGACCACCCGGCCGTCGCCCACGTCGCAGCCGGTCGCCACCGCGATGCTGACCGCGTAGCGGCTCGCCCCGTGGCTGAAGTTCAGCGTGCCGTCGAGCGGGTCGACGATCCAGCGCAGGCCGGAGCAGCCGTCGCTGGCCCCGGACTCCTCGGCCAGCACGGCGTCCTGCGGCCGGTCGCGGGCGAGCAGGCCGAGGATGGCCCGCTCGCTGGCGTGGTCGGCGCTGGTCACCGGGTCCTGGGCCGCGCCGCCCTTGTGTTCGGTCTGCAAGCCCTTACCGCGCGCCTCGCGGATCGCGTCCGCCCCGGCCCGCGCCGCGCGCAGGCTCAGGTGGCGCAGGTCGCCGGGAGCGGCACCGATGCTCATCGCGCCACCTGCGCTTCCCGCGGCGCGGCGACCCGGGCGTAGCCGCCGTCCACGAACAGCAGCGGCGGGTTCGGCCGCAGCAGACCGGCGGAGCGGACCGCGCCCATCAGCACCGCGTGGTCACCGGCCGGATTCGCGGAGACCGCCTCGCATCCGAAGTACGCCACCCCGTCGGTCAGGCGCGGGCAACCGGTCGCCCGCTCGTCGTCGTACGCCACACCCGCGAAACCCTCGGCGCCCGCAGGCCGGCCCCGGCTGGCGAACCAGGCCGCCTCCTCGCGCTGGTCGTCGCCGAGCACCGTCACCGCGAACCGGCCGGTACGCCGCACCGCGCCGAGCAGCCGGCAGTCCCGCCGCAGGCAGACCAGCAGCATCCGGGGCGACAGCGACACGGTGGTGAAGGAGTTGACTGTCATCCCCACCGGTCCGTCGGGCCCGACGGCGGTCGCCACCGCCACTCCGGTGGCGAAGCGCCCGGCCACCGAGCGGAACGCCCGTTCCTGGTCCTGTCCCTTTCCTGTGCCGGTCATCACCGTGCTCCTCTCGTCGCGCTGCCGACCAGGTCGGCGGCCCGCCGCCGGTCGGTCTTGCCGTTGGCGTTCGTGGGCAGCGCGGCCACGTGGTGGATCCGCGCCGGCACCATGTAGGCGGGCAGACGCTCCGCGCACCTGCGGGTCAGCTCGCCGGTGATCCCGGCGGCGCCGGTGTAGACCGCGCGCAGGGAGACGTCGTCGCCCGCGCCGAACGCCAGCACCACCGCGTCCTGCACCCCCGGGTGGCCGCGCAGGACCATCTCGATCTCGCCCAGCTCGATCCGGTAGCCGCGCAGCTTCACCTGGTCGTCCAGGCGGCCGTGGTGCACGAACGTGCCGTGCTCGCGCCGGACCCGGTCACCGGTGCGGTAGTACCGGCGGCCGGCGTACGTGACGAACCGGCCCTCGTCGTCGGCCGGGTCGAGGTAGCCGTCGAACCGCTGCGGCCCGTGCACGCACAGCTCGCCGTCGTCCACGCCGACGGCGCCGTCCTCGGCGCGCAGGATCGCGTCCAGCCCGGGGTGGGCGTCGCCGATCGGCACGGTGCCGTTGGAGGTGGCCGGCCAGGCCGCCGGATCCGCCGGCAGCCGGTGACCGGTGCAGGTCACGGTCAGCTCGGTGGGACCGTAGAGGTTCTCCACCACGCTGCCCGGCGCCGCCGCCGCCCACGCCCGCGCCTGCTCCAGCGTCAGCGGCTCGCCGGCGAAGAGACTGTGCCGCAGGCCGGGCATGGCGCCGGAAGAGAGCATCCGCATCCGGCGGGCCAGCGAGACCACCGAGGGCACCGAGAACCAGTGCGTGATCCGCCGTTCGTTGACGAACCGCACCGGCGTCAGCACCTCGTCCGGCTGCGGCACCACGAGCGTGGCGCCACCGCCCCAGGCGACGAACATGTCGAACACGGACGGGTCGAAGGTCAGGTCGAAGGTCTGGGACAGCCGGTCACCAGGGCCGACGGGGTAGCGGTCCCGGCAGTACGCGAGGAACGCGTCCACGTTGCGGTGCCGGACCGGCACGCCCTTGGGCCGCCCGGTCGAGCCGGAGGTGAACAGCAGGTACGCCACGTCGTCCGGCGCCACCGGGGCGGCCGGCGGCGGGACGGCGGACGCGCCGTCGAGGCGTACCGTCACGGTGTCGCCCGCGACCTGCGCCGCGGTCGCGGCGCCGGCGTCGTCGACCACGAGCGCGTCCACGCCCGCGTCCCGGCACTGCCGGGCGGTGCGGGCCGGTGGGAAGGCCGGGTTGAGCGGCACCACCACCGCTCCGGCGCGCAGCGCGGCCAGATAGCCGGCGTACGCGGGCAGGCTGCGGGCGGCCAGCAGGCCGACCGCGCGCGGACGGTGGCCCACCTCGGCGTGGATCCGCCCGGCGAGGCCGTCGGCGAGGTCGCGCAGCCGGCGGTAGGTCACCGGCTCTCCGCCGACCTCCAGCGCGACCGCTTCGGGCACGCGTGCCACGGTCCGCTCGAACCAGGAGTAGAGACTCACGGCGTTGCTCCCTTCACTGTGCTGTCGTCGATCGGTCTTCCGGCGCCACCGGCGCGGGACGTCGTGCTCAGGTCACCGTGCCCACGAGTTCGTCGGCGTGGTCGGCGATGCCGGCGAGCATTGCGCCGGTGGCGCCACCGGCGATGCCGAACATGGCCGCCTCGGTAAGCAGCTGCGCCTCCCCGCCGTCGCGGAACGCGTCCGCGCCGCGCAGGCGCACCGCCTCGGCGGCGACCCGGTCCACGGTCTCGGCGGCGCTGACCTTGAGCAGCATCCCGGTGACCGCGGACGGGACGGCGGCCGGCGCGTCCAGCAGCGGCGCGCACAGCGCGTCGAGCTGGTGCATGGCGACCAGGCACCGGGCGTACCGCTCGCGGACCGCCGGGCGGTCCCACAGCGTGCCCGCCCCGGCCGGCCGCCGCCGCAGCCAGTCGTGCAGGCCGGTCAGCATCCGGTGGCACATCGCCCGGGCCCACAGCGCCCCGGCGACCCGTTCGACGCCGACCTGCCGGGCGAACCCGGCCAGCGCCCGGCCGGGGCGGCCCAGCACGGCGTCCGGGCCCAGCGCCACGCCGGCGAAGCGCAGGTGGCCCACGCCGGACCCGGCGAACGCCCGCCCGGCGGACTCGGCCGTCACGCCCGGCGCGGCGGCGGGCACCAGCACCCAGCAGAAGCTGGTGAAGTGCCGCGCCTCGCGGTGCCGGGCCAGCACCAGTGCCGCGTCGCAGCTCGTCGCGTTGGTGATCCAGTCCTTGCCGCCGTCCAGGACGGCGCCGTCGTCGCCGGGCTTCACCCGGGTCGTGGCGTCGAGCAGGTCCGAGCCCGACCCGGCGGCGTCGGTGACGGCGAGCGCCACCACCGTCTCGCCGCGCAGCATGCCGCGCCGCGCGGTCTCCGCCGGGCCGGTCGCGCCGGCCAGCAGCGGCAGTACGGTGGCGACCTGGACGCAGACCGACAGCGTCACGCCGAGCGGGCACCGGGCGTCCAGTTCGGTGAGCAGCGCCGACAGCCGCCGGGGGTCCGGCTGGACGCCGTCCGGATAGAGCGCCTCGACGATGCCGGCGGCGCCCAGCGCGCGCCACACCGCGCCGGGGTCGGTGGGATCCGCACCGGACAGGGCGGCCCGCACCGCGGCGGCGTCGTCCCCGGCCGGCGTCGGCTCAGGCAAGACGCACCCCCGGGTCGCGCAGCGACAACGCACCGTTTGCCAGGCGCAGCCGGTCGTTGGCGTAGTTCAGCGAGGCCGAGCGCAGATCCCGGAAGGTGCGCTCCAGCGTCAGCGGCGAGTCGGTCAGGTAGCCGTGGCGCAGGCCGGTCAGCTCGACCAGCTCGTCGGCGGCGGCGAAGGACTCCTCCGCCGCCCGGATCTTCAGCGTGTTGAGCAGCAGTTGCACCGGCGCCGCCGACATGTCCGGCGCGTCGGTGACCACCGCGACGGTGTGCCGCAGCAGCGCGTGCGCCGCGTCCAGCCGGGTGCGGATGCCGGCCAGCCGCAGCAGCACCAGCTCGGAGGAGGGGGCGAACTGCCGCCGTCCCGCCTCGCTGCGGGCGTGCCGCAGCACCCGGGCGTACGCACCGGCCGCCGCCCCGATCCAGGCCGCCGACCAGCCGACGTGGGCCAGCGGCGCGAAGACCCGGGTGGCGATCTCCCGGAACCCGCCGTGCTCGCCGATGACCTGCCACTGCGGCACCGCGCCGCGCAGCCGCATCGGCACGCTGTGCGTGGCCCGCATGCCCAGCGGGCGCCACCCGCCGGTCACCTCGGTCTCCACCTGGTCCCGGTCGGCGTAGACCAGGTCCACCTGGGCGGCCGAGCCGGCCCCCGGCGCGCGGGTGGTGATGAGGAAGGCGTCCGCGTAGGGGCCGCCGGTCACGATCGGCGCCTGCCTGTCGATCAGCAGCATCTCGCCGTCGTGCTCCAGCGCCGACTCGGCGGTCAGCAGGTGCCCGCCCTTGCCGGCCTCGGTGGTGACCGAGCCGAGATACCGCTCGCCCCGGGCCACCGCCGGCAGCACCTCGGCGCGCAGCTTCTCCCCGCCGTACGCGGTGATGGCGGCGACCTGCTGGCAGTGCATGGCGAAGACCATCGCCACCGACATGTCCACCCGGCCCAGCGTCAGCGTGACGTCGACAAGGTCCGTCAGCGTGCCGCCGGCACCGCCCTCGGCGGCCGGGACCAGCAGCCCCAGCAGCCCGGTGCGGCGCATGGCGGTCAGCGCCTCGGTCGGGAAGGCGGCGTCCTCGTCGGACTGGCGGGCGTGCTCCGCAGCGACCTCGGCGACGGTCTCGACGGCCGGGGCGTACCCGGCGGTCGCGGTCATCGGGAACCACCGCCGACCGGGGCGCGCAGTTCCTCGACCACGCCCCACAGCCCGCCGGCCGTGGCGAAGGTCGAGTCGACCAGCTTGTCGTCGGGCACGGCGACTCCGAACGTGTCCTCGATGGCGAACAGCAGCTCGATCTCGCGCATGGAGTCCAGGCCGAGGTCGCGCAGGCGCGACTCCTCGGTGATCTCGTCCGCGCCGGCGAACTTGAGGAACGGGCGGAGCAACTCGGTGAATTCGGCGTTCATGACGTCACCTTTCTTCTCGGGGTTCGGCAGGGGCGCCCGGCGCGTCGACCGGGTGCCGCGTCAGGGTCAGCCGGGACGTCTCGACGACGCGGTCGCCGTCGCAGACGACCTCGACCGGCGCCGGGTGGCCGAGGAAGGCCAGCAGGCTCGCCGAGAGCCCGTACGCCCCGACGTTCGGCACGGCGAGCACGTCGCCGGGCCGGACGTCGGGCAGGTTCGCGGCGCGGGCCCAGGTGTCCAGCGGTGTGCACAGCGGCCCGGCGACGATCGCGGCCTCCAGCGGCGCGCCGTCGCGTCCGTCGGCGGCGTGCAGTGCGGGCACGAGCGGCGGCAGCCGGCGCAGGCCGGACATCCCGCCGAGGTGGTTGATGCCGGACTCCAGCACCACCACCGGCGTGCCCTGCGACCGCTTGACGTCCAGCACGCGGGTCAGCAGCGTGCCGGCGGTGGCGGTGAGGAACCGCCCCGACTCGAAGGCCACCTCGGGGGTGCCGTCGCGCCAGGCGGGGAAGAGGTCGTCCAGGGCCGCGGCGACCCGGTCGGCGAGGCCGGTCAGGTCCGCGTTGTGGCCGGGCCGGGCGAACGGCGCGCCGAAGCCGCCGCCCAGGTCGAGCAGGGTCAGGTCGATGCCGAGCAGGTCCCGCAGCCGCCGGGCGGTACGTGCCGCCGCGGTGAACTGGGCCACCAGCGCGTCCACCGAGTCGACGTTGCTGCCGGTGTAGAGGTGGAATCCGCGTACCGGGGCGGACGGGCGGGAGCGGAACCGATGCGGCTCCTGTTCGATCCAGTCGGCGTCGGCGCCGAACTGCGACGCGACGCCGGTCATGGTGAGCCCCTGGCCCGGGTTGGGCACCCGGTCGTTCACGCGCAGCAGGCAGCGCACTTCGACGCCGTGCGCGGCGGCGATCCGGTCGGCCTGGTCGAGGCCGGCCGGCGAGTCGACGGAGAACCAGCGGACCCCGGCGCGTACCGCCTCGGCCACCTCGGCGTCGCGCTTGCCGGGTCCGGTGTAGAGCATGCGCTCGCCCGGCACGCCGGCGCGCAGCGCCGCTGCGAGTTCGCCCGGCGAGCAGATCTCGGCGTCGCAGCCGGCGGTGTGCAGCGCCGCGACCAGCGCCGGGTGCGGGTTGGCCTTGAGCGAGTAGAACAGCCGGCTGGGCGTGGGCAGCGCGCCGACCAGGGTGGCGTGGCTGGCGCGTACCCGGGCCAGGTCGTAGCGGTACGCCGGGGTGTCGAAGGGCAGGTCAGCCATTGTGCTCACCCGCCAGCCGGGCCAGCGCCCGCCGGTCCACCTTGCCGTTGCCGGTCAGTGGCAGGTCGGGCAGCACGACGCAGCGCGCCGGCACCTTCATCTCCTCCAGCTGTTCCCGCAGCCGGCGCAGCACGTCGGCGGGGGTCAGCGCGGCCACCACGAACAGCGTCGCGCCGTCGCGGCCGTCGGCCGGCGGCAGCACCCCGGCCGCGTCCACGCCGTCGACCCGGTACGCGGCGGCCTCCACCTCGGTGGCGCTCACCCGGGTGCCCTTCTCCTTGTAGACGTCGTCGCGGCGGCCGGCGAAGTGGACGTACCCGTCGGCGTCCACGTGACCGTGGTCGCCGGTGTGCAGCTGCGGGAACAGCCCGTGGGCGCGGCGGAAGCGTTGCGCTGTCAGTTCGGGCCGCCGCCAGTAGCCGGCCATCACGTGCGGGCCGCGTACCACAAGCTCGCCGCGGACGCCCGGTGGCTGACGCCGCCCCTCGGCGTCCACAGTGAAGATCTCGGTGCCGGGCAGCGCGCGCCCGCAGGCGCCGGGCCGGCGCAGGTCGGCGTCCGGCGGCATGATCGCCGCGCGTTTGCACTCGGTGAGGCCGAACATCAGCTGGACGGCCAGGCCGGGCAGCAGCCGGCGCAGGCCGGCCAGCACCTCCGGCGGCATGGCGGCGCCGGTGTTGGTGAGCAGGCGCAGCGGCGGGCGCGGCGCGCCGGCCCGGCCGAGCAGCCGCAGCAGGTTGATCGCGAGCGACGGTACGCAGGGCAGCACCGTGGCGCCGGACTCGACGAGGGTCGCCAGCAGGCGGCCACCGGTGTCCCCGGGATCACCGAGGCGCAGCCGGGCACCGGCCACCGTGCTCAGGAAGATCTGGTAGAGGCCGTAGTCGAACGACGGCGGCAGCAGGACGTGCACCACGTCGTCGGGCCGGTAGCGCAGCTCCGACTGGATCGCCCGGACCGCGAACGTGACCTGGGCGTGCGTGGACACCACGGCCTTCGGCATGCCGGTGCTGCCGGAGGTGTAGATCAGGCAGACCGGGTCGACAGCCAGCGGGGCCGGACTGGCGGGCGCGCCGCCGATCGCCGCGGCACGGCGCGTTTCGGCCGCGCCGCGCACCGGGACGCCGCGGGCGCGGGACAGGCCGGTCAGGACCGGGTCGTCGGTGAGGACCAGGCCCGGTTCGGCGTCGTCGAGCACGTGGGCGAGGGCGACCTCGGGGGCCGGCGTCCGGAGGACGACGAAGACCGCGCCGGCCCGGGCGACCGCGTACAGCAGCGCCGGCAGGGTCGCGTCGGCGGGCAGCGCCACCAGCACCCGGTCGCCGCGCCGGACGCCCTGCCCGCGCAGCCAGCCGGCCAGGCGCAGGCTGTCGGCCCGGACCTGACGGTACGTGAACTCGACGGTCCCGTCCCCGGCGGCGGGCGCGTCGGGTCGCGTGTCGGCGGTGCGGTCCAGCAGGTCGTGCAGCAGTTCGGTACTCATCGGGCACCTCCGGTGGCGGCGCCGAACATGGCGCACAGGGAGCCGACGTCGCGCAGGTCGGCCGCGGACAGCGCGGTGGCCGGCACCTCGACGCCGAGCCGGCGTTCGACCCGGTCGATGACGTCGACCAGCCGGAACGAGTCGAAGCCGGGCAGTTCCCGGAGTACGTCGGTGGTGCGCAGGGCCGAGCCGTCCAGGTCCAGGGTGTCGCCGAGCGCGCCGAGCACCGCCGCGCGTACGCCGTCGTCACCGGCCCTCTCCGGCGCGGCCGGTGCGGTGTCGTCGCCGGTCCCGGCCGCCGGTCCGGCGATCGACTCCAGCGCGGCCAGGTGGTCGGCGATCAGCGCGCCGAGCGTGTCCGCCAGTTCCGGCGCGGCCGGCCGGCCCGCCTGGGCCCGCCGCAGCGCCACGTAGCTGCGCGTGGCGAGTTGCTGCCAGCGCGCGGCCTGCCCGGCCAGCGCGGCGGCGGCCTCCGGCGCGACCGCGGCGAGCCAGCGTTCGTGCAGATCGCGGGCGCGGGCCAGCAGCCAGACGTCGAGGACGAAGCGGTGCAGCCCGGCCACCGTGTCCAGGGCGGCGCCGGTACGGGCCAGGTAGCCGTCGATCTCCGGACGGGCCCGGCCGGCCCGGGCGGCGTTGCCGGCGAGCATGGCCGGTACGTCGATCTCCGGGGCCGGGTGTGCCGTCACCGCCAGGGTGTGTGCGCCGCCGGCCAGCGCCGTGTCGAACGCGGCGGCGGGCAGCCGCCACACGCCGGGACGCGCAGGACCCCAGGCGGTGTCGTTGTGGTAGGCGTCGACCACTGTGACCTCGTCCGGCGCGGCGGCCGTGACGAGGAAGCTGTGCCGCATGTGCTCGTGCTCGTGGTACGGGCACCAGGGCAGGTCGTACGCGTCGGCGGTGACGTAGAGCGGCTGGCCCGGGGCGGACAGCCGGCGCACCTGCGGGCCGTCGAGCTGCATCCACCGGCCCTCCACCCGCAGGCCCAGCAGGTCGACCGCCTCGGCGGCCCGGTCGTCCGAGGTCGCCTCGACGGTGACCAGGCCGTCCTTGTCCCGGGTGTGGAACCCGAACCGGGCGCCGAGGGCGAGGTGGCTGCCGGACCCGTTCGCGTGGTCGGCCAGCAGGGCGAAGCTCGTCTGGAGACAGTCCAGCGCGGTCGCGTGCAGACCGGTCAGGATCGGTGTCCACACCGGATCCGTGCTCGGCCGGTCCGGCGCGTTCGGGACGTGGTGGGACATGGGGGACTCCTCGATGCGGATACGTGGGGCGGGGCCGCCGGCGCGGTGGGTGCCGCGCCGGCGGCCGGTACGAAGGTCAGCTGTCGGTGCGGCCGTCCAGCCCGTTGGCCCAGGTGGCGAGCGCCTGCGCCTGCTCGGCGAGCGCGTGCTCGTCGGTGCCGATCGGGTCCTTGAAGAAGAACCCCAGCTCCTCGATCGGACCGACGTGCCCGGCCCGGTGCGCCGCGGCGGTCAGCCGGGCCAGGTCGAGCACCAGCGGGGCGGCCAGCGTGGAGTCCACCCCGCTCCAGGTCAGCTGCATGGACATCCGGACGCCGAGGAAGCCCTCGAACGAGACGTGGTCCCAGGCGGTCTTGTGGTCGCCCAGGTCCGGCACGTTGTCGATGTGCAGCGGGGCGGTGACGTCCTCACCGAGCAGCGCGGGCAGCACGCCCGACTTCGAGCTGAGCTTGCTGCGGGCGTTGCGCGGGTCCTCCAGCGTCGCGCCGTCACCGCCGCCGAGCAGGTTCACCCCGGCCCAGGAGAGCACGTGCAGGGCGCGGGAGGTGAACATCGGCGCCAGGGCGGTACGCAGCAGCGTCTCCCCGGTCTTGCCGTCGGAGCCGGCGAACGGCACGCGCTCCCGCTGCGCCATCATCTCCAGCGCGGGCAGCCGGGCCCCGGTGGACGGGGTGAAGTCGACGAAGCCGCAACCGGCCTGGAACGCCGCGTACGCGACCACCGAGCTGGCCGGCAGCGCCTTGTCGTCCGGGTCGGCCATGGCGCGGGTCAGCGCGTCCAGGTCGTCGTACTCGGGCCGGTGGTCGGCCGGCGGCTCGGTCGAGGAGACGTTGATGACGACGACCCGGGACAGCCCGTGGCGGGCGCGGAACTCCTCGATGTCGCCGGCCAGCCGATCGACCACCTCGGCCAGCGGCGCGGTCTCGGTACGCGCGTCGTACCCGGTGCGCAGGTTCTGCTCGACCTCGGGCAGGCTGCCGCGCACGGCGGCCAGCACCGGCGCCGGGATGACCCCGGAGTCGACGAGCGACTCGGCCTTCTTCTCCAGCGGCGTGTCGACGATGTCGTGCCCGCCGACCACCATGTCGTTCCAGCTCGCCAGCGGCGCGTCGCGCAGCATGCCGGTGTCGGTGACGCAGCCGGTCGAGTCGGCCATGCCGGCGCGCAGCGCCAGCAGACCGGTGATCGCGGTGGTGGCGACCGAACCGCGGGCGCCGTTGAGCCACACGCCGACGGGCGCGTCCGTGTCGGGGGACGGGGCGTGCGAGGTCTCGCGTTGGGTGACGGTCACGGAAAGACTCCTTCTCTGGTGCGCCGGGACGGCGCGGTTCAGCGGGTGAGCACCTTGGTGACGGCGGCGGCGATGTCCTCCATGTCCTGTTCGGTGCCGAGGAAGGTGCTGTGGTGTGTCTGGACGGTGTGGGCGGCGAGCCACTCGGTGTTGGGGTACGTGCGCTCCCGGTGGATCGCCGCGAAGCGTTCGGCCAGCGGCGCGAGCAGCGGCTTCGTCCACGGCTGGAGCAGCCGGCTGCGGTGCAGCGGCTCGTCGGTGCAGTAGAACCGCCGGCCCAGCTCGGCGGTGAGCGCGGCGGCCACGGCGGCGTTGTCCATGCCGGCCGGCAGCTCGTCGAAGACGATCGTGCCCTCGTAGATCGAGATGCGCGTCTGGCCCGGCGCCGGTTGCAGCAGCCGTACCCCGTCGACGCCGTCGAGCAGCTCGCCGAGCAGCCGGTAGTGGTGGTTGCGCACGTCGTGCTGCTCGTCCAGGGTGGTCAGCTGCGCGCAGGCCACCGCGGCGGAGAACTCGTTCAGGCAGAAGTTGGCGCCCTGCACACCGGCGCTCTCCTCCAGGTCCAGCTCGCCGGCCGGCGTCCGGTCGCCGCGGTAGCGGCGAGAGTCGGCCCGCAGTTCCTCGAGCACCGGCGCCAGCGTGTCGTCGTCGGTGACCACGGCCCCGCCCTCACCGCAGGTGAGCACCTTGCCGTGCTGGAAGCTGAAGCAGCCGAGCCGGCCGAGCGAGCCGGCCTGCCGGCCCTGCCAGGTGGCGCCGTGGGCCTGCGCGCAGTCCTCCACGACGGAGATGCCGCGCGGCCGGGTGACCGCGTCGAGCGCCGGCACGTCGGCCATGTTGGAGGCCCAGTGCACGGCGACCACGGCGCGCGGGTCCACCGACAGGTCGATGTCGTCCGGCCCGACGCAGCCGGTGTCCCGGTCGACGTCGACGAGCACCGGGACCAGGCCGGCGCGCAGCGCGGCGGTCGCGGAGGCGGTCCAGGTCAGCGCCGGGACGAGCACCGTCTCGCCGTAGCCGAGGCCGAGTGACTCCAGGGCCACCACCAGGGCGCTGGAGCCGTGGTCGACGGGCACGCAGTGGCGGGGGCCGACGTAGCGGGCGAAGTCGGCGGCGAAGCGGCGCTCGTACAGGGCGGTGCCGCCGACGGACGGGCTGCTGATCGCCCACCGGCCGCCGGCCAGCACCGCGGCGAGGTTGCCGGCGGCGTCCGGCGCGGGGATCGGCCAGCGTGGCCACGGACGGTCGGGCGGGCGGACCGGCCGGCCACCGTCCACGGCGAGCCGCCGGTCGAGGGGAATGGAGGTCGTCATGTCCTCGACCTTGATGCCCATCGATACATCAGCGGTACACACGCGGTAGCCGGCCCGGCCGGCGCCGTGTATCGGCGTTGTATCCGGGTGGTCGAACCTCGGGACATGAGCCGATCCGCATCGCACGTGAGCGAACCGACCGAACCCCGCGCCGTCACGCGCGGCGTCTCCGTCGTCATCCCGGTCAAGGACCGGGTGGCGGAGATGCGCCGTCAGCTGCGCAGCCTGCGCGACGCCGCCCCGAACTGCCCGGAACCGGTGGAGGTGGTGGTCGTCGACGACTCGGCGCCCGCCGCGGCCGCCGCGCACCGCGCCGCCTGCGCCGAGTACGGCGCCCGCTACGTGCGCGGCCCCCGGCACGTCGGCGCCAAACGGAACCTGGGCGTCCGGCACGCCCGCTACGACCTGCTGCTGTTCACCGACTCCGACTGCCGGGTGCCGGCCGACCTGATCACCCGGTACGCGGCCCGCCTGCGCGCCTGCGGCGAGGAGGTCGCCGGCGTCACCGGCCCGGTCGTCGTCGAGCCCGGCGACAGCGCGTTCTTCCGCGTGATGCGCCGCTCCTACCTGCTGCTCGGCGACCTGACCCGGCCGCTGTACTACGAGCGCGTGTCCTGGGGCGCCGGGGCGAACATGGCGGTGAAGCGCTCCGTCTTCGAGGCGGTCGGCGGGTTCCCGGAGGACTCCCCGATGCCGCTGGGCGGCGAGGACCTGCACCTCGGGCTGCTGCTCACCGACGCCGGTTACGTGCTGCTCACCGACCCGGACGGGGTGATCACCCACGACACCGGCGTCGCCGACACGTTCCGCGCGGTCGCCTACCGGTTCACCACGTACGGGCGCTCCGAGCAGTGGCTCTGCCTCGCCCACCCGCACCGGCGCCGGTTCGTGCTCAACACCGCCAGCACGCTCGCCGTGACCGCGCTGGCCGGGCTGCTGACCGCCCGGCGCAGCGGTGGGCGCAGCCTGCTCGCGGTGCCGGCAGTCGCGGCCGCGGTGATCGCCGCGAAGACACCCGGCCGGCTCGGCGGCGACCGGGGACCGCGCGCGGTGGCCGAGTCGATGGCCTGCGCGGCGATCGAGACGCTCTTCGACGGGGCCGCGTTCGTCACCTCACTCCGGCTCGGCCGCCCCGACCTGCTCTTCACCGGTTTCCGCGCGCCGGACGAGGCCGACTACCAGCCGGACGGGGCGGACCATCGGCCGGACGAGGCGGACCGCCGGCCGGTCGCGCCGGTGGCCGTGCCGCCGGTGGCGGCCTGACGGAGGGAGTGGTTGTGCCGACGACGTACCCGCTGGCCCCCGGCCAGCAGATGATGTGGGAGTTCATGACCGCGCTCGACCCGGCCCGCCCCGGCGCCTCACGGCTCGTGGTGGTGGAGTTCCGCCGGCTGCGGGGCGCGCTGCGGGTCGACGTGCTGCGGCAGGCGATGCAGGACGTGGTGGACCGGCACGACGCGCTGCGGATGCGGTTCGACAGCATCGGCGTGGAGCCCGAGGTGCGGATCCTGCCGCACGTCGAGTCGCCGCTGGAGTACGTCGACCTGTCCGGCCTGCCGCCGGCCGAGCAGCAGGCCCGGGTCGAGCGGATCGCGTACGCGCACCGCAACGACGCGTTCGACCCCGGCCGGGCGCCGCTGTGGCGGGCCGCCCTGGTCCGGCTCTCCGAGACCGAGCACGTGCTCGCGCTCTGCTTCTTCCACATGGTCTCCGACGGCTGGTCGTGCCGCGTCGTGGTGGAGGACCTGTGCCACGCGTACTCGGCCCGGCTCGGCGCGGCCGATCCGCAGCCGCCGCTGGGCGTGGGCCCCACCGCGCTCGCCGCGCTCCAGGAGGCGGAGCAGGCCGGAAACGGCGTCGACGCCGCCGCCCGGGCCGCGTACTGGCGGGACCGGCTGCGGCCGGTGGAGCCGTACCAGCTCTTCCCGGCGTCGCCGCCGGCGCCGGACGTCGCGCTCAGCGCCGAGGTGGCCACCCGCTTCGCGTTCCCGCCGGAGGTCACCGCGCGGCTGCGTCCGGCCGCCCGGCGGGCCCGCACCAGCCCGTACGTGCTGCTGCTGGCCGCGTACCTGGTGCTGCTGTCGCGGCGGGCCGGCCGGTCCCGGGTGGTGCTGGGCACCACCACGCTGGGCCGGGAGAGCCCGTTGTCCCGGCAGCTCGTCGGTCAGTTCACGAACAACGTCTACCTGCCGGTCGACGTCGCGGCGGACGCGCCGATGAGCGCGGTGGTAGGCGCCGCGCACACCTCGCTGGCCGAGGCCGTCGCGCACGCCACCGCGTTCCACCGGCTGGCCCGGGCGGTCCGCCCCGACTTCGCGGCGATCCGCCCCTGGCCGGACAACCACCTGTTCGACGCCTGGTTCCAGTCCGCCGCGTCGGCGTCGCCGGTGCTGCACTGCCCGGGGCTGCGGGTGGAGCCGGTCGACATCACCGCCCGGCCCGCGCCCGGCACACCGCCGCCGGTGGTCGCCGCCGACGTGCCGCCCGAATGCCTGCCCGTCTGGGTCAAGCGGGGTTCGCCGATCGTCGTGGTGGACGACGACCGGGCCGGCGGCGTGGTGATCCGCAACCGGGGCGTGTTCGGCGACGACCTGGTACGCGGCCTGATCGACGACTACGTCGCGGTGGTCTCGGCGCTCGTCACCGACCCGGCCACCACCCCGGAGCGGGTACGCCTTCCTGACGGTGCGTGCTTCCTCGACCACGCGATCGGGTAGGAGTTCCGACGGACCGATCGGAGAGAGGTACGACGACCATGACGGACACCTCGACGAACCAGCACACGACGGAGCAGCCCGCGCCGCCGGTGCCACGCTCGGCCGTACGGGCCCGCTGGTCGGTGGCGCTGCTCTTCGTCATCATGGGCCTGGCCATCGGCGGGTGGTCGGCCCGCGTACCGGAGGTGCGGGACGCGGTAGGCGTCGGCAACACCGGCTGGGGCCTGGCGAACATCGCCACGAACGCCGGGGAGCTGGTCTCCCTGGTCGTGGTGGCGGTGCTGATCAGCCGGATCAACACCCGCCGGCTGGCGCTGGCCGGGGCCGCGCTGATCCTGCTCAACGCGCCGCTGCTGGCCGCGTCCACCACAGTGGTGGCGCTGGTCGGCGGCCTGGCGGTCTGGGGCTTCGCGGCGAACCTGCTGGCCACGCCGATGAACGCCCAGTCGGTAGAGGTGCAGAAGCGCTACGGGCGGCCGATCCTGTCCACGTTCCACGCCGGCTTCAGCATCGGCATGCTGGCCGGCGGCCTCTGCGGCACCGGCGCCGCGGCGATCGGGATGTCCCCGTCGGCGCAGATGGCGGTCACCAGCGTCCTGCTGGGCGCGCTGCTGGTCGGCACGCACCGCTGGCTGCCTGATACGCCCCGGCAGGAGACGAAGGACGGCGAGGCCCGGCGACGGCTGCGCGACCGGTTCACCCCGCAGCTGCTGCTGCTCGCGGTGATCGCCTTCCTCGCCTCGTTCATCGAGATGGCCGGCGCACAGTGGAGCGCGCTGTACGCGACCGAGGTGGCGGGCGCCGCCGCGGTGCTCGCCGCCGCCACGTACACCTGTCTGTCGCTCGCCGCCACCGTCGCCCGGCTGGTCGGAGACCGGCTGGCCGGCCGGTTCGGGCGGATCCGCTTCGTGCGGCTGTCCGCGCTCGTCGCCACAGCGGGTGTGGCGCTGCCGGTGGCGTACCCCCATCCGGCCGCGGTGATGGCCGGCTTCGGACTGCTCGGCTTCGGCCTGGCGTGCGTGACCCCGACGGTGCTCGGCTTCGCCGGCGAGCAGCCGCGCCTCACCTCCGGTGAGGGCGTCTCGGTGGTGGCGATGGGCCAGTGGCCGGGCGCGTTGCTCGCGGCGCCGGTGATCGGCCTGCTCGCCGGTGCCCTGAACCTGCGCAGCGCGTTCGTGGTGGTGGCCGTGATGGCGGTCGCCGTGGTGGCGTTGATCGGGCGGGTCCGGGCGACGGCGCTGCCCGGTGAGAGCCCGGTCCCGCCCCGGCCGTGACGGCCGGGGCGGGGGCGGCGGTCAGAAGTCGTCGTCGAAGGTGACCGACCCGGTCACCCCGACCTGGTACGCCGACACCCGGCGCTCGAAGAAGTTGGACAGCTCCTGCACGTCCTGCAACTCCATGAACGCGAACGGGTTGCCGCTGCCGTACATCGGGGCGATGCCGAGCACTGCGAGGCGCCGGTCGGCCACGTGCTGGAGGTACTCGCGCATGTCCGCGAGCGACATCCCGGGCACGCCCTGCCCGAGCAGGTCCGCGGCGAAGCCCACCTCGCACTCCACCGCCTCGGCCAGCATCTCCCTCACCTGCTTCTCCATCTCGTCGTCGAACAGGTCCGGCTCCTCGGCGCGTACGGTCTCCACCACGTCGAAGGCGAACGCCATGTGCATCGACTCGTCCCGGAACACCCAGTTGGTGCCGGAGGCCAGCCCGTTGAGCAGGCCCCGGGAGCGCAGGAAGTAGACGTAGGCGAACGCGCCGTAGAAGAACAGGCCCTCGATGCACGCGGCGAAGCAGATCAGGTTGAGCAGGAACGCCCGCCGGTCCGCGCGGGTCCGCAGCTCGCGCAGCTCGAAGATCGAGTCGATCCACCGGAAGCAGAACTCGGCCTTGCGGGCGATCGACGGGATGTTCTCCACCGCGGCGAACGCGGCGAACCGTTCCTTCTCGTCCGGCACGTACGTGTCCAGCAGGTTCAGGTAGAACTGGACGTGCACCGCCTCCTCGAACAGCTGCCGGGACAGGTAGAGCCGGCCCTCGGGCGAGTTGACGTGCTGGTAGAGGTTGAGCACCAGGTTGTTGGCGACGATGGTGTCGCCGGTCGCGAAGAACGCCACCAGCCGCGACACCAGGTGCCGTTCGGCGGGGGACAGCTTCGCCAGGTCGGCGAGGTCGGAGTGCAGGTCCACCTCCTCGACCGTCCAGGTGTTCTTGATCGCGTCCTTGAAGCGGTCGAAGAAGCGCGGGTAGCGCATCGGCCGCAGGGTCAGGTCCATGCCGGGGTCGAGCAGCATGTGCCGGGTCGGTGCGGTGGTGGTCACTGGCATGCCTCGCAGCTCTCGGGGTTCTCCAGGGAACAGGCCAGCGCCTCGTCGTCGCTCACGGCGGAGACCACGCCGGAGACCGGGGCGAGCACCGGCGCGACGGTGGCCTGCTGGATGCGGGTGGCGGGACGGGAACGCAGGTAGTAGGTGGTCTTCAGCCCGGCCTTCCAGGCGTACAGGTACATCGAGGACAACTTGCCGATGGTCGGCGCGCTCAGGAACAGGTTCAGCGACTGGGACTGGTCGACGAACGGCGCCCGCGCGGCGGCCAGGTCGATCAGCGCCCGCTGCGGCAGCTCCCAGGCGGTGCGGAACAGCTCCCGAACCGGCGCGGGCAGCTCGGCGATGTCCTGCACCGAGCCCTCGGCCCGCTTGATCCGGTCGCGGACCTGCGGCGTCCACAGCCCGCGCGCCTTCAGCTCCCGCACCAGGTACGTGTTGACCTGGAGGAACTCCCCGGACATGGTCTCGCGCTTGAACAGGTTGGACACCTGCGGCTCCACGCACTCGTAGCAGCCGGCGATGGAGGCGATGGTGGCGGTCGGCGCGATCGCCACCAGCAGCGAGTTGCGCAGCCCGTGTGCGGCGATCCGCTCGCGCAGCGCCGCCCACCGTCCGGCCTGCGCCGGCTCCGCGCCCCACAGGTCCGGGTGCAGGTCACCCTTCGCGGCCCGGGTCTGCGGGTACGCCGGATGCGGCCCGAACCGCTCGGCCAGCCCGGCGGACGTCTCCAGCGCGGTCAGCAGGATCTCCTCCTGGACGCGGGTGGACAGCTCCCTGGCCTGCGCCGAGTCGAACGGCAGGCGCAGCGTGAAGAACGCGTCCTGCAACCCCATCAGCCCGAGCCCGACCGGCCGCCAGCGCGGGTTCGACGCCGCCGCCTGCTCGGCCGGGTAGTAGTTGATGTCGATCACCCGGTCGAGGAAGACCACAGCGGTGCGGACCGTGGCGCGCAGCCGCTCCCAGTCCACGCCGTCGGCGGTGACGTGGGCGCCGAGGTTCACCGACCCGAGGTTGCACACCGCCGTCTCGGCGTCGTCGTTCACCTCCAGGATCTCGGTGCACAGGTTGGACAGGTGGATCACGTTGCCCGGCTCGCCGGTCTGGTTGGACAGCCGGTTCGCGGCGTCCTTGAACGTCATCCAGCCGTTGCCGGTCTGCGCGAGCGTGCGCATCATCCGCCCGTACAGGTCCCGGGCCTTCACCGTGCGCACCGCGTTCTTCTCGGCCGCCCGGTACGCGGCGTCGAACGCCTCGCCGTACAGGTCGGGCAGCTCCGGGGCGTCCGACGGGTCGACGAGCGACCACTCGCCGTCGGCCTCGACCCGGCGCATGAACTCGTCCGGGATCCAGTTGGCGAGGTTGAGGTTGTGCGTACGCCGGGACTCCTCGCCGGTGTTGTCCCGCAGCTCCAGGAACTCCTCCACGTCCGGGTGCCACGGCTCCAGGTAGACGCAGGCCGCGCCCTTGCGCCGGCCGCCCTGGTTGACCGCGGCCACCCCGGCGTCGAGCGTCTTGAGGAACGGCACGATGCCGTTGGACCGGCCGTTGGTGCCCCGGATCAGCGCGCCCCGGCCCCGCACCCGCGACCAGGAGATGCCGATGCCGCCGGAGAACTTCGACAGCTTCGCGACCTGGTGGTACCGCTCGTAGATCGAGTCCAGCTCGTCGCGCGGCGAGTCGACCAGGAAGCACGACGACATCTGGGTGTGCCGGGTGCCGGAGTTGAACAGCGTGGGGGAGCTGGGCAGGTACGCGAGGCTGGACATCAGGCGGTAGAAGCCGACCGCCTCGCCCGGGGTGCGGGACAGCCCGCAGGCCACCCGCAGCAGCCAGTACTGCGGTGTCTCCACCACCAGCCGCGACTGCGGGTGCCGAAGCAGGTAGCGGTCCGCGACCGTGCGCAGTCCGAAGTACTCGAACCGGAGGTCGCCGTCCGGGTCCACGGCGTCGTCGAGCTTGCGGGCGTGCCGGGCCACGAACGCGGCCGTCTCGTCGCCGATCAGCCCCAGCCCGTGCGCGTACGCGATCGACTGGCTGAAGCTCGCCACGCCCTGACCGCGGACCTCCTTGTCCACGTACGCGGCGAGCAGCCGCGCCGCCAGCTTCGAGTACTGCGGCTCCTCGCCGATCAGCTCCGCCGCGGTCTGGATCGACAACCGGTCCAGCTCGGCGGTGGTCGCCCCGTCGTAGAGCCCGCTTATCGTCTTGGTGGCCACCCGCAGCGGGTCCACCTCGTCCAGGTCGGCGACCCAGCGCTCGACCGCCCGGACGATCTTGCCGACGTCCACCGGCTCGGTGTCGCCGTCCCGCTTGCGTACCCGCATCGCCGGCCGGCGGGCCTCGGACCCGCCGGTGGCGGACGGGGGACTCTCCTGCACGACAGTCATGACCTCTCCTCGCTGTCACCGTCTGGAGACGGCGGGAGACGCCAACGGGCACGGCGCGGCCGGCCCGGCTGCTGGCGTCGGTCGTCCCGCGCGACCTCCGGCCGCCGTACGCGGAGGCGTACGGCGCGCTGGCAGGTCTTCGGACTCGCGGGCCCGACCGGGGTCGCCGGTCGCCTACCGGCCGTCGCTTCCCAGGCCGATGGCCCAGTGCTGTTGACGGCTGTCGTTCCCACTCACCGCTGCGGGGCAGTCCCGGATTCCCACCGGGTTCCCTCTTGCCTCGGCCTTGCCCCCGGAGGGCTCGGCCGAACCAGCTGCGGCACCACCATATATGGCGGTGAGGGCTTGTGTGCAACACCAGATGTCGTGTCGGCGTGTCGGAATGATCTCACTGTCCACAGTGCCTACCCCCGATTCCGGCGCGGGCCGACGGGCGCGATACTCGGCGTATGGGGAATACCGGGCGCCGCTGGGCGTGGGTGGCGGTCCTGCTCGTCGGCGGCGGGCTTCACCTGCTGGTGCTGGAGACACTCGCCGGCACCGGGACCGTCACGTTCATCCCGGCGCTGATCGTGCTCGGCGCGTGCGTCGCGCCCGCCACGTTCCTGGCCTTCGCCCAGGGGCGGCCGGCCCGCCGTCCGGTCCCCGGCTCCGTCGTCGGCGTCGCCGCGCTCCTCGGCGGCGTGGTCGGCGTGGTCGCCGCCGGCTGGCTGGAGTACGGCACGCTGCACCGCCTCGGTGTCCTGCCGATGGCGCTCGTCGGCCTGGCCGAGGAGACCGCCAAGCTGATCGTGCCGGCCGGCATCCTGCTGCTGTGGCGGCGGCACCCGTCCCCGGCGCAGGGCCTGGTGATCGGCGTCGCCTCCGGCGCCGGGTTCGCCGCGCTGGAGACCATGGGCTACGCGTTCGCCGCGTTCGTCGGGTCGGAGGGCAACCTCGGCGCGGTCGAGCGGACGCTGCTGGTTCGCGGTCTCACCGCGCCCGCCGCGCACCTGGCCTGGACCGGGCTGACCGCCGCCGCGCTGTTCACGTTCGCCGCCGCGCCCGGCGGCCGGAAGCTGGCGGCGTTCCTGCTCACCTTCGCCGCCGCCGTCACGCTGCACACCTGCTGGGACACGTTCGGCACCCAGCCCGCGTACGTGTTCATCGGCGCCGTGTCGCTGGGCTGGGTGCTGCTGCGCCTGCACCTGGACCGCGAGCGGCCGGCCCCGTCCGGGACGCCGGTCGTGCCGGCATCCCGGGAGACGGCCGCGCATCATCCCGGCTGAGCCGGGCGGCCGGCCGTCCGGCTCAGCCCGGCCCGTCAGCCGACGGCCAGCCGGACGCCGAGCGCGACGAAGGCGACAGCGCAGAGCCGGTCGACGCGCCGCGACCAGCGGCTGTCGCCCCACCGCCCGGCGAACCGTCCGGCGCCCACGCCGAGCGCCAGGTCCACGGTGAGCTGCACCGCGACGAACAGCGCCCCGAGCAGCACCAGTTGCGCCGCCACCGGGCCGGCCTCGGGCCGGACGAACTGCGGCAGGAACGCCACGCTGAACAGGATCATCTTCGGGTTGAGCAGGTTCGTCAGCAGTCCGCGCCGGAACGCCCGCCCGGCGCCGCCGTCCGGCCGGTCCGCACGCGCGCCGGGCCGGCCCGTGCCGCGCAACGCCCGCAGGCCCAGCACGATCAGGTACGCCGCACCGGCCCACCGGATCGCGGTGAACAGCACCGGGGACGCGGCGATGACGGTGGCGAGCCCGGCCACCACGGCGGCGACGTGCACCGCCTCCCCGGCGGCGACCCCGAGCGCGGCCACCGCGCCCGCCCGGGCGCCGTACCGGGTGGCGTTGGCGAGCACGAACATCATGTCCGGCCCCGGGGTGAGCATGAGCACCACGATCGCGGCCAGGTAACCGGCGAGCGTGGCGGCCGACAGTCCGAGCACCGCTCAGCCCTCCCCGGCGCCGTCGAGCAGCGCCCGGCGCAGCGCCAGCCGGTGCTCGCGCCGGATCTGCGCCTCCCGGTAGCGCCGCCGGTCGCCGTCGGTCTCGGTGTGCAGCGGCGGCACCGGCCGGGGCTGCCCGTCGTCGTCCACCGCCACCATCACCAGGTGCGCGGTCGCCACGTCCACCGGCGGCACCGCGCGGTCCCACCGGTCCGCGCTGACCTTCACCGCCACCTCCATCGAGCTGCGGCCGGCCCAGGTGATCCGGGCGTCCACGTGCACTACGTCCCCGACGCGTACCGCGCGCAGGAACGCGGTCTCGTCGATGGCGGCGGTGACGGCCGGTCCGTCGGAGTGGCGGGCGGCGACCACCCCGGCGACCGAGTCGATCAGGTTGAGGATGCGCCCGCCGTGGACCGTGCCCATCAGGTTGGTGTGGTGCTGGTCCATGATCTGCGACAGGGTCAGGTGCGAGGCCGACGGTGGTCGGCCGGTGAGCGTGATGGTGTCGGGCACTGTGCGGTTCCGTCCTCGCAGAAGCGGACCGCCGACCGGCCGGGGCGTGCACGTCGAGGACACGCCGACGGCCCTGCCTACGGCGTGTCACCCGCCCGACCCACCCGCGAGGTCGACGGCGGCGCGCACCGGTGGTACGCGCGACGCGGGCAGGTCTTCGGACTCGCGGGCGTGACACGAGGTCGCCTACTGGCCGTCGCTTCCCAGGCCGTGGCCCAGTGCTGTTGACGGCTGTCGTTCCCACTCACCGCTGCGGGGCAGTCCCGGA
>NZ_JALJRJ010000012.1:141125-196817 GCF_024519755.1 Micromonospora sp. Mcm103
GCCCCAGTGCTGTTGACGGCTGTCGTTCCCACTCACCGCTGCGGGGCAGTCCCGGACTCTCACCGGGTTCCCTCTTAGGGGCGTGTTTCACAAGAACTGGCCGGCCGCCGCCTGGACTCCGCCTCGGCTCGACCGCCCTTATGAAACACGCCCCGCGACACCCGGCCGTCGCCGACCGGGTGAACCAGCGCTTCCCGCAGCGTAGCCCAGCGTCCGAGGCCGGCGGCACAGGCGTCAGGACGGCGCCGATCCCGTCACAGCGGCAAGCGGCGCCGCGCCGAACGACACCGCGAACCGCTTGCACCAGATAGACACGCTGCGCAGACCGTCCAGGTCCACCGACGCCGGGATGTCGTACGCCTGGTCGCCGATGTTGCCCTTGAGCCGGCCCAGCTCGACCCAGCGGCCGTCGTCGAACACCTGCCATCCGGCCCGGCCGGGCAGCACCTTCCGGTCGGTGAGCCACACCCGCAGGTCCGGCCCGTCCGAGGTGTCCAGTCCGCGCAGGAGCAGCTGACGGCGGCCGTCGGCGAGGCGGACGAGCTGCGCCCGGCCGGACGTGTCGTGCTCGTGGGTGACGAAGTCACCGGCGGCCAGGACCACGTCGGCCGGCGCCGCACCGGTCGGCGACGGGCCGATCGTGCCGGACGCCGGCGGGCCGGTCGTCTGCGGCTCCGCCACAGTGGGCAGCGCCTCGCGTACCTCACGGTCGGTCACCAGCCGCCACGGCTGGAACAGGTACAGGCTCACCCCGAGACCGGTGACGGCCACGACGGCGAGCACCGACAACACCACACGTCTTCTGCCCATGGCCAGACGGTAGGCGCGGACCCGGCGGAAAGATCTTTCCGTCCGCTTACGGCCCGACCGCGGGCCGCCACGCCGGGGCGCCGATGGGTAGCGTCTGGCGCATGGGGCGCTACGTGCTCGTCGTCGACGACGACCGGACGGTGAGCGACGTCGTGCGGCGCTACCTGGAACAGGACGGCTGCCGGGTCCGGCTGTCCTTCGACGGGCCGGACGCGCTCGCCGCGGCCGAGGAGGAGCCGCCCGATCTGGTGGTCCTCGACCTGATGATGCCGGGTCTCGACGGCATCGAGGTGTGCCGGCGGCTGCGGCGCCGGCTGCCCGGCCTGCCGGTGGTCATGCTCACCGCGCTCGGGGACGAGGCCGACCGGGTCGCCGGGCTGGAGGTCGGCGCGGACGACTACGTGACCAAGCCGTTCTCGCCGCGCGAACTCGTGCTGCGCATCAGGTCGGTGCTCCGGCGCGCGGCCCCGCAGGACCGGGGACCGACAGGGCTGCTGCGCGACGGCGACCTCACCGCGGACACCGGCCGCCGCGTCGCCGAGCGCGGCGGGCAGCAGCTGTCGCTGACCGTACGGGAGTTCGACCTGCTCGCGTTCCTGCTGGCGCACCCCGGACGCGCCTGGTCACGGGCCGAGCTGCTGGACCGCGTGTGGGGCTGGCGGTTCGGCGACCAGTCGACAGTCACCGTCCACGTCCGGCGGCTGCGGGAGAAGATCGAGGACCACCCGGCGCAGCCGCGCCGCATCGTCACCGTGTGGGGCGTCGGTTACCGGTACGAGCCGTCGGAGGCGTCCCGGTGAACGAACTGATGGTCATCGGGCTCTACGCCCTGCTCGCCGGCGCTGCCGTCGGCGCGCTCGGCGTCGGCGCGCTGCGGCTGGTGCGCCACCGGTCGATCCTCGCGCACATCGCGGTGCTGCTCGCGGTCACCATCGCCTCGGTGACGGCGGGCGTCACCGCCGTCGCCCAGGCCATGTTCCTGTCCGCGCACGACCTCCAGGTCGTCCTCGTCACTGTCGCCGCGTCCGCGGCGCTCAGCCTGGCCGTCGGGGTGGCGTTCGCCCGCCGCCTCGCCCAGGCGGCGGTCTGGGCCGACCAGGCCCGGCAGCGGGAACGGCAGCTGGAGGCCGGCCGCCGCGAGCTGGTCGCATGGGTCTCCCACGATCTGCGTACGCCGCTCGCAGGGCTGCGGGCGATGGCGGAGGCGCTGGAGGATCGGGTGGTCGACGAGCCGGCGGCGGTGGCCGAGTACCACCGCCGGATCAGGGTCGAGACGGACCGGATGACACGCCTGGTCGACGACCTGTTCGAGCTGTCCCGGATCACCGCCGGTGCGCTGCGGCCCGCCCTGTCCCCGGTGCCGCTCGGCGACGTGGTCTCCGACGCGATCGCCGCCACCGCGCCGCTGGCCGCCGACCGGCGGGTGCGGGTGCTCGCCCCGGAGACCGGCTGGCCGACCGTCCGGGCCGCCGAGGCCGAACTCGCCCGCGTCGTGACGAACCTGCTCGTCAACTCGGTGCGGTACACGCCACCGGACGGCACTGTGCGCATCGACGCCGGCCGGGACGACGACGACGCGTGGCTCGCCGTCTCCGACACCTGCGGCGGCATTCCCGAGGCGGACCTGCCCCGGGTGTTCGACGTGGCGTTCCGGGGCACCCGGGCCCGTACCCCCGCACCGGCCGGCGCCGACGAGGCGGCGCCGGCCGGCGGCGGCCTGGGGCTGGCGATCGTGCGCGGACTGGTCGAGGCGCACGGCGGGCGGGTGCACGCGCACAACGTGACCGGCGGGTGCCGGTTCGTGGTCCGCCTGCCGGCGGTCTGACCACCCGCCCGGCTCGCCGGGCGACCCGGCCACCGCGCAGGCGGGTGAGGCGGCCCGGTCAGGCGGCGTCCGGGGGACCGGTCTCCACCAGGCGTCCGTCCGCCAGGCGCAGCCAGCGGCCCACGTCGATCGCGGCGAGGAACCGCTCGTCGTGGCTGACCACCAGCAACGCGCCCCGGTAGGCGTGCAGCGCGCTCTCCAACTGGCCGACGCTGACCAGGTCGAGGTTGTTCGTCGGCTCGTCGAGCAGCAGGAGATGCGGGGCCGGTTCGGCGCCCAGCACGCACGCGAGCGTGGCGCGCAGCCGCTCCCCGCCGGAGAGCACCCCGACCGGAAGGTGCGCGCGCGGGCCGCGGAACAGGAAGCGGGCCAGCAGGTTCATCCGCTGCGCGTCCGGGGCCTGCGGCGCGAACGTGGCCAGGTTCTCCGCCACGGTACGGTCCAGATCCAGCAGGTCCAGCCGCTGCGCCAGGTACGCGATCCGGCCGTCCGCGCGGGTGATCCGGCCGCTCTCGGGCTCCAGGTCGCCGTCGATCAGCCGCAGCAGCGTGGACTTGCCCGCGCCGTTGTCGCCGAGCAGGGCGATCCGTTCCGGACCGCGGATCGTCAGGTCGACCCCGTCGGCGGCGAACAGCGACCGCTCGCCGTGCCGGACCTGCACCCCTTCGGCGGTCAGCAGCGTGCGTCCGGCCGGGACGGTGGTGGCGGGCAGCTCCACCGTGATCGTCTTCTCGTTGCGCAGCGCCCGCTCGGCCTCGTCGAGCCGTGCTCGGGCGTCGTCGACCCGCCCGGAGTGCATCTCGTTCGCCTTGCCCGCTGCCACCTGCGCGTCCCGCTTCAAGCCGCCGGCGACGATCCTCGCCAGACCCGCGTTCTTCAGGTTCCGGGAGGCGTTGCCGGCTCGCCGGGCCGCCCGTTCGCGGGCCTCCTGCAACTCCCGCTTCTCCCGCTTGAGGTCCTGTTCGGCGCTGCGGACGTTCTTCTCCGCCACCTCCTGCGCGGCCCGCACGGCCGCCTCGTACGAGGTGAAGTCGCCGCCGTGGAAGCGCATCTCACCGCGGTCTAGTTCGGCGATGCGGTCCATCCGGTCCAGCAGCGCCCGGTCGTGACTGACCAGCAGCAGGCAGCCGTGCCACTGTTCCAGCACGTCGTAGAGGCGGTGCCGGGCGCCCAGGTCGAGGTTGTTGGTCGGCTCGTCGAGCAGCAGCACGTCGGGCTGCTTGAGCAGTTGCGCCGCCAGACCGAGGGAGACCACCTGCCCGCCGCTGAGCGTGCCCAGGCGCCTGTCGAAGGCGAGGTCGCCGAGGCCGAGACGGTCGAGTTGCGCGCGCGTGCGTTCCTCGACGTCCCAGTCGGCGCCGATCGTGGTGAAGTGCTTCTCGTCGGCGTCGCCGGCCTCGATGGCGTGCAGCGCCGCGATCAGCGGGGCGATCTCCAGGACCTCGGCCACTGTGAGGTCGGCGGCCAGCGGCAGGCTCTGCGGGAGGTAGCCCAGCACGCCGTCGACGGTCACCGACCCGGCGGCCGGGCGGTACTCGCCGGCGATCAGCTTGAGCAGCGTGCTCTTGCCGGCGCCGTTCGGCGCGACCAGACCGGTCCGGCCGCCGCCGAGGGTGAAGGAGAGGTTCTGGAAGACCGGGGTGTCGTCCGGCCAGGAGAAGGTCAGGTTCGAGCAGACGACGAAGGAATCGGACATCAGGAAGACGACCTCGAAGATGAGGGCGGGCGGACCTCAGCCGCCCGGCGGGGGACACGGTCTCGGGGTACGACGGAACGACCACGGCGCTCGCCTGCGGTCGGTCACATGTCCGGTCTCACCCGGAGATGTCGTCGTCACCCGCCATGTCTGGTCTCCCTGCCTGCCTGATCGCCACTGGATCACTCCGGTCCACCGTAGCACCGGCGGTGGTCGCCAGGCGGTCCTGGAGACGGGCGTGCCGGAACTGGTAGACCGGCCCCACCGTGCGCAGCACCGACCGGCGGTGCGCGTCGTCGAGGAATCGGAGCAGCCGCAGCGGCGCCACCCCGGTACGGCGCAGCTCGACGATGACGAGCAGGGCGCGCCAGGTCTGCGAGGACGTCACGCCGAGCAGGAAGCCGCCGACGATGCCACAGGCGATGCCACCTTCCGCCGACCCGGCGAGCCGCCCCACCAGGCCACCCAGGACGCCGAGCACGGACCCGAGCCAGAGGCCGCCGCCCACCGCGGACCACAGGTCCCGCCGCCAGGACAGCCGCGACGACACCGGGTCGTCCTCGCCCGCCGAGCCGGCCATCGCCAGGTACAGGCCCAGGGAGAGGCAACCGAGAAAACCGGTCGCGGTGAAGGCGAGGAAGACCGGGAAGGCCCGGCCGGACCCGATGCCTGTGACGTCGGCGCACGCGGCGACGAGGAGCCCGAAGAAGCCCAGGAACAACGCACCGGTGAGCCCGGCGCCGAGCACGTTCTCCATCCGCTGACGGCTGATCACCCGGCTCCACCTGATCCGGCGGAGCCGCAGCGGACGCCGGCCGATCAGCACGTCCCGGGAGAGCTTGGCGGTGAACGTGAGCACCAGCCCGAACGCCAGCCCGGCCAGGACGCCGAACGCCGGGCCCGCGAGCAACCCCGCGCTCAGTCCGGCGCCGAGGCCGGTGACGAGCACCGTCGAGACCGCGTACAGGTCCCAGGAGGTGAACGACGCCAGGTGCCACCACACCAGATCGCGGCTGCCCGCCCGGTTCATCAGGTGGGCGAGGTGACCGAGCCAGCGCGCCGCCTGCGCAGCCGTGTAGCGCGGCTCCGGTACGCCGGGCTGGACGGCGTACGCCGCGGGGAGCACCCGGTCGAGCAGGGCGTCCTCCACCGCCTCCCGGCTGTGGTAGCGGTCGAGCAGCTCCGCGGCATCGTCGTCGGTGGTCACCGTGTCCCGGAACAGGCTCAGCATCAGCGGGCTGCGCAGCGCCTGCGCGACGGGACTGTCCGGCCGGTCGCGCACCTCGTCCACCAGCCGTTGCCACCCCGGCGGCAACGGCTGGGTCCGGCTCCGGGTGACGTACGCGGCGATGTCCGTGCCGGTCAGCGGCTCCAGCTCCAGGGCGGCGGCGCCGGAGAGGTGCCGGGCGGCGGCCACCGCCTCCACCAGCTCGCGGCTGCGGGTCGTCACCACCAGCCGGAACGTGGTCTGGACGTCGAGCGCGCGCAGGGCGACCGGTCGCAGGTCCGGCGGCAGTTCGTCCAGCCCGTCCAGGAAGAGGGCGACGTGCCCGCCCGTGACGAGCCGGCGGGCCGGTTCGAGCCCGCCGAGGACATCGTGATCGGCGGCCAGCCGGGCGGCCAGCCAGTCGGCGACCGGTTGCCGGCGTGGATCCCAGCCGGACACGGTCAGCAGCACCGGCACGGGTACCCGTGCGCGTTCCTGCTCCGGCAGGCGCTGCCGGTGCTCCAGCGCGTCGATCAGCAGCAGGACGACCGCTGCCGACTTGCCCGCCCCGGGCCCGCCGAGCAGCAGGAGGCGGCCGGAGCCCAGGCCCGCGTACACCCGGAAGAGGTCGTGCAGGTCGCCGTGGGCGAGGTCGGCCGCCCGCACCGGCGGGACGGCCGGCAGGGGCGGGAACCGGACCAGGTCGCCCTCGGTCGCGGCGGCGTCCACCGGCCCGGTGACCGGCCGGTCCGACCACCGCCAGTGGACCCGGATCGGAACCGGCGCCCACAGCCCGCGCTCGGTCGCCGCGCGGCTCCACTGCGCGAGGACGGCGGCGGCCAGCTCGTCGGCCGCCCGCTGCGCCTCGGGGCCGGGGCGGCGTGTGCCCCGGTGGTTGCGCCGCCACAGCCAGCCCAGGATCGGCCCGCCGGCCGCCAGGACGGCGAGGACCGACTGCAGCAGGGTGAGCTGCCGGTCGGTGGCGTTCGGCAGCCAGGCGACCGACGCGCCGAGCCCGGCCGCGACGAGCATCGCCAGCACCGACCAGACCCCCCGCCGCATCCCGGTAGTGTGCCAGCCGACCGGCTGTCCACACAGGCCCGTTCGCCGAGCCGGGAGTGGTGCGGCCCTATGCTCCTGGCCATGTCCCAGGTGACCGCGAGCCGCTGGTTCGGGCCGGCCGGCTCCTCGTCCGGCGACGCCCAGGTGTTCGTCTTCCCGTACGCCGGTGGCGTCGCCGCCTCCTTCGCGCAGTGGCGGGAACTGGCCGCGCCGGAGCTGTCGGTGCAGGTCGCGCTGATGCCGGGCCGGGGCGCCCGGCTGCACGAGCCGCCGCTGGACGACCTCGCGGAGCTGGTGGACGCGCTGGCGACAGCCGTCGCCGAGCGGGCGTCCGGGCCGTACCTGCTGTTCGGCCACAGCCTGGGGGCGCTGGTGGCGTTCGAGGTGACCCGGGAGCTGCGCCGCCGGGACGCGCCCGCGCCGCTGGCGTTGCTCGTCGGCGGCGCGGAGGCGCCGGGGACCCGGCTGGTACGGCGGCGCGTGCACGACCTCGACGACGCCGGTCTGATCGACGCGCTGCGCGACTTCGGGGCGACGCCGGCCGCGCTGCTGGCCGACCGCGACCTGATGGAGCTGATCCTGCCCGGGGTACGGGCCGACTTCGCGCTGTCCGAGCGGTACGCCTACCGCCAGGGGCCGCCGCTGGAGGTGCCGGTGCACGTGCTGCTCGGCGACCGGGACGAGCACGTGGACCCGGACCGGGCCGCGGGGTGGGCCCGGGAATGTGTCACCGAGCCGCGGTGGCACGTGTTTCCCGGCGGGCATTTCTTCCTTACCGACCATCTGCCGGAAATCATCGACCTAATGCGACACATCGTCGCCAGTCACACCCCTGTGGCGGAATAAGCGACAAAGAACGGGTAAGGACTCGTACCCGTACCGGACCTTCCACAATGTCCGGTATTCGACCTGGTGAACGGTCGAGAAGCGGTGTTAAAGTCTGCCATCCGTTCGCCGAAGGGACGTCGCTGACGAGGCGGCATACTGTCGCGTGCGCCGAGGTGTACATGAGCCGGCCGTACCTTCCGTCCCTGGTCCTGCGCGATTACCTGCACACCGTGGCGACCCTCCACCCGCAACTGCGCGAGCTGCTCGACTTCGGCCGCCCCGGCGCGGACGCGGCGCTGGCGGAACTGGCCGGCACGGTCAGCGAGTTCGACACCGACTCGACCGGCCGGGGCGATTCCTACCGCCGGGCCCAGCGGGACACGCTCGTCCGCTGGACCGGCATGCGGCGGCTGCTGGACCTCGCCACACCGGACGCCGCCGCCCCGGTCACGCTCATCCTCGACGTGCTCGGCGGCGACGGCACTGTGGCCCGCGCCGCGAGCAGCCAGTCCGCCTGCTTCGAGTCCAAACTGGCATTCATCACCGGCGACCTGTCCGGCCACATGGTCGACAAGGCGCTCGCCCACGGCCTGCCTGCCGTCCGTCAGGCCGCGCACTTCCTGTTCCTGCGCGACGCCGGTGTGGACGCGGTGCTGCTGGCGTACGGCACGCACCACATCCCGGCGGCCCGGCGGCCGCAGGCGGTCGCGGAGGCGGCCCGGGTGGTCCGCCCCGGCGGCCGGATCGTGCTGCACGACTTCGACGAGTCCAGCCCGATGGCCGGGTTCTTCGGCGATGTGGTGCACCCGCACGCCGCCGGCGGTCACGACTACCGGCACTTCAGCCGCGCCGAGCTGACCGGCCTGTTCACCGCGGCCGGGCTGCCGGTACGCGTCGTCGACCTGTACGACCCGCTGATCGTGCGCGCCGACAGCGCCGAGTCCGCCTCCGCCGGCATGCGCGACTACGTCGGCGACATGTACGGCGTGCGCGACTACTTCGCCACGCTCACCGACGACGAGGTGTGGCGACTGCTGACCCGCCACTTCGACCACACCGGCTACCTGGCCGGGCTCGGTCGCGACGACGTGCCGGCCCGTCCGCTGGTCTACCGGGCCGACGGGCAGTTCGTCGCCGAGGTGCCCCGGATGGCGATCGTCGCGGTCGCGACGAGGACGCGGTGACCGCTGTGACCGGCCCGCGCTACCTGACCGACCTGGTGCACCGGCCCACCGGCGCCGACGGCGACCGGCCCGCGATCGTCGGACCGGACGGCGAGGTGAGCTACTCCGCGCTGTGGGAGCGGGTCGGCGCGACGGCCGAGCTGCTGCGCCGCGCCCGCGTGCGGCCGGGTGACCTGGTGGGCCTGTACCTGCACCGGTCCGCCGACTACGTGACGTCGTTGCTCGCGACGCTGGCGGTGGGCGCGGTGGCGGTGCCGGTCGACCCCGAGCTGCCGTCGGGCCGGGCCGAGCAGATGCTCGCCGCGGCGGCGCCCCGGCTCGTCCTGTACGCCGACCGTCCGCCCGCCGTCGCCGCGCCCGCGTCCACCGGGTGGCGGGACGTGCGTACCGCGCGGGCCGGGTCGACGGCCGACCTGACCGATCGCGCCGGCTGGCTGCCGCCGGGCGAGCACGCCGCGCTGGTGCTGTTCACCTCCGGCTCCACCGGCCGGCCGAAGGGCGTCGTGCTGCACCACGCCGGGCTGGTCAACCGGCTGGCGTGGGGTCACGAGTGGTTCGGCTTCGGCGCCGACGACCGGGTGCTGCACAAGGCGTCGATCGGATTCGACGCGTCGGTGCACGAGATCCTCTCCCCGCTGATCGCGGGCGGTGCCGTGGTCGTCGCCGGGCCGGGCCTGCAGTTCGACAGCCTCGGGCTGGCCCGGCTGATCCAGCGGGAGGCGGTCACCACCGCGCACTTCGTCCCGACCATGTTGCGGCACGTGCTCGACGAGCCGGAGTTCGCCGGCTGCGTCACGCTGCGCCGGGTGCTGTGCGGCGGCGAGGCGCTGGACATGCGGCTGGTCCGGCGGCTGCGCGAGGTGCTGCCGTGCGGGCTGTTCAACGGGTACGGCCCGAGCGAGACCTCGATCAACGTGTCCTACTGGGACTGCGCCGAGCCGTACGCGGGCAGCATCGCCCCGATCGGCTGGATCATCGACGGCGTCACCGCCCACGTGCTCGACGACGACCTGCACCCGGTGCCCGAGGGCGGGACCGGCGAGCTGTGGATCGGCGGGGTCGCGGTCGGGCTGGGCTACCTGCGCGACGACGAGCGGACGGCGGAGCGCTTCCGCCCCGACCCGGCGCGGCCGGGCGCGCGGCTCTACCGCACCGGTGACCTGGTTCGGGTCGCGCCGCAGGGTTTCCTGGAGTTCCGTGGCCGGGCCGACGACCAGGTCAAGATCCGGGGGGTCCGGGTGGAGCCGGGCGAGGTGGCCGCCGTGCTGCGCGAGCATCCGGCCGTGCACGACGCGGTGGTGGTGACCGTCCCGGACACCGACGACGGCCCCCGCCTGGTCGGCTACGTGGTGCCGCAGCCCCGGCAGGCCCCGGCGGTCGGCGGGCTGCCGCGGTTCCCGCTACCCAACGGCATGGCGGTCACCGCGGCGTCGCCGGACGAGGCGGTCTTCCTCTACCGGCAGATCTTCGACCAGGCCGAGTACGCGCGTTTCGGCGTCCGCGTCGGTGACGGTGCGGTCGTCCTCGACGTCGGCGCCAACATCGGACTGTTCTCGCTCTGGGCGTCCCGGCAGGCGCGCGACGTGCGGCTGGTGGCGGTCGAGCCGAACCCGGACACACTGCCGTACCTGCGCGCCAACCTCGGCCTCTACGCCGGGTCCGCGTCGGTCGTCGAGGCCGCTGTGACCGATGCGGCGGGCACCGCCGAGCTGACCTCGTTCCCCGAGCTGAGCTACCTGTCCGGCCTCGGCGCCGACCGGGCCGGCGCCGCCTCCGACCTGGTCCGGTCGCACTACCGCCACGGCGGCGGCGACGCCGACGAGACCGAACAGGCGGCGCTCCTGGCCGACGCCCGCCGCCGCCTCGCCCCGGTGGCGCACGTGGTGCCGACCGTGACGCTGTCGGACCTGCTGGACCGTTTCGGGCTGGACCGCGTCGACCTGCTGAAGGTCAACACCGAGGGCGCCGAGCTGAGCGTGCTGCGCGGGCTGCGCCCCGAGCACTGGCCCCGTATTCGCCAGGTCTGCCTGGAGGTCGAACGCAGCAGCGTGACCACCCCGCTGGTACGCGAGCTGCTGTGCGCGGCCGGGTTCGAGGTCCACGACATCGGCGACTGGAACGTCGGCGCGGACGCCGACGTCAGCTACGTCTACGCCGTACGGCCGCAGGAACCGCCACCGGCAGCGACGCCCCGGGACGAGCCCGCCGACCACCTGCTGACCACCGGGCTGCTCCAGGGCTACCTGGCCTCGGCGCTGCCGCCCGCGATGCGCCCGGACCAGATCGTCCTGGTCGACCGGCTGCCCCGCCTGCCCAACGGCAAGGTCGCGCGGCTGGAGCTGCCACCGCCACCGTCCCGGCCCGCCGGGATCGCGGCGGAACCCGGCGGCGGCGCCCTCACCGACCGGCTGCGCGAGGCGTGGCGGGCCACGCTCGGCGTCGACGCGGTGCACGACGACGACACGTTCGTCGCGCTCGGCGGGCACTCGCTGACCGCGCTGCGGATGGCGCTGCGGGTACGGGAGATGGCCGGGCTGGAGGTGTCCCCGGCGAGCTGCCTGCGCGCCGGATCGTTCGCCGACTGGGTCGACCGGGTCACGGAGGCGGGACGCGATGTCAGCCCGGTCCGCTGACGCGCGGCACGTCGTCGTGGTGGGCGCCGGCCGGCTGGCCCGCTCGCTGTGCCACGCCCTGGCGGCGACGCACACCCCGGCGCCGCTGCGCGTGACGGTCCTGGCCCGCGACCCGGACGCGGCCCTCGCGCTCGCCCGCGCCGCGCGGGTGCGCGCCACAGTCGCCGGAACCCCCGTCGCCGTCAGCGCCCGGCCGTTCACCGCCGAACCCGGAGCCGACCCGGGGGAGGGGTACGCCGCCGACGCCGCCTCGATGGCCCGGCTCCGGCCCGACGTGCTGGTCTGCGCCGCGTCCGCGCAGTCGCCGTACGAGCGGGCGGCGGCGCCGTCGGCCTGGACGGACCTGATCGCCGCGGCCGGCTTCGGGGTGACGCTGGCGTTGCAGGCCGAGCTGGTGTCCCGGCTGGCCGCCGCGCTGGCCGGCGGCGCACCCGGCGCGACGCTCGTCAACGGGGCGTTCCCGGACGCGGTCAACCCGCTGCTCGCCGCGCTGGACCTGCCGGTGCGCTGCGGCATCGGCAACGTGGCGACGCTCGCCGTGTGCCTGGACGCCGCGCTCGGCCGTCCCGGCCCGCGCCGGCTGGCGGTGCTCGGCCATCACGCCCACCTCGCCGCGCCCGGCCCGGACGACGACGACACCGCCGAGGTACGCGCCTGGCTGGACGGCCGGCCCGTCCCGGACGTCACCGGGCTGCTCGCCGGCTACCGCGCGCTGCCCCGGCCGGAGCTGAACGCGCTCGCCGGGCACGCCGGGGCCGCCCTGGTGGCGGCGCTCGCCACCGGCGACGAGGTGACGGCGAGCCTGCCCGGGCCACTGGGACTGCCGGGCGGCTATCCGGTCCGGCTCGCCGGGGGCCGGACCGAGCTGCGGCTGCCGGCCGAGCTGCCGGTGGCGCAGGCGGTCGCCTGGAACACCGCCGCCGGGCGCCGCGACGGCGTCGAGGTCGGTGGCGGCCACGTCCGCTACCCGGAGCGCGCCCGGGCGGCACTGGCGGCGTACCGGCCCGACCTGGCCGGCGGCTGGCACGCGGGCGAGCTGCCCGAGATCGCCTGCCGGTTCACCGCCCTGCGTGACCATCTGCGAACGGTGCCGCCGGCGCCGGCCCGGAGTGTGTTGGAGGAAGCCCGATGACCGTGACCACCCCGGCCACCCGCAACATGATCACCGACTACTACGACGTCATCGCGTCGGCGGTGCGCCGGTGCGGCGCGGTCCCCGGCGACGCGCCCGGCACGCCCGGCTTCGCGCCCGGCTTCGACCTGCCCGAGCTGACCCCCGCGGTACGCGAGTTCTACGCCGCCGCCACGGTCAGCTGGTCCCCGCTGGGCCACTACGGCGGGCACGACCTGACGATGCTCGACCTGACCGCCAACCCGGGCACCCGCACCACGAAGACATTCGCCTCGATGGTGATCGTCGCCCGGGCGGTGGAGCACATCCGGCGTACCGGTGAGCGGCTGTGCATCGTCACCCCGACCTCCGGCAACAAGGGCGTCGCGCTGCGCGACTCGGTGGCCCGCGCGTACGCGGCCGGGCTGGTGACCCCGGAGCAGCTGTCCATCGTGGTGCTGGCTCCGGCGGCGACCCGGCACAAGTTCCGCCACGACGCGCTCGCCGCCGATCCCGCGACCCGTGCGGTCAACCCGCTGCTGCGGTACACCGGCGCGGACCCGGAGGGCGTGAAGGCGCTCGGCCGCGCGTTCGTCGACGAGTACGCCGCCACCGCGTACGACAAGCACGGCGTCACCCTCTGGTACACCCTCGACCTGCGCAACTACCTGGTCGCCGACGCCGCCCGGGCCGCCTTCGAGGCCGACGTGTCGCCGGCCACCGGCTCGCGCTGGCACGCGCACGCCGTGTCCAGCGCGTTCGGTCTGCTCGGCTACAACCTGGGCCGCGACGTACTGGAGGCGGCCGGCGACGCCGAATCGGCCGACCGGCCCGGTTTCCTGCTCGTGCAGCACCTCGGCACGCCGGACATGGTGCTCAGCCTGCGCCACGGCTCGTTCGAGCGGGACCACTGCCCGGCGTACACGCTCGACGAGAGCCGGGGCGTCTGGACGCAGGACGCCGACCTGCGCTTCCCGGCCGTCACCGACGACCCGGCCGAGGTGCTCGACCCGACGTTCTACACCCACCGCCCGGTGACCTCCCCGGCCATGAACGCGCTCATCGGACGGCACGGCGGCGACGGCATCGTGGTGTCGCGGCGCGAGTGCGTCCGGCGCTACCCGGTCGCCCGGCAGTGGCTCGCCGACGCCGGTCTGACCCTGCCCGAGGACCCGGCCCGGCTGCGGGAGTGGTCGATCCTGATGGCGCTGACCGGCGTCTGCAACGCCGTCGACCGGGGCCTGGTGCCGGCCGGGTACGAGATCGTGGTGCACGGCACCGGCAGCTACTGCGACGACTTCCGGATCGCCGAGGCCGACGCCGAGGTGTCCACGCTCGCCGACGTGGTCGCCGCCGTCCTGGACCAGCGGTGAGCCCGTCTCCGCAGCCGCTCGGCCTGCCGCCGCGGCTCGCCGCCCGGGCGCACGCCGCGGGCGTCGACCCGGCCGCCGTCGTCCTCACCGCCACGGCTCTGGTGGTACGCCGGTACACCGGATCCCCCGTGGTGACGCTGCGGCACGGCGACGAACCGGTGACGCTCGACCTGACCGCCGACGCACCGATCCGGGAGTTGTGCCGCTCGGTGCGCCCGGCGCCGCCGGACCAACTGGTCGACGTCACCGTCGAGGTGCGCCCCGGCCTGGCCGGCGTCACCGTCTCCGGGCTGCCCGCCGCGTACGCCGACGACCTCCGCGCCGACCTGGCCGACGTCCTGTCCACGCTGGACCCGGACGCGTCGTCGGCGGGGGTGCTGCCGTCGGCCCGCTACGAGCGGCGTCCGGCCCCGGACCTGTGGCGGCTGCACGGCGGCGACGGCACCGAGGCCGATCGGGTCCGCGGCGACACCATCCCGGCCGCGTTCGCGGCGGCGGTGCGGGCGTACCCGGAACGGCCGGCGGTGCTCGCCGACGACGCGACGGTGACCTACCGGGAACTCGGCGCGGCAGTCGCCGCGACCGCCGAAGCGCTGGCCGGGCCGGGTGACGTCACGGCGCCGGTGGCGGTGCTGTGCCGCCACGGCGTCGCCACGATCACCGGCATCCTGGCGGCGCTGGCGTCGGGGTCGCCGTACGTGCCGCTGGACCCGGCGTACCCGGCGGCCCGGCTGGCCGCGATGCTGCGCGACGCAGGCGTCCGGGCGATCGTCGCGGACCCCGGTCACGAAGCGCGGGCCGCCGCGCTCGCGGCCGACGCCGGGCTGGAGCTGCCGGTCGTGTCGTTGCGCCGGGGCGACCCCGGCGTGCCGGTGCCGGCCGGGCCCGCGCGCCCGGACGACCCGGCGTACGTGCTCTACACCTCCGGGTCCACCGGGAAGCCGAAGGGCGTGGTGCAGAGCCACCGCAACGTGCTGTTCGGTGTCCGCAACCACGTGCGCAACTTCGCCGTCCGGCCGGACGACCGCACGAGCGTGCTCACCTCGTTCGGCTACGACATGGCGGTCACCGACACGTTCAGCGCGCTGCTGTCCGGCGCCGCCGCCGTCCCGGTCGACGTCCGCACGCACGGCCTCGGCCACCTCACCGGCGCGCTCGCCGACCGGGGCGTCACCGTCTACCACTCCACCCCCACCGTCTTCCGGTACGTGGTGGCGAGCCTCGGCGAGCACGGGCGGCTGCCGTCGGTCCGCGCTGTCGTCCTCGGCGGCGAGGAGGTCACCCGGCACGACGTGACGCTGGCCCGGCGGTCGTTCGCGCCGGGCGTGGTGTTCGTCAACGGGTACGGCACCACCGAGATCAGCTTCGCCGCGCAGCACCACCTGCCGCCGGACGCCGACCCGGGGCGGGCAGTCGTGCCGATCGGGCATCCACTGCCGGGCGTCGAGGTGGTGCTGACCGACCCGGCCGGACGCCCCGCCTGCCTCACCGGCGAGGTGGTCGTGCGCACCCCGCACGTCGCGCTCGGATACCTGGGCCTGCCGGAGCTGACCGCGACCCGGTTCACCGAGCACGACGGGGTGCGCGCGTACCGGACCGGGGACATCGCGCGGCGGCTGCCCGACGGCATGCTCGTCTACCTGGGCCGCGGCGACCGGATGGTGAAGATCCGCGGCTACCGGGTGGAGCTGGGCGAGATCGAGGCCTGCCTGGCGGCGCTGCCCGGCGTGGCCCACGCGGCGGTGGTGGCGCGGCGGGGCGTGTCCGGCGCGGGCGAGCAGGAGATCGTCGCGTACGTGGTCGCCGCCGCCGGTACTGTCGTCGCGCCGCCGGCGCTGCGGGAACGGCTGGCCGCCGTGCTGCCGGACTTCATGGTGCCCCGGGCGGTGGTGGCGGTGCCGGAGCTGCCGATCGGGCCGACCGGCAAGCTCGACCAGGCCGCCCTGCCCGATCCGGACACCGGAGGGCCGGTCACCCGAGGGCCGGTCACCGGAGGGCCGGTCACCGGAGGGCCGCCGGCCGGGCCGGTCGAGCAGACCATCGCGGCGGGCTGGTGCACGGTGCTCGAACTGCCCGCAGTGGACCGGCTGGTGAACTTCTTCGAGGCGGGCGGGCACTCGCTCCAGCTCGCCCTGGTGCAGGGGTACCTGGAGGAACACCTCGGCCGCAGGGTGCCGCTGGCCCGGTTGGTGGAGTTCCCGACGGTGGCGGCGCTGGCCGCGTACCTGGAGACGTCAGGGGACGCTGCGGGCGTACCGGAGGACGGCCGGCTGGCCGCGGTCGGACGCCGGATGGCCCGCCGCGCCGCCGCGCGGGCCGGCGGCGGGGAGGGACGGGCGTGAGCGAGGACGACCGGATCGCGGTGGTGGGCCTGTCCTGCCGGGTCCCCGGCGCGGACGACGCGCCCACGCTGTGGCGCAACCTGCTGTCCGGGGTGGACTCGGTGCGCCGGACCCCGGCCGGCGAGGGCGCGCCGGACGGCCCGGACTGGGTGCCGGCGTTCGGCCGGCTCGACGACCTGGAGGGTTTCGACGCGGACCTGTTCGGCTATCCCGCCGCGGCGGCGGCGCTGCTCGACCCGCAGCACCGGCTGTTCCTGGAGGTCGCCTGGCACGCGCTGGAGGACGCCGGGATCGACCCGGACCGCGACCCGGCCCAGATCGGCGTGTTCGCCGGATGCGCGCCCAACCGCTACCTGCACCACCACCTGCTCGGCAACCCCGCGCTGGCACCGGCGGCGGGTACGCTCGCCGAGGACTGGGACGACGCGCTGACCGGTTCCGGCTGCGACTACCTGCCGACGCGTACCGCGTTCGCACTGGGGCTGTCCGGCCCGGCCGTGGCGGTCCAGACCGCCTGCTCGACAGCGCTCGTCGCGGTGTGCCAGGCCGGGCAGAGCCTGCTGGACTACCGCTGCGACGTGGCGATAGCGGGCGGCGCGGCGGTGGTCTCCACCCGGCAGGCGGGCTACCGGCTGCGGCCCGGCGGGTTGCTGGCCACCGACGGGGTGTGCCGGCCGTACGACGCCGCCGCCACCGGGCAGGTGTTCGGCAACGGCGCCGGGGCGGTGGTGCTGAAGCGGCTCGCCGACGCCCGCGCCGACGGCGACCACGTGTACGCGGTGCTCGCCGGGTGGGCGGTGAACAACGACGGCGCCGACCGGCCCGGCTTCACCGTGCCGGGCGTGTCCGGGCAGGCGGCGGTGATGGCGGAGGCGCTGGCGTCGGTCGGCTGGGACGCGGCCGACGTGGCCTACCTGGAGGGGCACGGCACCGGCACGCCGGTGGGCGACGCGATCGAGGTGGACGCGCTGGCCCGGGTACGCCGGGGCGCACGCGCTCCGCTGCTGCTCGGCTCGGTGAAGGGCAACCTCGGCAACCTGGACGCCGCGGCGGGCGTGCTCTCGCTGATCAAGGCCGTGTACGCGGTCCGCACCGGGCAGGTGCCGGGTACCGCGCACTTCACCGCCGCGCACGGCGACATCGACCTGGCCGCCGCGGCCGCCGAAGTCGGCGCGGAAACCCGGCCGTGGACGGGGGAGCGGCGCGCGGGCGTCAGCTCGTTCGGTCTCGGCGGCACCAACGCGCACGTACTCGTCGAGTCCGCGCCCGCGACGGACGAGCCGGACGCCGGGGCACCCGGCCCGGTGGTGCTGGGACTGTCCGCAGGCAGCCCGGCGGCGCTGCGGGAACTGGCCCGGCGGCTGGCCGTCCGGCTTGCCGACGGCGACCTGGCGGTGGCCGACGTGGCGCACACGCTCGCGGTGGGACGGCGGCGGCTGGCGTACCGGGACGCGGTCGCCTGCGCCGACGCCGGGGAGGCGGTGGCCGGGCTGACCGCGCTCGCGGCCGGCGACCCGGCCTCCGACGACGACGCCGCAGTCCGCGCCTGGCGCGCCGGTGAGGAGCCGGCCGTCCCGCCGGGCCGGCGGGTGCCGCTGCCCGGCTACCCGTTCCGGCGGACCCGGCACTGGATCGAGGCACGACGATGACCGTCCGCGACGATCAGCGCGACCAGCGGGTCGGTCCCGAGCTGCCCTACCCGCAGGTGTGCCTGCCCGACCTGGTCGCGGCGCACGCCCGGCGGCGTCCCGGCGCCCCGGCCGTGGTGCAGGGCGACCTGACGCTCAGCTACGCCGACCTGGTCGGCCGGGCCGCCGCGCTGGCGGCGTCGCTGCGCGCCCACGGCATCGGCGCGGACGACCTCGTCGGCGTCTGCGTGGACCGCCGGCCGGACCTGGTGGTCGCGCTGCTCGGCGTGCAGGCGGCCGGCGCCGGATACGTCCCGCTCGACCCGGCGCTGCCGCCCGGACGGTTGCGGGAGCTGGCCGGCGAGGCCCGGCTGCGCGTCGTCGTGGGTACGCCCGCCGCCGAGGCGTTCACCGGCCGCGCCGTGCTGGACGTCCCCGCCGGCACCGCGCCCTGGCAGCCGACCCCGGCGACGCTGGGCACCACGGCGTACGCGATGTTCACGTCCGGGTCGACCGGGCAGCCGAAGGGTGCGGTGATCGAACACCGGGCGCTGACCGAGAAGGTCACCTCGATCGCGGAGTTCTCCGGGTTCGACACGGCGACCCGGTGCCTGGCGTTCGCCTCGATCGGGTTCGACGCGTCGGTGGCCGACATGCTCGCCCCGCTCGCCGCCGGGGGCACAGTCGTGCTCGCCGGTGACGCCGAGCGGGCCGACCCGGCCCGGCTCTACCGGATCTGCGCCGAGCAGGCAGTCGACGTGGTGGTGCTGCCGCCGCCGATCCTGCCGCTGCTGGACCCGGACCGGCTCCCCGGCGTGCGGCTGGTCATCACCGGCGGCGAGGCCACCGGCCCGGAACAGGTCGGCCGCTGGACCGCCGGCGGGCGCCGCTTCATCAGCGTGTACGGCCCGACCGAGGCGACGGTGCTGGTGACCTGGTTCGAGGGCAGCGGCGACTGGACCCGGCCCATCCCGATCGGCCGGCCCGCCGCCAACCACCGCATCCACCTGGTCGACGACGAGCTGCGCGAGGTCGGCCCGGCGGAGATCGGCGAGGTGCTCGCCGGTGGTCCCGGGCTCGGCCGTGGATACCTCTATGACGCCGCCCGTACGGCGGAACGGTTCCTCCCGGACCCGTTCTCCGGCAAGCCGGGGGAGCGCCTCTACCGCACCGGTGACCTGGCCCGGTGGCTGCCGGACGGCAGCCTGGAGTTCCTCGGCCGGGCCGACCGGCAGGTCAAGATCCGTGGGCAGCGGATCGAGCTGGGCGAGGTCGAGGCCGTACTGCGCCGCCACCCGGACGTCGACCTGGCCAGCGTCCAGGTCCGCGCCGGCGCCGGCGGTCAGGAACTCGTCGCGTACGTGGCGACCGGCCTGGACGCCGCCGAGCTGCGTGACTACTGCGCCCGGCTGCTGCCGCCCGCCGCCGTACCGGCCCGGATGCACACCATGCCCGCGCTGCCGATCACCATCAACGGCAAGATCGACACCGAGCGGCTGGCCGCGCTCGACGTGGCCGGACCGGCTCCCGTGCCGTCCGGCGAGCCGCCCGCCACCGACACCGAACGCCTCGTGGCGCAGGCGTGGGCGGCGCTGCTGGACGTGCCCGCGGTCGGCCGCGACGACGACTTCTTCCACCAGGGCGGGCACTCGATCACCGCGATGCGGCTGGTCGCCGACCTGCGCGAACGGCTGGGCCGCGACCTCGCCATCGAGGACGTGCTGATCGGGCGGACGCCACGCGGCATCGCCGCCCGCGCCGACGCCGCCCCCGGAACCGGCCCGGCCGACGCCGCCGTCCGGGGACGGCCACCGGCGCTGTCCCCGGCGCAGCAGCGGCTGTGGTTCCTCGACCGCTACTTCCCGGCCGCCGCGTCGGCGTACAACGTCGCGTTCGCCGAACGGCTCACCGGCCCGCTCGACGTGGCGGCGCTCGCCACGGCACTCACCGCCGTCGCGGACCGTCAGCAGATCCTGCGCTGGCGCATCCCGGAGCGCGACGGCGTGCCGTACGCGGTCGCCGACCCGTCCACACCGGTGCCGCTGCCGGTACGCGACCTCGCCCCGGGCACGGACCTCGCCGGTCACCTCGCGGCGAGCGCCGCCACGCCGTTCGCGCTGGCCACCGACACGCTGTGGCGGGCCGAGCTGATCCGCACCGGCGCCGACGAGCATGTGCTGGCCGTCTACGCCCACCACGCCGTGTTCGACGGCTGGTCGCAGTCGCTGTTCTACGCCGACCTGGCCGCCGCGTACCGGGCCGCGCTCGGGGACGGGCCGCCGCTGCCGCCGCTGCCCGCCACGTACGGCGACTACGTGGCCTGGCGCGCCGACCGTGCCCGGCGCCGCGCCGCCGCCGACCTCGACTGGTGGCTGGACCACCTGACCGGGGCACCGGTCGTGCTGCGGCTCCCCGGTGGACGGGACCGGCCCGCCGAACAGACGTACACCAGCGCGACGGTGCGTACCCGGCTGGACCGGGCCGCCACTGCCGCGCTCACCGACCTCGCCGCCGGGCTCGGCGCGACCCCGGCGGCCGCCGTGCTCGCCGCGTTCGCGCTGGTGCTGGCCCGGCGTACCGGCCTGCCCGACCTGGTGGTCGGCACCCCCACGGTGGACCGGCGCGCCGCCGACTTCGAACCGATGGTCGGCTTCTTCATCGAGATCGCGCCGCTGCGGCTGCGCCGGACGCCCAGGGCCGGCTTCGCCGCGCACGTCCGCGCCGCCTGGGAGGAACTGCTCGCCGCGCTCGCCCACCCGGAGGCACCTGTCGAGCGCATCGTCGGCGGTCTCGGGCTGGGCGGCCTGCTCGACCGCAGCCCGCTGGTGCAGGTGCTGTTCAACATGTACACGTTCGACGAACCCCGCCTGGACCTGGCCGGCCTGCCCGCCGAACCGGTGCCGGTGCCCGCGCCCGGCTCACCGTTCGACCTGACGCTCTACGGCATCACCCGGGACGGGCGGCTGCGCGTGGAGATCGTCTTCAACCCGGACGTCTACGGCGAGGCCCTGATCAGCGACGTGCTCGCCGACGTCGAGCGGCTGCTGCGGGCCGGCGCCGCCGACCCGGAGCGGCCGGTGGCCGAGCTGCCCGCCTGGACCGCCGTCCCGGCCGGGACGGCCGGCGACGTGCCCCGGGCCGCCCGCGTCACCCGGGCCGCGGGTCGCGCCGGGGCGCCCGCCGCCCGCCCGGCCACCGCCACCGAGCGGCGGATCGCCTCGGTCTGGTGCGACGTGCTCGGCGTACCGGAGGTGGCCGCCACGGACAGCTTCTTCGACGTCGGCGGCGGCTCGCTCGCGGTCGCCGTCGTGCAACGGCAGCTCAACCGGCTGCTCGGCACGAGCCTGCGGGTCGTGGACCTGTTCCACCACCCGACCGTCCGCGCGCTCGCCGCGCACCTGGACAGCCTCGGTGCGTCGTCGTCCGGCGAGGACGCCGAGGACGAGGCGGTGGCACGGGCCGCGCGCCGGGGCGCGCTGCGCCGCCAGCGGGTCCAGCGCCGCCCGGTGGTGGAGGAGGAGCCGCGGTGACGTACCTCGTCCCCCTCGGCGACACCGGCTGGTCGGTGTGGCGGGACGTGCTGCTGCGCAGCGCCGGGTTCCCCGCCGACGGACTGGACCGGTTCGCCGCGCCGGACTGCGCCGACACCGCCGACCGGCACCTCACCGGCGAGCTGGACGAGACGGCGTTCACCACCGCGTACGCCACCGCCGTCCGGGCGTCGTCGGCCACGCTGTGCGGGATCGCCGCCGACCCGCTGTTCCGCGAGGCCGTCGCCTGGCAGAACCCGGAGGCGCTGGTGGCGCTGGACGGGCTGCTCCGCGACGGCCCGGACGCACCCCGCAACGTGCGCCGCCGGGGCCGGGAGAACGTCGTCGCCGGGTACTGGCAGCGCTACGTCGCCAAGTGCGAGACCATCGGCTTCTTCGGGCCGGTGTGCTGGGGCACCGTGGCACCGGGCGCGCCCGGCGTCACCGCCGTGCCCGGCCCCGGGCTGCTCCGTCACCGTGCGGTCCACCTCGAACACTGGGCGCTCGCCGCGTACGCGGACCGGCTGGCCGCCGACCCGCAGGTCCGGCAGTGGCTCGCCCCGGTCCGGGCGCCGCACGTCCACCTGGCGGGCCGGGTCGTGCACCGGCCCGCCCAGCGCCCGGAACCGGTGTCGTTGAGCGAGTCGATCGCGCTGTGCCGGTGCGACGGCACCCGCCCGGCCCGGGACGTCGTCGACGACCTGGTGCGCGACGGGCAGACCGGCGTACGCCGCGCCGAGGAGGGGTTCCTGCTGCTCGCGCAGCTCGTCGAGCGAGGGCTGCTGCGCTGGGACTTCGACCTGCCGCAGGGCTTCGCCGCGCAGGACCACCTGCGGGAGCGGATCGCGGCGATCGGCGATCCGGAGTGCCGCGCGCGGGCGCTGGCCGGGCTGGACCGGCTGGCCGCCGCCCGGACCCGGGTCGCCGACGCCGCCGGTGACCCGGCCGCGCTCACCGGCGCGCTGTCCGCGCTGGACGCCGAGTTCACCGCGCTCACCGGGCTGCCGCCGCGCCGCCGGGCCGGGCAGAACTACGCCGGGCGGGCGCTGTGCCACGAGGAGACCGCACGCGACGTGGACCTCACCGTCGGCGGCGGCCTGCTCGACTCCCTGGCCCCGGCGCTGGACCTGCCGCTGCGGGCGGCGCGCTGGCTCACCGCCGAACTGGCCACGGCGTACGGCGACGCGCTGCGCGACCTGTACGACGACCTCAGTGGCGACGGGCCGGTCCGGCTCGGCGACCTGTGGTTCGTCGCGCAGGGGCCGCTGTTCGGGCCCGGTGACCGGCCGGTGGACCGGGTCGCGGCCGAGTTCGCCGCCCGTTGGGAGCGGGTGCTCGGACTGGCCGGACTGCCCGAGGGGACGGCCCGGGTGGAGTTCGGCGCGGCCGAGCTGGCGCCCCTGGTGGCCGACGAGTTCCCGGCGGCCCGCCCCGGCTGGAGCGCGGGCCGGGTGCACAGCCCCGACCTGCAACTGTTCGCCGAGTCACCCGAGGCGCTGGCCGCCGGTGAGGTCGGGGCGGTGCTCGGCGAGCTGCACGCCGCGTACGCCACGTTCAACGCCGAGCTGTTCACGCACTGCCACCCCGACGTGGACCGGCTGCGGCGCGCGTACGTGGCCGACCTGGGCCCGGGACGGCTGCGCCCGCTCTACCCGGTCGACTTCCCCCGCGTCGGCGGGCGGCTGTCCGCGTCCCTGCACGGCCCGGACGACCACCGGCTCGCGTTCGCCGACGCGCCCGGCGCGCCGCGCGACCGGCTCGTGCCGGCCAACGCGGCGATCGTGTCCGAGGTGGACGGTGCGCTGGTGGCGACCGGCCCGGACGGCACGCGCTGGCCGCTGGTCGAGGTGTTCTCCGACCTGATCGCGGTGCACGCGGGCGACGCGTTCAAGCTGATGACCGACCGCCCGCACAGCCCCCGGGTGACAGTCGACCGGCTGGTGCTGGCCCGGGAGACCTGGCGCACCACTGTCGGGGCGACCGGCCTGGCCGACGCCGTCGACCAGGCCCGGCGCTACCTCGCGGTACGCCGCTGGCGGGCCGCGCTGGGCCTGCCGGAGCGGGTCTTCGTCCGGGTGGCCACCGAACTGAAGCCCACCTACGCGGACCTGACCAGCCCGCTCTACGCCAACCGGCTCTGCCTGCTGCTGCGCGCCGCCCGGCGGGCCGGCGGCGACGACGTGGCGGTGACCGTGTCGGAGCTGCTGCCCGCGCTCGGGCAGGCGTGGCTGCCCGACCGCGCGGGCCGCCGCTACGTCAGCGAACTGCGCCTGCACATCAGCGATTCGGCCGAGCCGGAGGTCATGGCGTGAACGAGACAGTGGAGCCGATCGCGATCGTCGGGCTCAGCCTGCGCGTACCGGGAGCGGCGTCGGCGGACGAGTTCTGGCGCAACCTGGTCGTCGGCGCCGAGTCGCTCACCCGGTTCACCCGCGCGGAGCTGCTGGCCCGGGGCGTTCCCGCGGAGCAGCTCGACGACCCGGCGTACGTGCCGGTGGCCGCTGTGCTCGACGGCGTGGACCGGTTCGACGCGGAGCTGTTCGGGCTGAACCCGCGCGACGCGGAGCTGACCGACCCGCAGCAGCGGCTGTTCCTGGAACACGCGCACGCCGCGCTCACCGACGCGGGCTGCGACCCGGCCCGCTACGACGGCGAGATCGGCGTGTACGCGGGCGGCAACGCCGACCTGTACCAGTGGCTCAACGTCCGGCGGAACCCGCGGGCGCTCGCGGACGCCGGTGAGCTGCGCGTGTCGCTCGGCAACAAGCCGGACTACCTGGCCAGCACGGTCGCGTTCCGCCTCGGCCTGCGCGGCCCGGCGATGACGGTGCAGACCGCCTGCTCGTCGTCGCTCGTCGCGGTGCACCTGGCCGCCGAGGCGCTGCGCAGCGGCGAGTGCGACACGGCGCTCGCCGGCGGCGTGTGCGTGGAACTGCCGCACGGCGTCGGGTACGTCGCCGACGAGGGCTACACCTCCGCCGACGGGCACTGCCGCCCGTTCGACGCGGACGCCGACGGCACCGTCTACGGCAGCGGCGTCGGCGTGGTGGTGCTCAAGCGGCTCTCCGACGCGCTCGCCGACGGTGACGACATCCGGGCGCTGGTCATCGGCAACGCGGTGAACAACGACGGTTCGGCCAAGGCGAGCTTCACCGCGCCGAGCGTCACCGGTCAGGTGGAGGTGGTCACGCAGGCGCTCGCGGTGGCCGGCGTCGCCCCGCGTTCGGTCGGCTACGTGGAGGCGCACGGTACCGGCACCGTCCTCGGCGACTCGATCGAGCTGGCGGCCCTGAGCACGGCGTACGGGCGGCGGATCGCCGAGCGGGGCTGGTGCGGCGTCGGCTCCACGAAGGCCAACATCGGTCACCTCAGCGCGGCCGGCGGCGTGATCGGCCTGATCAAGACCGTGCTGTCGATGCGGCACCGGCTCATCCCGCCCACTGTCAACCACGACCGGCCGCACCCGGACGTCGACATCGAGGCGAGCCCGTTCTACGTGGTGTCCACGCTGACCAAGTGGGAGCCGGAGGACCAGCGACCGCTGCGGGCCGGCGTCAGCTCCCTCGGCCTCGGCGGCACCAACGCGCACCTGGTGCTCCAGGAGGCGCCGCCGCGCGTACCCCCGGAGCCGGATCACGGCGGCGGCGAGCTGCTCCAGGTGTCCGCCGCGACCCCCGACGCGCTGGCCGCCGCGTGTGCCCGGCTGGCCGAGCGGCTCACCGGCGCGCCCGAGGTGGAGCTGCGCGACGTGGCGTACACGCTGCGGGAGGGCCGGCCGGCCTACCGGCACCGGGCCGCCGTCGTCGCCGTCGACCGGGCCCGGGCCGCGGCGGCGCTCACCGACCCGAAGCGCCGCGCCACCGGGGACGCCGCGACGCCGCCCCGGCTGGGTCTGCTCCTGCCCGGCCAGGGCGCGCAGCACCCCGGCATGGGCGCGCACCTGGCCGCTACCGAGCCGGTGTTCGCCGCCGCCGTGGACGAGTGCGCCGCGATCCTCGGCTGGGACGCGAACGAGATGATCTTCGACGCCGGACCCGGCGCGGACGAACGGCTGGCCGGACCGGCGGTGGCGCAGCCCGCGCTGTTCGCCGTCGAGTACGCGCTGGCGACGCTGTGGCGGCACTGGGGCGTCACGCCCGCCGCGATGATCGGCCACTCCGTCGGCGAACTGGTCGCCGCCACGGTGGCCGGGGTGTTCGACCTGCCGGACGCGCTGCGGCTCGCCACCGCCCGGGGCCGTCTGGTCCAGGCCGCACCGGAGGGCCGGATGCTCGCCGTGCAGCGCGGCGCCGACGAGATCGCGCCGCTGCTGCCCGCCGGCGTGGCGGTGGCGATCAGCAACGGTCCGCACACCTGCGTGGTGGGCGGCGCGCCCGCACCGGTCGCCGCCGCCGAGGAGCTCCTGCGCGAACGCGGCATCGGCTGCACGCCGCTGCGGTCGCCGTACGCGATGCACGTGCCGCTGCTGGCGGCGGTGCGCGACGAGTTCGCGGCGCTCGTGGCGGCGGTGCCGCGCCGGGTGCCGGACCTGCCGGTGTTCTCGGCCGCGACCGCCGCGCCGTTCACCGGCGAGCAGATCACCGACCCGGCGTACTGGGCCGACCAGCTGTGCCGGCCGGTGCGGTTCGGGGCCACCGTTGCGGCGCTCGCCGCGACCGGCGCCGCCGACGACTGGCTGCTGCTGGAGTGCGGCCCCGGCCGGCAGCTCGCCGGGCTCGCCCGGCTCAGCCTGCCGCAGGGGGCCCGGGCGCCGCTGCGCACGCTGCCCGCGCGGGGGGAGCGGCTGACCGACAGGCAGACCGCGTACGAGGCGGCGGGCCGGCTGTGGACGGCCGGGGTGCCGGTGCGGCTGCCCGCCGCCGGCACGCCGCGCCGGGTGCCGCTGCCCGGCTACCCGTACCAGCGCGCCCGGTACTGGATCGACCCGGAACCGGTGGCCGCGCCCGCCGAACCGGCCACCGACGAGCGGTACGACGACGGCGTGGTCGAGGTGCCGGTCTGGCGCCAGATGCCCGACACCGCACCCGTGGAGGCGCCCGCCCCGCTGCTGCTGTTCGCCGCCGGTGAGCGCGGCACGGCGCTCGCGGACCGGCTGCGCGAGCGCGGCGCGGACGTCACGGTGGTACGCCCCGGACCGGCCTTCGCGGTCCGCCCGGACGGCTACCGGCTGCGCCCGGCCGGCGTCGCCGATCACCAGCGCCTGCTCGACGAGTGCGCCGACGACGGCCGGGCCGCCCGGATCGTGCACGCGTGGGCGCTCGACGGCGACCCGGCCGGCCCGGACGCCGACGCCGTGGCGGCGGCCCAGGAACACGGGTACCTCGCGCTGCTGACCCTGCTGGAGGCGTTGCCGGCCGCCGACGTGACGCTGGACGTGGTGACCGCCGGGACGGCCGACGTGACCGGCGCCGACCTGCTGCGCCCGGAACACGCCACGGTCGCCGGGGTGGTGCGTGCGGTGCCGCTGGAACGTCCGGGCCTGCGCTGCCACTGGGTCGACGCCGACCCGGCCGAGCCGGGTGCGGACGCGCTGGCGGACGAACTGCTCGGTGCCGAGCGGGCCGAGGCGGTCGCGCTGCGGCTGGGCGGGCGACGCTGGACGCGCGGGTTCTCGGCGGCGCCGGCGCGCCGGCGTACCGGCCCGGCACTGCGCGACGGCGGGCGCTACCTGATCACCGGCGGACTGGGCCGGATCGGCGGGGCGTTCGCCGCCGAACTGGCCCGCCGGGGCGCCCGGCTGGTGCTGGTCGGCCGGACCGCCCGGCCGGACCTGGTCGAGGCGCTGGAACGGGCCGGGGCGCAGGTCCGCCTCGTGCGCGCCGACGTGACAGACGTGGCCGCGCTGCGGGCGGTACGCGCCGACATCGAGGACGACCTCGGCGGACTCGACGGCATCGTGCACGCCGCGCGGCTGCCCGACACCGGGCTGTCCACCGGGTCGCGGCCGGCCGAGGCGACCGCCGAACTGCTGCCGAAGGTCACCGGCGCGCTGGCGCTGCGCGCGGTCTTCGGCGATCTGCCGCTCGACTTCGTGCTGCTCAGCTCCTCGGTCACCGCGCTCGCCGGTGGCCTGGGCCGCGCCGACGACACGGCCGCCAACGCGTTCCTCGACGCGTACGCGCGCAGCCCGCACGGCTGGCGGGCGCCGGTGCTGTCGGTGGCCTGGGGCGCGTGGCGGGAGGAGGGCGTACCCGACCACGACGGGCTGGCCCCGGACGCGGCGGTACGCGCGGCGTGCCGGGCCCTCGCCGAGGGGCGGACCGGCTCGGTGGCGGTCGGCGCCTACACGGTGGAGGCGGTCGCCGGGCACGAGCGGCGGCTCGCCGCGGCCACGGCGGCCACCGCCTCGCCGGTGACCGCCACCGACGGCGACCTGCAGGACACCGTAGCCCGGATCTGGCGCGACGTGCTGGGCGTGGCCGAGGTCGGCCCGCACGACGACTTCTTCCGGCTCGGCGGCACCTCGCTCGTGGCCGCGCAGCTGGTGCTGCGGATCCGGCAGGCGGTGGGCGCCCGGCTGTCCATGCGGGTGCTGTTCGACGCGCCCACCGTCGCGGCGATGGCCGCCCGGATCGAGTCGCTGCGCGCCGCCCCGTCCGCCTCCGCACCGGCCGAGGCGCCCATCCCGCGCCTGCGCCGACCGGGACGGCCGGGATGACCGAGTCACGCCACGACGTCACGCCGGTGGACGACGTCTACACCGTTCCCGCCTCGTACGCCCAGGAGCGGGTCTGGTTCACCGCCCAGCTCAGCCCCGGGCAGCCGCTGTTCACCATGACCGACGCGGTCACCCTGCCGGCGGGCGCCGGGCCGGAGCAGGCGCTCGCCGCGCTGCGGACGGTCACCGACCGGCACGAGGCCATGCGCACCACGCTGCGCCTGCACGACGGACGGCTCTACCAGGACATCCACCCCACGGTCCCGGTGGAGCTGCCGGTCACCGACCTGTCCGCGCTGCCCGAGCCGGAGCGGGACGCCGCCCGCGCCCGGATCGTCGCCGAGTACGCAGGTCTCGACCTGCCGATGGACGCGGCCCCGCTGTGGCGGGCCCGGCTGCTGCGGCTCGACCAGCACACCTGGTGGCTGCTGTTCGCCGGGCACCACGTCGTCCTCGACGGCACCTCCCTGCTCCACCTGCGCGCCGAGCTGACCGAGCTGTGCGCCGCCGCCGTCGCGGGCCGCGCGCCGGACCTGCCCGAGCTGCCGATCCAGTACGCCGACTACGCGGCCTGGGAGCGCGACCGCCTCGACGGCCCCCGGTGGGACGAGCTGCGCGACCACTGGCGGGAGGCGCTGACCGGCCTGCCGGCAGTGCACGCGCTGACCACCGACCGGCCGCGCCCGGCGACGCTCACGTTCGACGGCGCCGACGTCCGCCGCACGCTGCCCGGCGACGTGACGGCGGCGTTGCCGGAGCTGTCCCAGCAGGCCGCCGCGACCCCGTTCATGGTGCAGCTGGCCGCCTACGTGGCGCTGCTGCACCGGCTGTCCGGAAGCGACGACGTGGTGGTCGGCATGCCGGTGGCCGGCCGCGACCGGGCCGAGCTGGAACCGCTGCTCGGCATGTTCATGAACATGCTGGTGCTGCGCGTCGACGTGTCGGGCGATCCACCGTTCCTGACCCTCGTCCGCCGGGTCCGCCGGGTCGTGCTCGACGCCTGGGACCACCAGGACATGCCGTTCCAGAAGCTCGTCGAGGAGCTTGCGGTACGACGCGACCCGGGCGTCCCGCCGCTCTACCAGCTCACGTTCCACCACCTGCCTACCGGCCGGGGCGAGGCGTTCGGCGGAGCCATGGACGACCTGTCACTGGAGATCGCCGGGGACGAGCTGCGGCTGGAGTACCGCACCGCGCTGTTCGAGCGCGCCGCGATGGAGGCGTTCGCGGACCGTTACCTGCTGCTGTTCGCCGCCGCGGTGGCGGCGCCCCGGACCCGGGTGAGCGCGTTGCCGGTCATGCCCGACGCCGAGCACGCGGCGGTCGTGACCGGCTGGAACGCCACCGCCGCCCCGGCTCGCCGGACCACGCTGGCGGAGCTGTTCGACGCCCAGGCCCGGCGCACGCCCGACGCGGTCGCGCTGGTCGACGGCGACACCCGGATGACGTACGCGCAGTTGTCCGATGCCGCCGAGCAGGTGGCGTCGCGCCTGGTCGCGCACGGCGTGGGACCGGAGTCGGTGGTCGCGATCCACGAGCCCCGCTCCCGCCGCCTGATCGCCGGGCTGCTCGGCATCCACCGGGCCGGCGCGGCGTACCTGCCGCTGGACCCGGACCACCCGCCGCAGCGGCTGGCCTTCATGCTCGCCGACGCCGGGGCCGGGGTGCTGCTCGCCGACGAGCTGCCCGACGGGCTTACCGTCCCGGGCACCGTGCTGCCGCTGACCGCGCCGGACCGGCCGCGTACCGCCGGTGGCACTGCCGCCGGGCCGGGGAACGCGGCGTACGTGATCTACACGTCGGGCTCCACCGGGCGGCCGAAGGGCGTGGTCAACGAGCACGCCGCGATCGTCAACCGGCTCGACTGGATGCAGGACGCCTTCGCGCTCGGACCGGACGACGTGGTGCTGCACAAGACGCCGATCGGATTCGACGTGTCGGTGTGGGAGGTGTTCTGGCCGCTGCTCGTGGGCGCGCGGCTGGTGCTCGCCGCGCCGGGCGGGCACCGCGACCCGGCGTACCTGCGGGAGCTGATCGAGCGGGAGCGGATCACCACCGTCCACTTCGTGCCGTCGATGCTCGACGCGTTCCTGTCCACGGCCGACCCGGCCCGCTGCGGGTCGCTGCGGCGGATCGTGTGCAGCGGCGAGGAACTGCCCGCGGACCTGGCCCGCCGCGCCGTGGCCGCGATCCCGTCGGCGGCGCTGCACAACCTGTACGGACCCACCGAGGCGGCGATCGACGTCACCGCCTGGGCGGCCACGCCCGACGCGCTGGCCGGCGTGACCCGGGTGCCGATCGGCGGGCCGATCCGCAACGTCCGCACGTACGTGCTCGACGAGGCGATGCGCCCGGTCCCGGCCGGCGTGGCCGGGCAGCTGCACCTCGGCGGCGTGCAGGTGGCCCGCGGCTACCTGAACCGCCCCGGACTCACCGCCGCCTCGTTCGTCCCCGACCCGTTCGGCGAACCCGGCGGCCGGCTGTACGCCACCGGCGACCTGGCCCGCTGGCGTACCGACGGGACGCTGGAGTTCCTCGGCCGCATCGACGACCAGGTGAAACTGCGGGGCCTGCGGATCGAGCTGGGGGAGATCGCCGCGGTGCTGCGTGAACAGCCGGGCGTCGGCTCCGCCGCCGTCGTCGTGCGCGGCGCCACGCCCGCCGAGCAGCGCCTCGTGGCGTACCTGACGGGGGAGGCCCCGGACCCGGCGGAGCTGCGGGCGGCGCTGAAGCGGCGGCTGCCGGAGTACATGGTGCCGTCGGCGTTCGTGACGCTCGACGCGCTGCCGCTGTCCGCCAACGGCAAACTCGACACCGCCGCGCTGCCCGCACCCTCGTCCGGTGTCGCCCCCGCGCAGCGCCGACCCCCGGTGACCCCGGTCGAGCAGACGGTGGCCGCCACCTGGTGCGACGTACTGGGCGTGCCCGAGGTCGGCCTGGACGACGATTTCTTCGAGCTGGGCGGGCACTCGCTGCTGGCAATCCGGATGCTGGCGCTGCTGCGCGAGGCGTACGGGCAGGTCGACGTCGGAGTGATGGACGTGTTCGCGCACCCGACGGTGCAGGGGCTGGCCGCGCTGATCGACGCCCCGGCGGACGGGGACCGGCAGCGCCCGCTGCTGTACGAGCTGACCCGGCCGGTCCCGGCGGACCAGCGGGTGCGCTCGTACGTGTGCGTGCCGTACGGCGGCGGGCTCGCCAGCATCTACCAGCCGCTCGCGGACGCGCTGCCGGCCGGGCACACCCTGTTCTCCGTGGCGGTCCCCGGCCACGACGTCGGCGTCCGCGACACCGAGCTGCCCTTCGACGAGCTGGTCGAGCGGTGCGTGGCCGAGATCCAGGAGCGGGTGGACGGCCCACTGGTCCTGTACGGCCACTGCGTCGGCGGCGCGCTGCTGACCGGCATCGCCCGGCGGCTGCACCAGCGGGGACGCCCGATCGAGGCGATCTACGCCGGGGGCGTGTTCCCGACCGCCCGGCCGGACAACATGCTCGGCCGGCTCGTCGACTGGGCCGACTCGCGGGGCGCGGACCGGCGGTACGAGACGTTCCTGCGCTCGATCGGCGCGGAACTGGCCGACCTGGACCCGGCGCAGGTCGACCGGTTCGTCCACCACGTACGCCGGGAGGCCGCCGAGGCGCAGGAGCGGTTCACCGAGTGGCTGGACGGCGAACCGGTCCGGGTGCCCGCACCGGTGATCTCCGTCGTCGGCACCCACGACGTGCTCACCGAGTACTACGAGGAGCGGTACCGCGAGTGGAGCTTCCTCGGCGAGTCGACAGCGCTCGTGGTGCTCGACGAGGCCGGGCACTACTTCGTCAAGCAGCGGGCCGAGGCGCTCGCCGAGGTGCTGACCCGCACCCATCCCCGGCTCGCCGAGCCGTCCGCCGCGCCGCGACAGCTCGCCGGTGACGGCTGGGCACTGGCGGCCACCAGCACCGATCCGGTCACCGCCGAGACCGGCGTCCAACCGGGCGTACGCCGGTTCCTGGCGATCACCGCCAGCCAGCTCATCTCGTCGACCGGGTCGGCGCTGACCCAGTGGGCGGTGCCGGTCTGGGTCTACCTGGAGACCGGGTCGATGCTGTGGTTCGGCCTGTCCGGGGTGATCGCGTACCTGCCGGCGCTGCTGACGCTGCCGGTCGCCGGCGCGGTCGCGGACCGGTTCGACAGGCGCCGGGTGCTGCTGGCGGCGTGCGCGACGGCGGTGACAGCGGAGGCGCTGCTGGCTCTGCTGCTGTGGACCGACCGGCTGGGGCTGGCGGCCGTCTACACGCTCGTGTGCGTGCTCGGCGCGGCGTCGGTGTTCCAACGCATCACCTACCTGGCCGCGATCCCGCAGGTGGTGCCGAAGCGCTACCTGGGGCACGCCAACGGCATCGCGCAGCTCGCGGTCGGGCTCAGCTCGCTCGCGGTGCCGCTGCTGGCTGCGGGCCTGCTCGCCGCGATCGGCCTGGCCGGCGTCCTGGTGATCGACATCGTGAGTTACGTGGTGGCGATCGGTGTGCTGGCCGCGGTGCGGTTCCCCGACCTGCTCGGCCGGCGGCGCAAGGAGCCGTTCCTGGCCGAGCTGATCGGCGGCGCGCGGATGACGTGGGCCGAGCCGGGCTTCCGGGCCATGCTGGGCTTCTTCTCGCTCTACAACCTGTGCCTGGCGAGCCTGCTGCTGGTGCCGCCGATGGTGCTCGCGTTCGGCACGATGGGCCAGGTCGGCACCGTGGCGTTCGCCGAGGCGCTCGGCGCCGTCCTCGGCGGACTCGCCATCGCCGTGTGGGGCGGCCCGACCCGGCGCCGGATGCCCGCGCTGATCGCCATCGCGTTCGGCGTGGCGGTCAGCCTGGTGCTCAGCGGCGTCCGCCCGAGCCTGCTGCTGGTGGCGCTCGGCAGCTTCGGCGTGGGGCTGGGCCTGGGCCTGCACAACGGCATCTACCTGTCGATCATCCAGGTGAAGGTGCCGCAGCGGTTCCACGGCCGGGTGCTGGCGATCATCCAGACGCTGACCTGGGCGACGCTGCCGCTGGGCTTCGCCGTGCTGGTGCCGCTGAGCGGGTCGCTGCTGGAACCGATGTTCGCCCCCGGCGGCGCGCTGGCCGGCAGCGTCGGCGCGCTGATCGGCACCGGTCCCGGCCGGGGACTCGGGTTCGCGTTCGTGGTGTCCGGGCTGGCCCTGGCCGTGGTGGCCCTGGGCGCCTACGGCGTACGCCGGCTGCGCCGGTTCGACACCGAGACCCCCGACGCGCCGGCGGACGCCACCGAGTGGCTACCGCACCTGCGCCGGGTCGACGATCTGTAGCCGCAGTTCCGAGGCGTACGCCCGGCCGGCCCCGTCGGTCAGCCAGGCGTCGTCCGGGCCGGGCAGCAGCTCGGTGACGGTGAGCCCGACGCCGTCGCCGCCCTTGGCGTGCGCGCCGCGCAGCAGCGTGCACAGCAGCCGGGTGTAGACGCCGCTGCTCAGGTCCACGTAGCTGGGTTTGAGTTCGGTGTCGACCCGCACGAAGACCCGCTCGGGCAGGCCGAGCGCGAGCCGCCAGCGCCGTACCGCGAGGTAGCGTGCCCGCTCGCCCTTGACCGTGTGCAGGCCGGTCTCGCCCACAGTGGTGCGCCACGTCTCGCGGACCAGCACCAGGCCGTCGACTGTGACGCGCGGCGTGCGCCCGGCGTTGCCGGCCAGCTTCCACGTGTCGAACACCTGGTAGTCGAACAGCGGCGCGAACACCTCCAGCAGCGGCCACCGCCGCCCGTCGTCGGCGTGCGCGGTCAGCGTGCCGTCGTCGTCCGGCCGCACGGTCAGGGTGGTGATCGGCACGAGGCGGTCCGGGTCGGCGCCGGGCGCGTCGACGAACCCGAGCTGGGCGTCGGCGGGCCCGTGCAGCCACTCCGCGATCCGGGCGGTGTGCCGCGGCCAGTCCACCGGCGGCAGCAGCCGGACCCGGCCACCGGGCAGGTCGGCGCGCATCCCGTCGCGCAGCCGCTGCGGGTCCGGGTGCCCGTACGCGAAGAAGTGCGTGTCGAACGCCGCCAGGGCCACGTGCAGCTCGCCGAGCACGACGGTGAAGTCCCCGCGCAGCAGCGCCGCCTCGTCCGGGGCGCACACGTGCACGTCGGGGCTGTGGATGCGGGCGGCGGCCCAGCCGGGCGCGTCGGCGGGGAACGCGGCGGCGACCCGCTCGGTCAGGGCGGCGGCGTCGAACCGCAGCTCCCGGGCGTCCGCGTCGGCGTCGGCCAGGCCCAGCACCGTCGCCCACCGGTCCAGGAACTCGGCGGTGACGGCCGCGCCGGGCGGGTTCGCCCCGAACACCACCGCCTGCGCCAGGAACCACAGGTCGGCCAGGGGCACCTCCCCGGTGGCCGACTCCGCCGCCAGGTCGCGGTACAGGGCGGCCAGCGCGTCGGCGTACGCCGCACCGATCGCCGCGGTCAGCCACCGCGCCGACAGCAGCAGCGGTTCCAGCGGCGCGAGGCGTTCCAACAGCGCGTCACCGAACCGGATGTCCAGGTCGCGGACCGTCTCCAGATGGCACAGCGTGCGGCCGGCGTACACCTCGCCGGGCTGCTGCCGCGCGTCCCGGCCGGTCAGCTCCACGAACCGCCGGTCCAGCGCGGACATCGCCACGGACAGCGCGTCCGGGCCGTCGGCGGCGGCCACCGCGTCGCGCAGGTCACTCACCGTGGCCAGGTCGCCGAGCACCCGCTCGCGGACCGTGTCGTCGCCGATCGCGGCGAGCTGCTCGCGCAACGCGTCCTCGGCGGTGAGGTCGACCGGCAGGTCGAAGCCGATGCGCAGCACGCCGCGCCCGGTCAGGTCGTCGAGCTGCGCGTGCACGTCAGCGGCCCGGCGGAAGCCGCTCGCCGGGTCCGCGAGCAGTGCGGCGACCAGGTCGGCCACGCGCGGTCCGCGCCGCGTCAGCGCGAGCAGCGCGGCGGTAGCCGCCGGGAGCGTCTGTAGTGGATGGTGCGGGTGCCGCAGCACGCGGTCGCGCAGGCTCAGGTGCGGGGCGAGCCGCACCGGCAGCCAGTCCCGCACGCCGGGCACGCGGGCGAAGGCCTCCGCGAGCGCGTCCAGGCCCCACCGCTCCAGGAACACCTTCCGGGTACGCGTCAACGCCGCGCCTGGACGCACCGTCGCGATCGGGCCGCTGCCGCCCAGCTCGGTCCAGCAGATCGGCCCGAAGAAGCCCACCGTGTCGTTCTTCAGGCAGTACCGCTGCCAGTACTTCGCGACGACCTCCTCCCGGTGCCGGCGGCGCAGATTGCGCGGGGCGTGCGGGCCGTCGCGCCGGATCGCGTCGACGGCGAGCAGGACCGCCGGGTTCTGCCAGGTCAGCGCCGTGCGGAAGGCGTCGTCGCAGGCGATGTCGTAGACCGCCTGCCCGAGGTCGGCCGCGGCGGCGTCGAACGCGGCAGCGAACTCCGCGGCGTCGCCGTCCCCGCGCAGGTGCCGGTCGGCCGCCTCCGCGAGCGCCGGAGCGGCGAACCGGCTCATCCCGTCGGCCGGAAAACCGGCCGACCGGAGCAACGCGGAACGCCATACGTGCCAAGGGGTTCCGGGCAGGGACGTGAGATGCTCTCGGGGCATGGGGGAATGGTAAGCAGCGGCGGATCTGCGGCGGGACGGTCGAGCATGAGCTTCGGGCTGGTGTCCTTCGGTGAGGCGCTCGGCGACCCGGCGCCCGTCGCCGACGTGGTGGCGCAGTACACCGACGACGTCAACCGCGTCCTCGGCTACGGCTACCGGCGGGTGCACCGCGCCGCGCCGGACGTGGGTCTGACCGACCTCGCCGAGCGGGCCGCCCGCCGCGCCCTGGACGCCGCCACGCTGCCCGCCACGCGGGTGGACCTGCTGGTGCTCGCCGTCACCGACCTCACCGAACACCTCTACTGGGACGCCGCCGCCGACCTGGCGTACCGGCTCGGCGCGGCCGGCGCCGAAGCGGTGCTGCTCACCCAGGCGTGCACCACCGGCGTGCTCAGCCTCGACACCGTCGCCGGGAAGTTCGCCACCCACCCGGAATACGCCACCGCGCTCGTGATCGCGGCCAACCGGACCTGCGAGGCGTACTGGAACCGGATGGACACCCAGCCGATGGTGTTCTCCGACGGCGCGGTGGCCACAGTGGCCCGGCGCGGGCATCCCCGGCTGCGCTGGCAGGTCACCGAGGCCGCCACCGACGGCCGCTACGCCGGGTTCTACCGGCTCGACGGCGGTGGCGCGGCGGCGCCGTTCGCACCCGGCGCCGAGCCGCCCGCCGCCCGCGACGTGTGGCACGTGATGGAGTTCTTCGACTACGACCCCGAGCAGTTCGCGCAGTACGCCCGCCACCTCGACGAGCGGATGGTGCGGGTCACCGAACGCGCCTGCGAGCGGGCCGGCGTCACCGTCGCCGACCTGGCGCGGCTGATCCTGGTCGCCGACAACGAACGCGCCATGACGTCGCTCGCCGAGGCACACAAGGTGCCGCCGGAGCGGACCAACCGGGAACTGGCGGCCGAGTACGGGCATCTCGGCGCGGCGGATCAGTTGTTCGGACTGAGCCGCCTGCTCGATGCCGGTGAGCTGCACGACGGCGACCGGGTCGCGTTGATCTCGTTGGGCCGGGGCGCCCACTGGGCCTGTACGATCATCGAGGTATGAGCATGTCCAGCCGGCTGGTGCGGCTCGTCGCCGAGGTGCTGGAACTGCCCGTCGACCAGGTCGACGCGCAGACCGGCCCCGCGACCACCGCCGCGTGGGTGAGCCTGCGGCACCTCCAGATCGTCGCGGCCGTCGAGGACGCGTACCGGATCTCGCTGACGCCCCGCGAGATCCGGACCGTGCGGTCGGTGGCCGACCTGCGCGCGCTGCTCGCCCAGCGGGGCGTGCCGGAGTGACAGTCGCGCCGGCCCCGCTCGACGACGCCGACCTCGACGCCGGGCTGCTCATCCGCCGCTTCGAGGAGCACCTGCTGCGCCTGTACGCCGACGGTCACCTCGCCGGCACCACACACACCTGCCTCGGCCAGGAGTACGTCCCGGTCGCGCTGGCCCCGCTGCTGACCGGCGACTTCGTGTTCAGCAACCACCGCGGCCACGGGCACTACCTGGCGCACTGCGGCGACCCGGAGGGGCTGCTGGCGGAACTGCTCGGCCGCGACGGCGGGGTGTGCCACGGGTACGGCGGCAGCCAGCACCTGCGCCGGGACCGGTTCCTGTCCACCGGTGTGCAGGGGGAGAGCCTGCCCGCCGCGGTCGGCGTGGGTCTGCACCTCAACCGCACCGGGCAGGACGCGATCGTGGTGGCGTACATCGGGGACGGCACCTGGGGCGAGGGCGCCGTCTACGAGGCGCTGAACATGGCCGCGCTGTGGCGGGTGCCGCTGCTCGTCGTGGTCGAGCACAACCGGATCGCCCAGTCCACTCCGACCTCCGCGCAGCTCGCCGGCACCATCGCCGGCCGGGCCGCCGGCTTCGGCATCACCGTCAGCGAGTCCGGCTCGCTCGACCTGACCGAGGTGCGCGCCGCCGCCGCGCCGCACGTCGAGCGGGTCCGCACCACCCGGACGCCGCACGTGCTCGTGCAGCACACGGTCCGGCTCGGCCCGCACAGCAAGGGCGACGATACCCGCCCCGCAGGCGAACTCGACCGGCTGCGCCGCCTCGACTGGCTCCAGCGGTACGCCGAGGCGTACCCGGAGCGGTTCGCGGCCGCCGACGCGCGGGCCCGGCAGCGGGTCGCGGAGGTCTCGGCCGAGGTGCTGGCCCGGCCGCTCGCGCGCGGAGCGGCGGAGTGACGCGCGCGGAACGGGTCAGCCGTAACCTCAACCGGGCCCTGCACGCGCTGTTCGCCGCCGACGAGCGGGCCTGGCTGCTGGGGGAGGACGTGGCCGACCCGTACGGCGGGGCGTTCAAGGTGACCCAGGGACTCTCCACCGCCTATCCGGACCGGGTGCTGTCGACGCCGCTGAGCGAGAACGGCATCACCGGCGTCGCGGGCGGCCTGGCGCTGTGCGGCGACACAGTGATCGTCGAGATCATGTTCGGGGACTTCGCCGGTCTCGCCTTCGACCCGATCCTCAACCTGATCACCAAGTCGGTCGCCATGTACGGCGAGCGCACCCCGATGCGGGTGGTGATCCGCTGTCCGGTCGGCGGCGGGCGCGGCTACGGCGCGACGCACAGCCAGAGCCCGCAGAAGCACTTCATCGGGATCCCGCACCTCGCGCTGTACGAGCTGTCCCCGCTGCACGACGCGGCCGACGTGCTGGCCGCCGCGCTGCGCCGCGACGAACCGGCGATGCTCTTCGAGGACAAGATCCTCTACACCCGGCGACGGTATGTGGACGGCCGCGTCGACGACCGCCTCGCCTTCGAACCGCGCGGCGCGGACGGCAACTGGGCCCGCGTCCACGATCCGGACGCCACCGGCGCGCCAACGCTCGTCATCGCGCCGGGCGGGGTCGCCGACCGGGCGATCGCCGCCGCCACGCGGGCCGCCGAGCGGGGACGTACGGTCGAGGTGCTGGTCCCGGCGCGGCTCTACCCGGTGGACGTGGACGGCCTGCTCGGCCTGCTCGACGGCGCCGAGCGCGTGATCGTCGCCGAGGAGAGCACCGCGGGCGGCACGTGGGGGAGCGAGGTCGCGGCCCGCCTGCACGCCGAGGCGTGGCCGCTGCTGCGCGGCCCGGTCGAGCTGGTCAGCTCCGCCGACCGGGTCATCCCGTCCGCGCCGCACCTGGAACAGGCGGTGCTGCTCGGCGCCGACGCGATCCTGGACCGGATCATGCACCTGTCCGCCCCGACAACGGCGGCCGGCGACCGGGGTGGACGGACTGACGCCGGCCCGGTGGATCCGGCCGGCGTGTCTCCGGGCGTCCCGGTGGACGTACCCCGGCTCAACCCCAACGACGACAGCTACGTGCTGCTGGAATGGCTGGTCGCGGACGGCGCCACTGTCGAGGCCGATGAGCCGGTCGCGGCGGTCGAGACGTCCAAGGCGATCGAGGAACTCGCCGCGACGCAGGCCGGCGTGCTGCGCCAGGACGTGGCCGCCGGCGCCGACTGCGCCCCGGGCACGCCCATCGGCCGGATCCTGCCCGAGTCGGCCGTGCCCGCCCCGGTGGAGCCGGCGTCGGTGGAGCCGCCAGCCGTGCCTGCCCGGGTGACGCCGCCGGGACGGCCGCTGCCACCGGCGCAGCGCCGAATCGCCGACGTGGTGTCCACCTCGCACCGGGAGATCCCGGTGGCCTTCACCGCCGTCCGCGTGGACGTGACGGCGGCGCTCGCGTACGCCCGCCGCGCCGCCGACGAGACCGGCGCCACGGTCGGCCTGACCGAGGTCGTCATCGCCGCCGTGGCCGCGCTGCACGAGCGGTTCGGTGCCCTCTACGCCCGGCTCACCGGCGACGGGCTGGTGGTCGACGCGGAGGCGCCGTCGATCGGGCTCACCGTGGACGTCGGCACCGGACTGTTCCTGCCGGTGATCCGCGACGCGGCCGGACTGGACCTCGGCGACCTCGCCGACGCCGTGGTCGCGCTGCGGATGAAGGCGCTGCGCGGCCGGCTCCGCGAGGAGGACATGGCCGGCATGAACTTCCTGGTCGCGCTCAACGACACACCCGGTGTCACGGTGGCCCGGCCGGTCATCCCGCCCGGCGTCACCTGCGCCCTGTCGGTGCCCGACGTGCACCGCGAGGTCGTGCTCGACGGCGACGGCGGGGTACGCGAGCGGACCGTGGCGGACCTGGGCCTGGCGTACGACCACCGGCTCGTCAACGGTGCGCAGGCCGGGGCGTTCCTGGCCGCGCTCGGCGAGGCCCTGCAACACTGACCGGCACCGCGGCCCGGCCGCCGTGCGCGCCGGTTGCGACGCCGGACCGGTGAGAACCTCGCGACAGCGGTGCCTCTGGCCGGGGGATGACCGAACCTGCATCATAGATGTCCATGAGTGCGCAGCAGTCCGCGGCCCGGTGGTGCACGCCGATGACCGACCCGCAGCGCGACCGATGGTCCACTGTGCTCGGCCACGTCACTTCCGCGATCCCGGCCGGCTCCGCCTACGTCCTCGTCGACGGCCACGAGCGCGACGCGACGGTGCTGGCCGACCGTCTGGCCGCCGCCCTGCGCGACGCGGGCCGGCCGCGCATACGACTCAGCCGGGCGATCTGCGCCGGCCCCGCCGACCTCCGGGGCGGACTCACCCCCGGTTCCGTCGTCATCGCCGCCGGCCCCGCCTGGCGGGGCCGGCTGCCCACCGGCCACTGGCACCTGACGATCCGGGTGCGCGGCGCCTCCCCCGAACGCGGACGCCGCCACCGGAGCGACGCCGCCGACATCGTGGTCGACCTGGCCGACCCCGCGTGGCCGGTGATCCGGCACATCGGCGCCTGGTTCACCCACACCGACGCCTGGTACCGCACGGAGACGCAGGCCTTCTTCGCCGCCCGCGCCGCCACCTGGGACACCGAGTCCGGCGACGACCTCACCGCGTACGCCGCCGCCGTCACCGAGGCCGCCATCCCCACCGGAGCGAACGCCATCGACGTCGGCTGCGGAACCGGCCGCGCGCTACCGGCCCTGCGCGACGCCGTCGGACCCGCCGGCACCGTTCTCGGCGTCGACCTGCCCCCCGCCATGATCGACGTCGCGCGCTCCCGCGCCCACGCCGCCGACGCCGCGCTCGCCCTGGCCGACGTCCGCCGTCTCCCCCTGCCCGGTCGCGCCGTCGACGTCGTCTTCGCCGCCGGCCTGCTCCCGCACCTGCCCGACACCGACGCCGGGCTGCGCGAACTCGCCCGCGTCACCCGCCCCGGCGGCCGGCTCGTCATCTTCCATCCCTCCGGGCGCACCGATCTCGCCGGTTGCGGCACACATCCCGGTGACCCTCTCGCCGAGACGTCCCTGCGCCTCGCCGCGCACCGCACCGGATGGCACCTCACCGGCTACGACGACCCGCCGCACCGGTTTCTCGCCCTCGCCACCCGGCGGTGACCCCCGGCGGATGAGCAATCTGGGAGAAGAGGGCTCACCCCATGACGTCTAGCGTCGATGCGTGTACTTTCCGTGATCGCCGGCGAGGGGGATACCGCATGTCGAACGGGTTCATCGGCGCGCTCAACGGTCGTCATCACCGCGTGGCACTGTCGGGCTTCATGGTGGTCGTGCTCGCCCACTGGGCGGAGCATCTGGTTCAGGCGTACCAGATCTGGGTGCTCGGCTGGCCCCGTCCGCAGGCGCGGGGTGTCCTCGGTGAGTTCTACCCCTGGCTGGTCACGTCCGAGGTCATGCACTACGGGTACGCGCTGCTCATGCTCGTCGGTCTGTTCCTGCTGCGCCCGGGGTTCGCCGGGCAGTCGCGCACCTGGTGGACGATCGCCCTGGCCCTCCAGTTCTGGCATCACATCGAGCACCTGCTGCTGCTGATCCAGGCGCAGACCGGGCACTTCCTGTTCGGCAGCGCGGCGCCCACGAGCCTGCTCCAGGTGGTCTATCCGCGCGTCGAGCTGCACCTGTTCTACAACTCCGTCGTCTTCATCCCGATGGTCGTCGCCATGTACCGGCACCTGCGGCCCTCCGTCGCCGAGGAGGAGGCCATGGTGTGCACCTGCGCCGGCCGCCGGGTGGTGCCGGCGCTGGCGGTGTCGCGGGGTGGTGTGTGACCCGCGCCGGGTGGGCGTCCGCCGTCGTCGTGGGCCTCGCGGTGCTGTTCGGCTGGACCGGGGCCGCGTGGGCCGGCTCCGGCGCGGCGAGCAGCGTCCCCGCCGACGGCGCCGTCCTCACGTCGGCGCCGTCGGCGGTCGAGCTGGTCTTCACCGGGCGGCCGGTGGCTGCCGACTCGCACGTGGCCGTGCGGGACGCCGCCGGACGGTCGCTGGCCGTCGGCGAGCCGCGGCCGAGCGGGGACCGGTCCCTGGTGCAGGCGGTACGCAGCGCCGAGCGCGGCGATGTCGTCGTCGCCTACCACGTGGTGCTCGCCGACGGTAGTGAGAAGAGCGGCACGCTGTGGTTCAGCGTCGGCACCGGTGTGCGGCCGGCCCGGGCGCCGGATCAGGGCGGCGAGGCGGCCGCCCCGCTGCACGAGCACGGGATCGACCCGCTGAGTGCCGTGCTGCTCCTCGTCAACGCCGTCGTGGTGTTCGTGGCAGTCGCCATGCTCGTCCTGCGGCCACGGCGGAGCGTCGAGCCGCCGCCCGCCCCGGCTCAGCACCCGGAGATGAGCAGCCGCTGAGCCCGGCCGGGCTCAGCCGTCAGGCGCCACAACGCGTCCACCGCGGCCATTCCCGGCCCGAGCGGCACCGGCGGAAGGTTGAGCCGCCGGGCCGCGGCCACCGCGCCGGGCGTTCCGTGCGCCATGCCGGCGCCGCTCCAGATCGACCACTCCGCCACCAGCGTCACCGCCGCCGGCAGGTCGGCCGCGAGGCGTCCGGCGCAGCGCCGCAGCAGCTCGTTTGCGAGCGCGTACGCGCCGAGGCTGCGGTGCGGCCGCTCGGCCGTGATCGAGCCGAAGACGAGCACCCGGCGTAGGGCATGGCGGTCCACCGCGTCCAGCGCGTGCCGCAGGCCGTCCACCTTCGCCGCCTGGACGGTGCTCAGCCCGGCCGCCGTGCCGGCCGTGACCGGGCCGCCGCGCAGCAGCCCGGCGCAGTGCACGACGCCGGCCAGCCGCAGGTGTCCGGCGTCCGCGAGTGCCCGGCGCAGGGCGGCGCCGTCGGTGACGTCGGCCCGGAGCACTGTCACCCCCGTGGTCCCCGCCATGCGGTCGAGGTGCCGGCGGCCCGCGGTGCCGAGCCGGTCGGGCGTGGCCGTGTCGGCCAGGATCGGGTGCAGGCCGTGCCGGCAGGCCAGGACGGCGGCGACCCGCAGGCCGAGCCCGCCGAGGCCGCCGGTGACCAGCACGGCTCCGGCGGGACCGGCGGGGCCGGCCGCCGAGGGCAGGGCAGCCGGTTGCCAGTCGGTGGTGCGGAGCCGGCCGTCCCGGTCCACCCGCACCTCGCCGGCGACCGGGGAGGCGGCGGTGACCAGGCCGGTGGCGGCGCGCACCGCGGCCGGTGCGGGGCCATCGGTCAGCTCCGCCACCACGCAGGACAGGCCGGGATGCTCGACCGCCGCGGCGCGCACCAGGCTGCCGCCGCCCGCGCCCAGGTGCACGACCGCGAGCCGGCTGCCGCGTGCCACGGCCGCCCGGATCGCCCGCAGCAGGCGACCGTTGTCGACCTGGTGGAAGGTGCGGCCGAGCAGCACGGCGACCGCCTCCGGTGCGTCGTCGCGGCTCGCCACCCGCAGCGCCGGGGCGAGCGGGTGCCGCTCGGGGCCGACGATCGTCCACCGGTACGCCCGCGCGTCGCCGGGCGGCGCGACCTCGCGTTCCCGGGGCGTGCGGATGTCGAGCGCGGTCCTCATCGCAGGACCGCGAGCAGGGTGGGGATGGCCTCGGCCTGGAAGTCCACGTCCACGTCGAAGTCGTTGATCATCCCTTCGAGGACGAGCAGCGACATGAGCGGGAAGACGAACTCCGGCGCCGCCGTGATGCCGTACCGCCGCTGCAGGTTGAACAGCTCCGCGGCGAACGGCGCGAGCCGGAACTGCCCGGCGGTGCGGCGGTGGTTGCGCACCACGAGATCCCGTACACCGGCCTGGAACGCCTGCACGTCGCACCCCGGCGGTACGTGCTCGGCGCTGCGCAGGATGACCTCGGCGGCCTGCTGGCCGCGACCCATGGACATGGACAGGAAGAACTCGGCGAACAGCCGCCGTACGTGCGGTTCGAGCCGGACCACGAACCCCGCGTCGAGCAGCACCACCTCCTCGACCCGCAGGTAGAGGTTGCCGGGGTGCATGTCGCAGTGCACGAGCCCGTCGACGAACAGCATCCGGTACACGCCGTGCAGCACACGCCGGACGATCTGGCGGCGCTGTTCGCGGTTGAGGTCGCCGGGCTTGAACTGCCGCAGGTCCGGGATCCACTCCATCACCAGGACGCCGTCGCGGCAGAGCGCCGGCCGGGGCGCCGGGATCCGGAACGCCGCGACGTCGGCGAGGTTCTGCCGCAGCTGTAGCAGCGCCGTGGCCTCCTGCGCGAAGTCGAGCTGCCGCAGCACGGCGGTGGAGACGTGGCCCAGCATGCGGCGCATCGGTACCTTGCGCAGGCCGGGCAGGCGTTCCAGCAGTCCCGCGCCGGCACTGAGCAGGTCGAGGTCGCGGCGCATCTGCGGGCCGATGCCGCCGCGCCGTACCTTGACGGCCACCGGCGTCCCGTCGTGCAGCCAGGCCCGGTAGACCGAGGCGATGCTGCCGCTGGCCACCGGCTCGCTGCCGATCCGCGCGAACGGCGTGCCGTCGGGGTAGGCCGCGTCCAGCACCGCGCGCGCCTCCCGGGCGGACATGGCCGGGACCCGGTCGTTGAGGCGGGCGAGCTGGTCGCACCACGGTCCGGGCAGCAGGTCGCGACGCGTACCGAGGATCTGGCCGCCCTTGACGAATGTCGGGCCCAGCCGGGTGAGCAGTGCGGTCATCCCGGCGGGCGCGGGCGAGGCCCGCCGGGTGAGCCGCCGGCCGGCCGCGACGGCGAGGTGCCGGGCCGTGATCGCCGCCCAGGCGGCGGCGCGGCCGGACATCTGCGGGAGGGACGAGCGCGGTACGGACGTGGGCGTGTAAGCCACCATCGGAGCCCCCGATCGCTACATGTACTGACAGCTTAGGGAGGGATGGAAAGGCGTGAGAAGTGTCCAGGTTCATTTTTCTATAGCGTCGTCGATGTTGAGCCTGACGGAACCGACCGAAGGGAATGCGAGATGGCGATCGACCTATGCAACAAGTCTCCAGTGTCCGCCAACGGTGAGGTCCGGACGTGGCCGCAGGAAACCGCGCTGCTCGAGGATCTCGGCACCGAGCAGCGCGACGCGCTCAACTTCGCGTACCGCACCACCCTGAGCAACGTGGATCCCCGGCTGGTGGCCGGCGACCCGGCGGCATGGGCGAGCGACTTCGGCTACGCCCTCAACCGGGTGGCGATCCGGCTCGACAACCGCACCAACGACGAGCTGCGGCACGACGCCCTGCACCACGCCGACCCGGCCATGCGCGAGCAGGCGATGTACGAGTACGCCGACCGCGACCAGGCCGACGCCTTCGAGCTGCTGGAGCAGGTCGTCCGGCACGACACCAACCGGGAGGTGCGGTGGGACGCGCTGTGGGCGATCGAGAAGCTGGGCGGTGCCCAGGCGATCTCGACGCTGCAGAAGTTCCTCGGTGACGCCGACCCGGAGATCGCCGAGTGGTCCAAGCTGTTCATCAGCGAGCTGCAGAGCGGTGACCCGTCGTTCGACGGCCGGGACGCCCTCTACACGCCGGGCCGCACCTTCGACGAGACCATCTACCTGCTGATCCACTGTGACCTGTACGTGCGTCTCGACGAGTCGAACACGCACTGGGGCAAGATCTCGCTGGCCCCGCAGGGCCTCGCGCGGATCTACGGCCAGGCCCACGCCTGCCCCAACGTGCAGACCCGCGAGCGCCAGCTGGTGATCGCCAAGACGATCTCCGGCCTGCACGCCGACGGCTCGCCGCACTGCGACAACTACCTGTTCCGCGGCTTCACCGACCGGACGCGCCGCGACCGGGGCAACTTCTTCTTCGAGTCGCTGGTGCCGCGGACGTTCTTCAAGTCCGGTCGCGCCGACGACCCGAGCGAGGGCGTGCGCAAGGCGAACATCGGCTTCGCCCGGTACGGCACCTGGCACCTGGAGCCGAAGTTCCAGATCCGCGAGGAGGCCGCGATCCGCTACGTCCGCGGCCGCTTCCAGGGCTGGGGCTACGTGAACCTGGCCCGCATCGCGGGCCGCTCGATCGAGCAGGTCCTCACCCCGGGCAACGGCGTGCTGTCCACGCTGCACGACCCCGAGGTCGGCCCGATGACAAACGCCTTCATCCTCGGCACGTTCAAGGGCAAGCTGAACGACTGGGACGGCGACGGCCGCATCGACATGAACTCGCGTGACGTGTACTCCACCGTCGACGGCGAGATCGACTCCGACCAGGACGGCGTCGCGGACGAGCCCGGCCTGACCTGCTGCGACCACACCACGCTGATGCCCTGACGGGCGAGGCACCCCGCATCCGTTCCCACGATCCATGCGATGCGTCCGGGCGGCCGAGGCCGCGCCGAACTCTCAGGAGGAGAAGACAATGACAGCCCCCGCCAGCAAGCCCTCCGTGATCTACGGCCGGCCGGTTCCCACCGACGGCGTCCCGAACCGGTACGTCGGCACGGAGGTCAAGCCGTGGACGCCGCCGGTCCCCGGCATCGACAACCTCGGCATCACCTCGGTCGACACGTTCGCCGTGCCCGGCGTCGGCGAGTACACAGTGCCGTTCGAGGGCTACGTCCGGGTCGTGCGCTCGGAGCCGACCTCCGAGGACTGGGCGACCGCCGAGGTCTACACGAACCTGATCGAGATGAAGATGACCGGCAGCTGCGAGGAACTCGGCGAGATCACCGTCACGCTGAACCCCGACTGCCTGTCGACCGGTCAGATCCGTACCCCCTTCGACCCGTACGCCGGTGAGGGGCCGTCGGCGAAGGCCTGCCGGATGGCGGTCGGTGCCATCTTCGACATGCCGAAGCTCGGCCTGAAGCTGATGAACAAGGAACCGATCATCCTGACCATCGACGACGTCCGGCAGATCCCGCCGGCCGGCTCGCCCGGCAAGGGCCAGATCTACCGGATGCTGCCGCTGCACGACACCCGGTACCCGGAGAAGGACCCGGTGGCGTACGTGACCAGCCTGCGGTTCACCATGGGCGGTTACCTCGCCAAGGACGCGATGTAGCAGTGAGATGGACGCGGGCCGGACGCGACATGGTCCGGCCCGCGCTCGCTGGCCGGGAGGAGAGACGATGGACGACCACAGGGGTGACCGGGGTCGACGGCTTCTCGGCGCGCCTCCGGTCCGGACGGCGATCACCGTGCCGGTCGGCGTGGACGAGCTGTGGGCGGCCCTGACCGACCCGGTCCGTCTCGCCGCCTGGTTCGGCACCACGCGCGGCGACTGGCACGTCCGGACGCCGTGGCGGATCGACTTCGGCGACGGTGACTTCTTCGTGGTCACGCCGGTGCGCGTCGTCGACGACCGGCTCATCGAGTTCACCTGGTCGTTCCTCGGCGTCGGGCCCGAGCAGCACATCACCTGGCGGGCCGAGCCCACCGCCGGCGGCGCGCGGCTCACCGTCGAGGACGCCGACCCGGTGCGGCCGCCGGCCGAGATCGAGCAGATGCGCGCCGGCTGGACCGACTTCCTGCAACGACTCGACGGGTACCTGCGCACCGGACGCTCGACGCGCTACGACTGGCGGTCCGACATCGACGGCTCGGTCGACCTGCCACCGGGCTGGGACGCGTTCGAACCGTCGCTGCTCTACCGGTGGCTCCCGGTGGCGAGCGACGGCTTCCGGCCCGCCTGGTTCTTCGTGGTGGACGCCGACGGGCCACGTCGTTTCCCGCTCGACGACTGGTCGGTGCGGGAGGGGACGGTGACGTTCACCGTGCAGATCACCGAGCGCGGCGCCGGCACCACCGCCGAGCTGGCCCTGCACCGGCTGGCCGACCGTCAGCGGCTGGAGTTCAGCCACCAGGGCTGGCGCCATCTCGGGCTGCCGGACAACCGTGCGCACGCGCTGCGCCGCCGGTTCGCCGCCGCCTGGACGGCCGCCGCGGACTGCGCGCGGGAGCTGGCCCGCCTGTCGGTACCGCCCGGGTAGGCGGTCACTCGCCGCCACCACATTGTCATGCAATACTCAAGTAGCATGACAGCCGGAGGGTGGACGAAGTGAACGGGGCCCGCGGGAAACGGTCGTATGACCAGCAGTGTGCCCTCGCTTACGCATTGGATGTGGTGGGCGAGCGGTGGACCTTGCTCGTCATTCGCGAACTACTGCACGGCCCTCGTCGCTACAATCAGTTACTGGAAGCGCTACCCGGTATCGGCACCAACCTGCTCGCCGCCCGGCTCGCCGCGCTCGTCGACGCCGGCCTGCTGACGCCCACCGAACCCCGCAAGCGCACCGGTGGCTACCAGCTGACCGACCTGGGCCGCTCGCTGCACGAGCCGATCCTCGGGCTGTCCCGCTTCGGGCTGGCATACGCCGCGGGGCACGAGCTCCCCACCGGGTCAACGGTACGCGCGTCCTGGGCCGTCCTCGCCATCGAGGCCATGGTGGACGACGCACGCACCGGCGAGATCGACGAGAGCTACGAGTTCCGGGTCGACGACGAGATCTTCCACGTCGACGTGCGGGCCGGTCACGCCGAGGTCGTCGCCGGGCCGGCCGGCGCGCCGTCGCTGACCGTCCGCACCGACGCGCGCAGCTTCTTCAGCCTGGGCATGCGGCAGCTCGACCCGATCGAGGCGCTGGTCAGCGGGCAGGTCGCGGCGGTCGGTGTGCCGGCGGCGGTCACCCGTTGCCTGCGGCTGCTCGGCATCACCCCCGACGTGGCGGTTTCCACGGACCGGCTGGCCGACGTGGGGCCCGCCCCGGTGTGACGCCGCCGGTCCGCGGACGAGAGGTGAGGGAGCGCAGATGAGCGAGACGTTCGGCGGCACACTCGTGTGCGAGCAGGTCGGGGCGTGGACCTATGTCACCGTCCCGCCCGCGATCGCCGGCCGGCTGGGCACCGCGGCGCGGATCCCGGTGACCGGCCGGATCAACGACACGCCGTACGCCGGCTCGGTGATGACCGGGCCGAACGGCAACCGGTACATCGTGGTCAACAAGACCGTACGCGCCGCCGCCGGGGTGGAGGCGGGAGACGACGTGCGCGTCACCCTGGAACCGGACACCGAGGCGCGCACCGTGGAGGTGCCCGACGACCTGACCGCCGCGCTCGGCGAGCATCCCGACGCCCAGGCCTTCTTCGCCACGCTGTCCTACTCGCGGACCAAGGAGTACGTCACCTGGATCACCGGCGCCAAGCGGCCGGAGACCCGGGCCCGGCGGATCACCCAGGCCGTCGAGCTGCTCGGCGCCGGCCGGGTGCTCAAGGGCTGACCCCGGGGGGATCGGCGCGCTGCGCAAGTTGCGAGAAGCGGCGAGACCCCCGGCCTTCCTACGATCGGCGTACGCGTTCCGGCCCCGGACGGCGGCACGCGACGCACCTGATCCTGACTCCCACGCACCGATCGACGCCACACCGGCGGCGACCGGTGATCAGTGGTGCCCGTCAGCGGCCCGGTGAGCGTCCGCCGTCCTCGAGCCGGCCCAGGTCGCACCCCAGGGAGGCAGACCGTGTCCGTCGAATCGGCAGAGCTGAACGGAGCACACACCACGGAGACGTCCTGGCCGGACTTCGCCGAACTCGAACCGTCGCGGGCCCTGGACACCTTTCCACCGCTCAACGCGATCCAGGCCCGCTCCATCGTGCAGGACCGCTGGGAACGCCTCGTCGCGGTCGTCGAGATCCCGAACCCGATCGAGCGGGTCTGGCAGGCGCTCACCACGCCGGAGGAGATCCGCTCCTGGCTGGCGCGGTGCCGGGGCTCACTGACCGCCGTCGGCAGCGACGTCCTGCTCGACTTCGAGGACGGCGAGTTCTTCCACTGCCGGCCGCTCGTGGCGGAGCCGCCGCGTGACGGCCACGCCGAGCTCAAGTACTTCTGGCGCTGGGTCGGCGTCGGACCGGCCACCCGGGTCGTCTGGGAACTGGACGCCACCGGCGACGGCGGCACCCGGATCACCGCGACCGAGGAGGCCCTGAACTCACCGTCGGACTGGCGCGGCTGGAACGGCAACGGCTGGCCGGGGATTCTCGACCAGCTCGCCGGCTACCTGCGTACCGGCACGACGTGGCGCTGGCCGTGGCGGCGGATGGGCCCGTACGTGCAGATCGAGCTGGAGTCCACGCCGTACGACGCCTGGGAGCTGCTGACCAAGCCGGAGTCGCTGCGCTACTGGTTGCAGCGCCGCTTCGGCACGTTCACCGACGGCGACAAGCTCACGCTGATCATGGGTGACGCCAGCGGCGTGGTGGAGATGTCGGTGCACCGCCACGTGGAGCCCAACCAGCAGTTCCCCTCCTACCTGCCGTGGCTGGAGTTCGGCCTGCGCCGGGCCTCGTGGCCGGTCGAGCTCAACGGCAAGCTCTACATCGAGCCGGCCGGCGTGGGCCGCAGTCTCTTCCAGATCTTCGTGGACAACTGGGAGAACCTCCCGGCCGAGCTGCAGCGCGAGGAGCGCGAGATCATCTGCGGCTTCTTCCGCGACTCGATGGTCCGGGCGCAGAACCTGACCTCGCCCCGGCCCTCGCCGTCGCACCAGCACGGCTGGACCTGACCCGCGTCGTCACCCTCCGAGGAAGGCAGCTGCGATGACCCTGTCCGACCAGGTCGAGACCGGGGCGCCGGACGCCCTGATCCAGCTCATGTCGCCGGCCGCCGCCGCCGACCCGTACCCGATCTACTCCTGGCTGCGCGAGACCGCGCCGGTCTACCGCAGCCAGTTCGGCGCGTACCTGGTGAGCCGGTACGCCGACGTGCAGTACGTGCTCAAGCACGCCGAGGTCTTCCCCGGCGCGCACCCGGACGCGATGGCGCAGATGTTCCCGCAGGCCGTCGAGCACGAGGCGTACGACGTGCTGGTCAGCTCGCTGGTGGGCAGCAACCCGCCCAAGCACACCCGGCTGCGCAAGCTGATCGGGCACGGCTTCACCAGTCGCCGGGTGGCCGACATGCAGGCCTCCATGGAACGGTGGTCGGACCGGCTCGTCTCGGACGTGCTGGAGCGGCTGGTCGACGGGGCCACAGTCGATCTGCACACCGACGTCTCCGTGCCGATGCCGATGCACATGATGTCCGACCTGCTCGGCATCCCGGAGCCGGACCGCGAGTCGCTGGCCCGCAACGTGCCCGAGATGATGAACGTCGTCGACCCGGCCGCGACACCCGACGCGGTCCGGCGGGCCGACGAGGCGTTCCGCGAGCTGGGCACCTACTTCGACGCCATGATCGCGCAGCGCCGCCGGGATCCGCGGGACGACCTGGTCTCGGCGCTCGTGCAGGTGCGTGACGCCGAGGACGGCAGCCTCGACGACGCCGAGCTTCGTACCCTGCTGTTCACCCTCTGGTCGGCCGGCTTCGAGACGACTGCCACCGCCATCGACAACGCGATGTTGCTGCTGCTGGAGGACCCCGGGCGCGGACGCTGGCTGGACACCGAGGACGGCACCCGCAGGTTCGTCGAGGAGACGCTGCGCTTCGAGTCGTCGGTGCAGGTCGCACCCGGCCTGCGCTTCACCGGCGCGGACGTGGAACTGGGCGGGGTCGTCGTTCCACAGGGGTCCCAGGTGCGGCTGCTGATCGGGTCCGCGAACCGGGATCCGGAGGCGTTCCCGGACGCGGACGTGTTCGACCCGGGCCGCACCGGTCCCATGCCGCTGAGCTTCGGCGCCGGCATCCACTACTGCCTCGGCGCGGGTCTGGCCAGACTGGAGATCGCCGTGTTGCTCCGCCGGCTGCGCGCCGCCGCTCCCGGGCTGGTTCTGGCCGCCCCGCCGGTGCGGCGGCGCACGATACCGCTCCGCGACTTCGCGTCGCTGCCGGTACGGCTCCGTCAGCTCGACTGACACTACGCGAAACGCAAGCTCGATAACTGCGCGAAAATATAGCGGATGATAGGGTGTCGCCATGGCGGACGCGATCAGAGCGCGAGACATCAGCAAGCAGCTAGGCAAAAGTAAGGTTGTCAGCGCCTTGTCGCTGGACGCCGCGCCCGGCACTGTGGTGGGCCTGCTCGGCCCCAACGGCGCCGGCAAGACGACGACGGTGCGGATTCTGTCCACTCTGCTGCGGGCCGACTCCGGCACCGTCGAGATCTACGGCGTCGACGCGGCGAAGCAGCCGGGGCGGGTCCGTTCGATGATCGGGCTCACCGGCCAGTTCGCCGCCGTCGACCCGGTCCTCACCGGCCGGGAGAACGTCGAACTGGTGGCCCGGCTCTACCGCATCGGCCGGGCCGAGGCCCGCCGACGCACCGGTGAGGTGCTCACCCGCTTCGGTCTGGACGAGGTCGCCGACAAGCAGGTGAAGACCTACTCGGGCGGCACCCGGCGACGGCTCGACCTCGCCACGAGCATCCTCATCCGCCCGCGCGTGCTCTTCCTCGACGAGCCCACCACCGGCCTCGACCTGGAGTCACGGCTCGGGTTGTGGACCGAGATCGAGATGCTGGTCCGTGAGGGCACCACCGTCCTGCTGACGACGCAGTATCTGGACGAGGCCGACCGGCTGGCGAAGACGATCACCGTGCTCGACAAGGGGCGGGCGGTGGCCCAGGGGACTCCGTCGGAGCTGAAGTCGCGCGTCGGCGGAGACCGTGTGGAGTTCGTCCTGGAGGATCCCTCCCGGCTCGACGACGCGGTCGCCCTGCTGCGGGCGCCGGGTGCCGAGGAGCCCGTCGTCGACCGGCCGCTGGCGCAGATCACCGCGCGGATGGGCGACGATCTCGTCCGGGTCGCCGACGCGCTGAACCGGCTGGCCGACCACGACATCCGGGTGGCGACCCATGTGGTCCGGCGCCCCACCCTCGACGACGTCTTCCTGGCCCTGACCGGCAGCCGCGCCGCCGCGGCCGGCGCCGCCACGTCGTCCGCTCGGAAGGGAGAGGGCAAGTGACCGTCGACGAATCGACGACCCGGCAGCGGGACACCCCCACGCCGGCGTGGGAGGCGCCGCCCGAGCGGCGGGGGCCCGGCTGGTTCGTGGGTGACGTCCTGCTGCTGGCCGGCCGCAACATCCGGCACATGCAGCGCCGCCCCGACCAGCTGATGGCGGCGATCCTGCAGCCGATGATGTTCTTCATCCTCTTCACCTATGTGTTCGGCGGCGCCATCTCGGTGCCGGGCGGCGACTACAAGCAGTTCGTGCTGCCCGGCGTCTTCGGGCAGATCGTCGTCTTCGGCGGCATCGCCGGCATGTGCGTGGGCATCGCGGAGGACCTCCGCAACGGCATGATGGACCGGTTCCGCTCGCTGCCGATGAGCGACAGCGCGGTGCTGATCGGCCGCACCCTGGCCGAGACCTTCCGCAACCTGATCGCGCTCGTGGTCACCGGTGCGGTCGGGTACGCCTTCGGGTTCCGGCTGCACGGCACGTTCCTGCAGGTGCTGGCGGGGATCGGCGTGCTGCTGCTGTTCGGCTTCGCGCTCTGCTGGGTGCTGTCGATCGTGGGCGTCACCGCCTCCAGCGCCGAGGGTGCGCAGAGCACCGCGATGCCGTGGATGTTCCTGCTCGGCTTCGTCAGCTCGGCGTTCGTGCCGTCCGAGTCGATGCCCGGCTGGCTGCGGCCGTTCAGCGACAACAGCCCGGTCACGCTGACCATCAACGCGGCGCGCGACTACTTCAACGGCGTCTCACCGGGCGGGGACGCCCTGGCGTCGGTCCTGTGGTCGCTCGGCCTGCTGGTGGTCTTCGTGCCACTGGCGACGGCACTGTTCCGCAAGGCCACGGCGCGCACCTGACGGTGGGGGTCGACCCGGCGATCGGCAGGAGGAACCCACGACATGGAGGTCATCGGCGTCGGCTTCGGCCGTACCGGCACCGCCTCGCTGCGGGAAGCTCTCAACATTCTCGGGATGGGTCCCACGTACCACACGAAGGAGATCCTCAAGGACCCCGCCCGGCTGGCCGACTGGCAGGCGGCTGTGGGCGGGGCCGACGTGGACTGGGACCAGGTGTTCGCCGGCTATCGGTCCACTGTCGACTGGCCCGCCGCGGCGTTCTGGCGCGAGTTGGTGGAGCGGTACCCGGAGGCGAAGGTCATCCTGACCGTGCGCGATCCGGTGCAATGGCACCGCTCGTGCATGCGCACCATTTTCATGGCGTACCGGCAGGATCTGTTCAGCCGCCTCCTCGTCCCCGCCATGCAGTTGCCGCTGCGGGCCCTCGATCGGCGTTTCGGTGCGTTCAACGAGATCTTCGACGGTGTTTTCCGCCGCCATTTCGGGGACGGGCCGATTCAGGACGAGAAATACGCCGTCGAGGTGTTCGAAAAGCACATCCGCGACGTCCAGGAATGCGTTCCGGCTGAGCGCCTCCTGGTTTATCGAGTATCGGAAGGATGGCCCACCTTGTGTAAGTTCCTCGGTGTGGGAGTGCCCATCGTCGCCTTCCCGCACGACAACGACCAGGATGCCTTCCAGCGGGACAGCCGGCTGTTCGTCACCCGCGGCCTGGCCCGCATGGTGACCGGTCCGGTGCGCCGCGCGGTCGGCCGGTTCCGGCGGACGCAGGACGCCCCGGAGGCGGCCGGCCAGAACCGCTGAGGCCGCCGTCCCGGTCGTCCCGCCGGCCGCTGCGGCAGTCCGGTCGTGTCCGGCGCTGCCGCCGCGGCCGGCCTTCGGCCTGCATTCGTCCGGCCGACCCGTTTGCACGATCCCTGCGACCGGACCGGGAGTGTCGATGGACAAGGAACTCGAGGACTACGCGGACCGCGCCTGGCGCGGTGACGAGCCGCTGTTCGCCTACTACAAGGGTGAGCTTCGCCGGGACGGGCTCCGCCTGATCGACGACGGTGTATGGATGTGGGCGGCGACCGGCAACGTCTACGTCTTCGAGACGGCCGACGGCCTGGTCCTCTTCGACACCGGCGACCGCAACACCGCGGCCGCGCTGCACGAGGCGGTGCGGGCACGCAGCACCGCGCCGGTCGTCACCGCCGTCTACTCCCACGGCCACATCGACCACGTCCTCGGGCTGTCGCCGTTCGAGGCGGAGGCCGCCGAGCGCCACGACCCCGGCATCTCGGTCGTGGCGCACGCCGCCGTGCCGGAGCGCTTCGCCCGGTACCGGCTGACCGCCGGGTACAACGCGACAGTCAACCGCCGGCAGTTCCGCGCTCCGGGCATCACGTGGCCGACCGACTATCGCGAGCCCGACCGCACCTACCTCGACACGCTCACGCTGCGGCACGGCGATCTGACGATGGAGCTGCGGCACGGCCGCGGCGAGACGGACGACGCGACGATGGCCTGGCTGCCCGACCGGCGCATCCTGTGCTGCGGCGACTTCTACGCCTGGGTGGCACCCAACGCCGGCAACCCGCAGAAGGTCCGCCGCCACGTGGCCGAGTGGGTGCGGGCGCTGCGCTGGATGGCCGGCCTCGGCGCCGAGATCCTGCTGCCCGGCCACGGTCTGCCGGTGGTCGGTGCCGATCGCGTCCGGGAGACGCTGCTCGGGTCGGCGACGTTGCTGTCGACACTGCACGACGGTGTGGTGGCGATGATGAACGAGGGCCGCACGCTCGACGAGATCCTGCACGCCCCCCTGGTCACGCCGGAGGTGTCCGCCCTGCTGGCCCAGCCGTGGCTGCGCCCCACCTACGACGATCCGCAGTTCATCGTCCGCACCGTCTGGCGCACCTACGGCGGCTGGTACGACGGTGACCCGGCCACCGTGCGACCGGCGCCGCGCGCCGACCTGGCCGCCGAGGTGGCGCAGCTCGCGGGCGGGGCGTCCCGCCTGGCCGAGCGCGCCCTCGACGCGGCGGACCGCGGCCGGCTCGACCTCGCCGGTCACCTCGCCGAGTGGGCGGCGTTGAGCGCTCCCGAGGACCGTGACGTGCAGCGGGCACGCGCCGACGTGTTCGGGCGGCTCGCCGCCGGGACCCCGGCGTTGATGGCGCAGGGCATCTACACCTGGGCGCAGGCCGAGGCCCAGGCCAAGGCCGACGACGTCGACCCGTGGTCGACGATGCGCGGGGGCCGCTGGGCGCCCTGACGCCGGGAACACGGCGGACACGACAGTGGGGGCGGTACCCGGATCCGGGTACCGCCCCCACTGTCGTGT